>CAZQXE010000180.1:0-6607 GCA_964597115.1 uncultured Pirellulales bacterium | reverse complement strand
ACTTTACTTTCCATGATAAATCTCCAGATATTTTTATGTGATTTGATTTTTACATTCGAACGTGAAGCTTCATGCGATTCATTAGATAAGTATTTTTCGTTCCATTTTTGCGCATCGAATTCGACTTTCCCAAAATCGACCGCTTGGGAAATAGTCTCATCAAGCCATTTTTCATCTTTGTTATTTTTCATAAGTCCACCTCTGCAAAACCATGGTGGTGTAATTCTTTAGCAATGATTTTTTTAGCTCTTCTTATTCTGCCGTTGACTGCCTGCTGCGAAATTCCCAACAAATTCGAAATCTCCTGATAGCTCATTTGATTATAAAACCTCAAATAGATTATCTCTCTGGCCTTAACAGGTAGTCCGGCGATAATATTTTTGACCGCTTCAACATGGTAGTCTTGTTCTTTCTGTTCTTCGCAGATCGAATCACAATCTTCGATTGGAATAAGCTTATCTCTTGTCCTTGCTTTTGCGATATCAACGGCAACATTGCGGCTGATTCTAGCAAGCCACCTGCCGAAATGGTCTGATCTTTTTAGTTTTGAAAGATCACGAAAGGCAACGAAGAAAGCTTCCTGAGCGGCATCTTCAGCCAGAGACCGGTCGGATAGTTGTGAGAAAGCAATCGCGACTATGGCCGGGTAATATCGCTCACACAACCTGTTGAAACTTTCGGCGTCACCGTTGGCTGCGGCCTGAATCAGGGTTATTTCTTCGTTTTGCTTCACGTTTCTATTATACAAGTCTGGTCGGGACAACGAAATGGGGCGCAAAAAAACCTTAAAACTCGGTTTTTTAGAGGATTTGTGGAAATTATTTAGTCCTGCTCGCGTGCTTCGATCTTACGCACGACCATCTCAAAGATTTCTTCCGGAACTTTATCCGGCGATCCTGCATCAAAAGGCGGGGCGGGATCATATTCGATAGCAAGTTGAATCGCTTTGGCTGTAGTTTCGCCGGCGATATGACTCGTTAATGTAAGTGCCATGTCAATTCCTGCCGAGACTCCGGCGGACGTGATTACCTTGCCGTCGATAACTACGCGCTCTTTCTGCGGCTTGGCGCCGAAGTCCTCAAGACACGGTAATCGTACCCAGTGTGTTGTTGCTTTGAGTCCTTTTAGGATACCTGCGATAGCAAGGAGCATTGCGCCGGTGCATACCGAGGCGGTCCAGGTTGTAGTTTTGTGAATTTGTCGGATCCAGTCGAGAATTTGAGGGTCATCGTCTATGGCTCTTAAACCGGCGCCTCCGGGGACAAGAAGGACATCCGTCTTTTGTATCTGTTCGAGACTGTAATCGGCAATTAATTTTATCTGGGCGTCTGTATTCTTAGGTCCCGGTTCCTTTGCAGCGTACTTTATCGTGGTATTTGGAATCTTCGATAGAACCTCGCAAGGACCAACTACATCGAGAGCATTAACATTATCGAATATCAAAACCGCGATTTCCATAAGCACACTTATAGATAAAAAAGCTCAAATAGTCAACTAAAAAGCTTCCAATAGATGGCAGTCTCAACACAAAAAGCCATAGATATTGCTATTTAATGCCGCGATAAAGTATTTGCGAACCGTCCTGATTGATTCTCCGTATTAGTGATTAAAGGCTAAAAGGATTGCTAAATTGAATAAGGACGGTAAAAATGAAGACTAATGTACTGTTTTCCAAAAGACGTCAGAAATTGACGATTTTGCTTTTTTGTTTTTTTTTTGGCGGAGGATTGGGGGGATGGTTACTTTATGCAGGTCAGAAAAGAATTTATCCGGTGAGTTATATAGCAATCGATGATTTTAACAGGGCGGAAGGTTCTTTAACCAGTTTTATCTGGATTCCCGCGACCGACCAGACAACAGATAATAATGCAGATCGTCAGATGAAATTTATACAGCAGGGCGGAATGTCGTACCTGCACATAAAGGGACCTGTACCTCCTAGTGAAAACTGGAGCGTTGTTGGTATTCAACCAGGTTCGGGACGTAACGGAAAGGGCCTGATTTCAGGAGCATATGATGGCGTCTATCTGCGGGCGAAAAGCACCGGCGGGATATGGGCGATTGGTCTGTGGATGACAGATGCTCAAAATGGGGCGCAGCTCTACCAGGCATCGCTCGAACTGAAAAACCAGTGGCAGGAAGTTCGAGTGCCGTTTCGCAGATTCCAGTTGATACCTGTCAATAGACCTGCTAACAGCCAGGAGCTGGTCCGAATTGACTGCGTAGCGGGAGGACAGCGAAGGACGGCGGAGATTTTACTGGATGAGATTGGATATTACAGGGAGCAACAAATGTCTAAAAAGCTAACCGCAAAGGAAAAACGGATTATTGTTCATAAAGGCACTGAAGATCCATACAGCGGAGAATATAATGACCATTACGAAAAAGGGACTTATACATGCAGGCAGTGTGGGGCGAAACTGTATGAGTCGTCTTCTAAGTTTAATTCCGGCTGCGGCTGGCCGAGCTTTGACGATGAAATCCCCGGAGCTGTCAAACGGCAGCGGGACACCGATGGCGTTCGGACGGAGATTCTCTGTGAACAATGCGACGCACATTTGGGGCATGTGTTTTTAGATGAGGGATATACGCAGAAGAATATACGTCATTGCGTTAATTCTGTATCGATGGACTTTATACCAGCCCAAAAGCAACAGACAGCCAAAGCAATATTCGCCTCCGGCTGTTTCTGGGGCACCGAGTATTATTTTCAAAAAGCACCCGGCGTACTCTCAACAACTGTCGGATACACAGGCGGCCATGTGGATAATCCGACCTATGAGCAGGTTTGCAGTGACAAAACCGGACACGCTGAGGCTGTCGAGGTTTTGTATGATCCGTCGAAAACGAGTTATGAGCAATTAGCGAAGCTCTTTTTTGAAACGCATGATTTCTCGCAGCTAAATCGGCAGGGGCCGGATGTTGGAACGCAATATCGCTCTGCGATTTTCCATTTGGATAACGAGCAAAAGCAAAGCGCTATTCAATTGGTCAGGACGCTGAAGAAAAAGGGTCATAGGGTCAGAACTGAAGTAACTTCTGCGGGTAAATTCTGGCCGGCCGAGAATTATCACCAGGAGTATTACGGAAAGACAGGAGGCACTCCATACTGTCACATATATAGGCAGATATTCTAAGGTGTTTAATGTTTACGAGCCGGAAGGCGGAGTCGAGGATGTAATGCCTTCCGGCTCTGAACTTTTACTGTAAGACTGCTGACTTTCGCTTCTTCTTAGCCCCGTGCTTTTCAGGACATAAGGTCTTCAGGTTAGGTTTTACATATCTGTTTCTGCATTTATGCGTTTTTTTCTTTTTCCTTGTCATGCAGTACAATTCCAAACATAATATAGCTGTTTTTAGCGCTAAAAAACTTTTTGGTTCAAGGAGAAGAAAATGATTTTAAAGCAATGGCGATTACTAGTTGTTTTGGTGACTGTTTTATTAAGCGGTTGTGCAAGTAGTACTTTTACAAATCGCCCCGATGGTATTGTAATAGAACTTAAAAAAGCAAATTCAACGGATGCCGGGATGATGAAAATACAGGTATGCGCAGAGGATATTTTCCGTGTAGTTGCAGCATCGGGGGATAGCTTTTCTTCCAGAGAAAGTTTGATAGTTCCGAAAAGTAAATGGCAAACAGTGCCTTATTCCGTAAAAGAGCAGGGTGATACGATAGAAATCTCCACAGACAAAATAACAGCCAAGGTCTCGGTGAAAACCGGACAAGTTGCTTTCTACAATGCCGATGGTCACCCGATACTCCGGGAAAAAGACGGGGGCGGCAAGATTATCTCGGACGCGGACGTTATGGGGGAGAAAACCTACCGTATTCAACAGGTTTTCAAGTCACCGGTCAACGAAGCGTTTTATGGCCTGGGGCAGCATCAAAATGACATCATGAACTACAAAGGCCATAATGTTGACCTTTGGCAGCATAATATAGTCGCTGTTGTTCCGTTTTTGGTTTCCAGCAGGAACTACGGCATACTCTGGGACAATAATTCACGCACGAAGTTCGGAGACGTTCGCGACTATCAACCGTTGTCTTCATTAACGTTGTATGATAACAAAGGCAATCAGGGCGGATTGACCGCCGAATATTTCCGCTCAACAGATTTTCAAAAGCTGCTGACCTCGCGCATGGAATCGGTTATCGCTCACGAGTCTCTGGATGAGCAGGGCGGTTTTCCCGATGGATTTGATTTCGGTCGGGGCAGCGTTCGCTGGAGCGGCGAAATTCAGTCAGAGCAATCAGGTGTTCATACCTTTAGATTTTACAGTTCGCACTTTGCAAAAGTATGGTTAGACGGCGAGCTGGTTGTGGATTCCTGGCGTCAGAACTGGTGTCCCTGGTCGCACATACTGCGCTTGCCGATAGAAGCAGGTAAACGCTATCCAATTAAAATCGAATGGGTGCCCAACAGCGGTTATATTGGATTGAGATATCTCGGTCCCGGAAAACAAGAAGATAAGAATACGCTGTCACTATATTCAGAAGTGGCGGATCAGATTGATTACTATTTTATTCATGGGGACAATCTGGATAAGGTCATTAAAGGATATCGCAAGATTACCGGCAAAGCGCCAATGATGCCGAAGTGGGCGATGGGTTTTTGGCAGTGCCGTGAACGCTACCAGACGCAGGAGCAGTTACTCTCGGTTGTCAAGGAATTCCGCGAACGTAAAATACCGCTTGATAATATCGTGCAGGACTGGTTCTATTGGGAAGAGGACAAGTGGGGCAGCCATGATTTTGATGCCACGCGCTTCCCCAATCCGGCTGGTATGGTTAAGGAGTTACATGAGGACCTCAACACACGTATTATGATTTCGGTCTGGCCAAAGTTTTATGTAGGCACCAAAAATTATGACCTGTTCAAAGAAAATGGCTGGCTTTATATGCGTAATGTTGAGAAAGAGCAGAGGGACTGGGGCGGGCCCGGATACGTCTCAACTTTCTACGATCCGTACAGTACGGGAGCCAGCGATTTATTCTGGAAGCTGATAGATGAGAATCTGTTCAGTAAGGGCATTGATGCATGGTGGCTGGACGCGACCGAACCGGATATTCACTCTAATCTGTCCGAGACGGAAAAGAGGTTGCGCATTGGCCCGACGGCGATGGGTTCTTCATCGCGGTATCTAAATACGTATTCTTTGGTCAATGCCAAAGGTGTTTACGAAGGACAACGTCGAAGTAATCCCGATAAGCGGGTCTTTATCCTTACTCGTTCGGCCTACGCCGGACAACAACGCTACTCCGCTGCGACGTGGAGCGGCGATATTGCTACCCGATGGTATGACTTGAAGGCACAGATTTCAGCAGGTTTGAATTTCTGTTTGTCCGGCATTCCTTACTGGACGATGGACATCGGCGGCTTTGCGGTTGAGCCACGGTTTGAGCGTAATGTAAAACCCAAAGATTTGGAAGAATGGCGAGAGCTGAACACCCGCTGGTTCCAGTTTGGCACGTTTTGCCCCTTGTTCCGGGTGCATGGACAGTTCCCTTATCGCGAGATGTTCAACATCGCCCCGGACGACCACCCGGCATATCAAACTATGCTTGCATACGACAAACTGCGTTATCGATTGATGCCTTATATTTACTCACTGGCCGGTATGGTAACGCATAACGATTACACGATCATGCGAGCGCTGGTTATGGATTTCGGCCACGACAGAAGGGTATTGAGTATTGGTGATCAATATATGTTCGGTCCGTCGCTGCTCATTAATCCGGTGACAGAATACAGAGCCAGGAAACGCCAGGTATATCTGCCCATCGGAACCAGATGGTATGATCTCAAGTCCGGTCGTTATTTCGAAGGCGGCCAAATAATAAAGGCCGATGCCCCGTATACGGATATACCGATTTTTGTTAAAGAAGGCTCGATAATTCCGTTTGGTCCTGACATTCAATACACTACAGAAAAACCTGCTGACCCGATTCGGCTGTTTGTTTACACAGGCAGTGACGCTGAATTTAATTTGTATGAAGATGAAAACATAAATTACAATTATGAAAAAGGTGCCTTTAGTACAATCAAGCTCACGTACGACCAGGCAACTAAGTCTCTTAGAATTGGTGCTCGTCAGGGTGAATTCTCCGGCATGTTGAAAAAGCGTACGTTTGAAATTGTTTGGGTCAGTAAGGAGAATCCTGTAGATTTTAATCTCGACAGGGACTCCGATAAGTCTATAACGTATGACGGACGGGAACTGGTGGTCAAACATAGTATGTGAGTTCGGGATATGTTCCCGGCAGCAGCGCTTCAAGGGTAAGAATGGATGAGCTGGCTTCGTTTGGGTTCGTTTTTCCACCGGTCGAAATCGGGAAAATTCTCATATTTACTTTTTACAAAAGAGCTTTGGCGTAGACATCCGGCATGTTTTTTGACGGAACGTTATCCGAAAACCGCGGACAGTGCCCGCGGCTAACAAAACTTGTCCGGCAGTTCCGCAACGACGTCGAGTAAGTTGACGGATTGGCTTTGAATTGGCTTTGTTTTTTCGCCGCCTCGGCCCACTAAAATCACCGTAAACCATTGTTAATATTGACTTAACGTTATTTTGTCCTTTCAAAAATTGGCTTTGTTTTTTCAAATTC
>CAZQXE010000179.1:0-6609 GCA_964597115.1 uncultured Pirellulales bacterium | reverse complement strand
TCGATTTGTACCTGGGGCAGAGCTCGAATACTTTCGACACTTGTCGAACTTCCCGTGGCCACAGGCCTGTCCCATAGGGGTGCCACGGCTAAACATGGATTTTTCCTTTTGACTTTTTACTTTTGACTTGATCCTGCTCTCCCCCTGACTTAATGATACGATATTAAATTGTCGACTATACATTTTAACCTAAAAAGCCACAAATACAAGCGAATTCCGCTTACTTTTACAAAATTGTCCTTAACTTACCATTGTCATCCTGAGCGTAGTCCCATAGGGACGAAGTCGAAGGATCTGGCCACACAACAAAATTAATGTCACGACATTTCCGGTAGACTCAAAAAAAGTACCGAACACCTTAAATTTCCGTTCGCCTTTTCCAGTTCAGGATTCTGTGTTCTTCGCGGACTATGATGCGGGGGTTAACTGTTTTTTTGCAGCCATTGGTCGATAGCTGCTGCGGCTAAGCGGCCGGTGTTGATTGCGTGGACGACAAGCGAAGGACCGTTCACGGTGTCACCGGCAGCGAAAACCTGTGGATTGCTCGTCTGGTAATTCTTCACGGCAACATTGCCGTTGGAATCAAGCTCCAGGGCCATGTCCTTTATAAGTCCTTCATGGACGACATGGAAAAAACCCGTCGCCAGAATAACCAAGTCCACATCAAGCACGAATTCCGTACCGGGTACATCCTTGAGTTTCAAGCTTCCATTTTCTTTCTTTATCCATTCAATTTCGCAGCCGTGCAGTTTTTTTACCTTGATTCCTCCATTGCCTGTAAACTGCTTTGTACACACCGACCAGCGCCTGTCGCAACCTTCTTCGTGAGAGGAAGATGTCCTCATCACCCGCGGCCACATCGGCCAGGGCGTATCAACAGGCCGGGACTCCGGCGGCTTGGGCAAAATCTCCAGTTGGTATATCTTTTTCGCCGCCTGGCGGCGTGCCGTCCCCACGCAATCGCTGCCGGTGTCGCCGCCGCCTATCACAACCACGATTTTGTTCCTGGCCGTTATAATTTCATTTTCATCCACCGGTTCGGAATTATTAATCTTGTTCTGTTGGGTCAGGTATTCCATCGCAAACAGAATATTTTCAAATCCCCTACCGGATACGTTGAGGTCCCGCGGCTGACCTGCACCCATAGTCAGGCAGACACAATCGAACATCTTCTGCAGATAGTGCGCTGAAATATCCTCACCCACGTTCACGCCGGTTTGAAAATCGACTCCCTCGGCCTTAATCTGTTCGAGCCTGCGGTCGATAACGTGTTTCTCCATTTTGAAATCAGGAACACCATAACGCATAAGCCCCCCTGCCCGTTCATCTTTTTCAAATACGACCACATCGTGCCCGGCCCGCGCCAACTGCTGCGCGGCGGCCAGACCCGCCGGGCCCGAACCGATAATCGCAACCCGCTTGCCCGTTTTCCGCTCGGGCGGCTGCGGCCTGATCCAGCCCTCTTCGAATCCTCTCTCGGCAATCTGGTACTCAATATGCCTGATAAGCACCGGCTCGTCACTTACCCCGAGAGTGCAAGCCGTCTCGCAAGGGGCCGGGCACAGACGCCCCGTTATTTCCGGGAAATTATTCGTCGAATGGAGTAACCGGCAGGTCTGCTCCCAGCGTCCCTTGTAAATCAATTCATTAAAGTCGGGAATCAGGTTCTTCAGCGGACAACCGGAGCCGTGACAGAACGGTATGCCGCAATCCATGCACCTTGTCGCCTGAGCGCGAAGTTCGTCCGGGGTAAGGGGCAAATCCAGCTCACGGAAGTCGTGAATACGTTCTTCGACCTCTCGATGCCCGACGGGCTGACGTTTATATTTTAAGAATGCTTTCGGCTCAGCCATAGAAGACCTCCTCGGTCGCCGGTGTCGTTTCCGTGTTGCGCTGCTCGGCGGCACGCATCTTTTCCAGGGCCTTGCGATAATCAATCGGCACAACTTTTACGAACTTACCCATAACATCCTGCCATGAATCCAAAATACGATGGGCTTGCACACTTCCGGTCCAATTCAAATGACGCTGAATCAAATCCTGTAACAAACTTATATCCTCGTCTTTCCAGACGCTTTCCAGCTCCACCATGTCGAGATTGCACAGTGTATCGAACAACTGCATCTCATCAAGGACATAAGCGATACCGCCACTCATTCCCGCCGCAAAATTACAACCGGTCTGTCCAAGCACAACAATAGTTCCGCCCGTCATATACTCACAGCAATGGTCGCCGACTCCTTCGACAACGGCCGTTGCCCCACTGTTGCGAACCGCAAAGCGTTCGCCCGCCATGCCATTGATGAACACCTCACCGGAAGTCGCACCATAAAGCAGCGTATTGCCGACAATAATATTTTCATGAGCAACAAAATGAGAATTGTCCGGCGTCCTTACTATAATCCGTCCGCCAGAAAGCCCCTTGCCGAGATAGTCGTTACTGTCGCCTATAAGTTTGAGCGTTATCCCGGGAGTCAAAAAGGCACCGAAGCTCTGCCCTGCAGAACCATTAAATATGATCTCCATAGTGCCGTCGGGCAATCCTTCTGCACCATATTTATTTATGATATGATTACTCAAAATCGCTCCGACGGTTCTGTTTATATTTCGAATTGGCATTTCGATAACAGTTTTTTCCTTCTTCTCAATAGCATGTTTTGCCTTTTCCAGTATATGCCAGTCAATATGGTCATCTATTTTGATTGACTGCCTGGAACTGAGACGAATCGCCCTACCGTCATCGAATTTTGGCGGTTTCAAAATCGCAGAAAAGTCCAGACCTTTCGCCTTCCAATGATCGATTGCCTTGGAAACGCTCAAACGGTCCACCCTGCCGACCATATCCTCTAATTTTCTGAATCCGAGCTGTGCCATAATCTGCCGCACTTCTTCGGCGACAAAAAACATAAATCGCTGAAGATATTCGGGCTTGCCTGCAAACCTCGCCCTCAGCTCAGGGTCCTGCGTGGCAATACCGAATGCACACGCTCCCTCGTGACATTTCCTTAACAAAGTGCAACCAAGTGTCACCAGGGCGGCCGTCCCAAAACCGAACTGCTCGGCCCCAAGCATTGCCCCAATCACGACGTCCCTTCCCGTTCTCATCTGCCCGTCGACCTGTACCCTTATCCGGTCCCGTAAATTATTCATCACAAGAACCTGTTGGGTTTCGGCCAGGCCGAGCTCCCAGGGACAGCCGGCATGTTTGATTGATGAAAGCGGACTCGCACCGGTCCCGCCGTCGTGGCCGCTTATTAGAACTTCATCGGCGTTACCCTTGGCAACACCTGCGGCTATCGTCCCGACGCCGACTTCTGCGACGAGCTTGACCGACACCCTAACGCCCGGATTGCTGCATTTAAGGTCGTATATAAGCTGCGCCAAATCCTCTATCGAATAAATATCATGGTGAGGCGGCGGCGATATCAATGTCACTCCCGGCGTCGAGTATCGGATTTTGGCGATTTCTTCGGTGACTTTATGCCCGGGCAACTGGCCGCCCTCGCCCGGCTTGGCGCCCTGAGCTATTTTGATTTGTAATTCCTTAGCGTGTGCAAGATAATTCGCCGTCACGCCAAATCGCGCGCTGGCGACCTGTTTGATTGCGCAGTTCTTCGAGTCACCGTTGGATTCGGGGACATACCGTTCAGGATTTTCACCGCCTTCACCAGTGTTGCTCATCGCCCCCAGACGGTTCATTGCAATTGCTATGCACTCGTGCGCCTCTTTGCTGATGGAGCCGTGACTCATCGCACCTGTGCAAAATCTTTTTACGATTTCACTGGCAGGCTCGACCTCATCCATCGGCACATCCTGGCCGGGGACAAACTCAAACAGACCGCGAAGCGTACATAAATATTTCGACTGGTCGTTGACAGCTTTTGCGTAATCGGCATAGGTGTTCGCATTTTCAAATTTGACCGCATGTTGCAGCTTGGCAATCGTGGTCGGATTCCACAAATGACGTTCCCCGTAATGCCTGAAATGATATTCTCCACCAAAATCCAGCTCAAGCGTCCCCGAGGGACGCTGCTCGAACGCCGACTTATGGCGGATTATGGCCTCCTGCGTTATATCTTCGAGGCCGATGCCGCCGATTCGTGAGCTTGTCCCTGTAAAATATTCATCGACAACAGCACGGTTCAATCCAATCGCCTCGAACAATTGGGCGCCGGCATAGCTACGAAGCGTCGAAATGCCCATCTTGCTCATCGTCTTGAGGATTCCTTTTTTGATTGCGGCGATATAGTTATCCGCTATTTGTATCGGTTCCATTTTCGCAGGCATCTCGCTCTGGCGGTGAAGCTCATCTAGCATCTCAAAAGCCATATACGGATTAACCGCATTGGCGCCAAAACCACACAAGAGGCAAAAATGCATAACCTCCCGTGGCTCACCGCTTTCGATAATAAGCCCCGCTTCGCCGCGAAGCCCACGATTTAACAATCTGTGGTGAACAGCCGCTGTCGCCAGCAAAGAAGGTATCGGCACTTTCGTCTTATCGACGCCGCGGTCGCTGATTATTATCAATGAAACCCCGTCTTTAATCGCCCGTTCAGCAGCTTCAATTAAGGATTCCAACCCTCGGCGAAGACTGCCCTCATCATCGGATGTATCTGCATCGAAAAGAGCTGAAATCGTTGTTACTTTCACATACTCGAGATTGACTGAACGCAGCCTCTCGATATCTTCGTTCGTCAAAATCGGATGCGGCAATTTTAGCTGCCTGCAATGCTGCGGAGTCTCTGTCAGGAGATTCCGCCTCTTGCCAGTATAGACCATCAGGCTCATTACCAGTCCTTCACGGAGCGGGTCAATAGCAGGATTTGTCACCTGGGCAAAAAGCTGTTTGAAATAATTGAACAACAACTTCGGCTGATCCGACAGGACCGCAAGCGGCGTGTCATTGCCCATTGATCCAACAGGCTCCTGCCCGTTGACTGCCATGGGTATCAGAATCATCTTAAGCTCTTCGCTTGTATATCCAAACGCACGCATCCTCTGTGTTATCGTTTCCGGATCACTTTCGACCGGTTTTGGTGCATCGAACAAGCCGCGAAGCTCAATCCTGTTTTCTTCCAGCCACCTGCGATACGGTTTCTGCCTGGCAATTTTACCTTTTATTTCATTATCCGAAACATCACGCTGCTGAACGGTATCAACAAGGAACATGTTCCCCGGTCTGAGCCGCCCTTTCTTGCGTATTTTCTCAGCAGGAAATTCCACAACGCCTGATTCACTGGCGATAACGGCAAGGCCGTCTGTCGTCACCAAGTAGCGGCATGGTCTCAAACCATTGCGGTCGAGTGTCCCACCAATCAGCCGGCCATCAGTAAAGACCATAGCGGTCGGTCCGTCCCACGGCTCCATTATCGACGAGTGATACTCATAGAAAGCGCGCTTGTCCGTACTGATATGATACTTCTGACCGAACGCCTCCGGAATCATCATCATCATCGAATGAGGCATGCTTCTGCCAGAGTTGACAAGAAGCTCCAGTACGCTGTCAAAACATGCCGAGTCACTCAGTTCCGGTGTCAGGATCGGAAATAAATCCGAGATGTCATCACCGAAAAGCTCGCTGGACATTATCGTCTCGCGCGCCTGCATCCAGTTGCGATTGCCACTAAGTGTATTTATCTCGCCATTGTGAGCGATACATCGAAACGGCTGGGCAAGACGCCAGTTCGGAAACGTGTTCGTGCTGTATCGCTGGTGCACAATTGCAAGAGCCGATACGACACGTTCATCCCCAAGCTCGGGATAATATTCGAACAACTGCCGGGCCATAAACATGCCTTTATAACAGATTGTCCTGCACGAAAGAGAGGTTACATAAAAATCCTGGGCCTTTTCACCGAATTTCTCTCTGACCAATTTTTCGGCACGTCTGCGGGCCTGAAATAATCGTCTTTCCAGGAGCTTATCCTTAAGACCGGCCCCATCGATGAAAATCTGCTTTATCGAAGGCTCAGCTACTAATGCAATCTGGCCAAGACATTCTCTTAATGTCGGAACATCCCGCCAGCCAAGTACTTTCATGCCGTAATAACCTATCGAAGCCTCAAGCAGTTCATCACATTTTTCTCTGAGTTTCGGATCCTTTGAGCCGAAAACCATCCCTACGCCGTACATGTAAATTTCAGGTAGGGTAAATCCTATCTGTCCACATTCGGAAACAAAGAAATCATGTGGTATCTGAAACAGGATTCCGGCGCCGTCTCCGGTTGTTTCATCTGCCCCTGCAGCCCCGCGATGATGAAGATTGATAAGAATCTGCTTGCCGTATTCGATTATCGGATGCTCTCGTTTGCCCGAGATATTTACAACTGCACCAATACCACATGCATCATGCTCACGTCGTGCTTCGTATAAACCTTGATCTTTAACTTCTAAGTCCATCAGCTTCGTTTTCAAAGGCTTTGACTATATAAGACACATTCAGCTTTCTCGAACAGTGAAGACCGATTATTTTTAACTCACTAATGACCACATCTTTATTCATCTCTTATTTACAATTCGACAGTTGCTCTTTTTTAAGACTGTTCGAGCATTAGAAAAGGCATATCTTCAAACCTCTACTGTTCATATTGTTTTTCCTCTATATCA
>CAZQXE010000178.1:1230-6630 GCA_964597115.1 uncultured Pirellulales bacterium | reverse complement strand
GTAAGGCGGATTAATTTCTAATTTGGATTAACAGTAACAGCCGGCGGGTTTGCATAGTCGTTCCATACGCGCTCGGCATCCTCGACATTGACCTTTCCTTCGTGCACATAAAGACGATAAAGGAAAATATGGTCCTCGCCGGGCTTCATTTCCCACTCACCAGCCTGTGAAGGGCAGAAATTGAAGAAAACGTTATTCTCGAACTCAGGCCAAATCCGCATCGGTTCGGGATGCTGGAAGTTTTTCGGATGGCTATAGAATGTGACACCCGCCCATTTGTCTTCTATTGCTCCGGCAGCATCGCACCATCGAGCACGGGTGGCGTGGCCGTCTTTGCGGGTCTTACCTTCACTGGTTAGATAAGCAGCATTTTCTCCTTTCCATTCGCGAGCGGCGCGGAAGCCGAATCCTCCATACCGATATTCTTCCTGAGTGAGCGGACTATCCGCTACGCAACGCTGAGTGGATTTGAAATCGATTAGCCAGTAACCTTTCTCGGGACCGCCTAAGTTGTATACGCGTACATCCCAGATTTCCTTTAGGACCACCTGTTCCCCCACTGAAGTCTTTCGAGCGACATGGCCTTGCTCGACCTGGAATCCGCCGTAAACGGAGCCGTTCGTCGTGGAAATAAACTTTACGAAGCGAACTGTCCCTGTCCCATCGCCGACGTTCCAGAAATCGACACGTTTGCCCTCGAATTGCGTGTGCGTCCAGGGCATCCAAAGTCCCATGTGATGGATATGGTCTGGCGGGTGAATATCAGTTAATACGGCTCCCTTAGGTGACCATAAAGGATGAATGAATCCGCTGCGGTCGTATAGCGGCCGATTTTCTTCCTGCGCTCGTCCCATATCTTTCGGAGCAGGTAAAATCGCATGTTGATACCGCAGGACCTTTGTGCTGCCAACTTGGATATCAAGTGTTTTGTCATCCTTTATTGCTTTTACGGCTTCGGCATCTTTTGTGTTGGCCTTGACTAATTCAAAGATGCGGCTTTGACCTGCCAGAGTCGTTCCCGAAAGAATCCAGCACAAACGCGGCGGAGTGCATGTATCTATTTGTACTGGGACTTCAGTCCGTTGCGAATCCTTCACTTCCATCAGGCGAATCTTTTCTACAGGCAAATCCAGCGGTACGCTTCTTATATCAAGCGATACCGGCGTATCAATTCGTGTGTAATCTCCCGCGGCGACGGTGATTCTCGCCAAAGGTTCAGCATTATCGATTGAATCGGCTGATATGGCGCAGGAAGATAGAATAAAAACAATTATCGGGCTTATTAGTATTGATATGTGCTTTTGCATCTTAGTTCACCTTTCGATTATGGGCTTAGACTTATCAATATTTGAAGCGTAATCGGTATTCTAATACCGACAAGCTGTATAATCAACTATTACGTCGTAAATTCAAATATATTTAGGGAGGGATTGCGTCCGCTTTACGTTTGGCGGATTAATGGTTGCAAATTTCGTTCATTAGCATTATAGTTATGTTTCGCATTTTTTTTGAAAGGATTAACGAATGAAGTACGATGTAGCTGATTTATCATTGGCGACGGGTGGTAAGAAACGGATTCTTTGGGCGGATCTCGACATGCCGGTACTGGCAGCTATTCGCAAGAAATTCGCAAGAAACAAACCGTTAAAGGGCAAGAACGTTTCAGCCTGTCTGCACGTAACCGCTGAAACAGCAAATTTAGCAAGGACATTGAAAGCGGGCGGAGCAAATGTTGTTCTCTGTGCATCTAATCCGCTAAGCACTCAGGACGATGTGGCGGCTTCACTGGTTAAAGATTTTAAGATAGCGACCTTTGCTGTCTGTGGCGAAAATAGAAACACATATTACAAACACATCAACGAAGCAATAAACCATAAACCGGTTATTACTCTCGACGATGGCGCTGATTTGGTGAACGAGCTACACACTCGCAGAAAGAAAGAGGCCCATCGGATTATTGCAAGTATGGAAGAGACCACAACTGGTGTTATACGCCTGCGGGCTTTAGCGAATGAAGGTAAACTGAAATTCCCGGTTGTTGCAGTAAATGATGCTGCGACCAAGCACCTGTTTGACAATCGCTATGGTACAGGCCAATCAACGGTTGACGGTATCATACGAGCGACAGATTTTCTGATGGCCGGCAAGAAGGTTGTTGCCGCAGGGTACGGCTGGTGTGGGCGAGGCTTTGCAATGCGGGCCAGAGGAATGGGAGCAATCGTTATCGTTACAGAAGTGGACGCGGTTAAGGCCCTTGAGGCAGCTATGGACGGGTTTGAAGTAATGCCGATGGCGCGAGCGGCAAAGGTTGGCGATTTGTTCGTCACACTTACAGGAAATAAAAGCGTCATACGGGCTGAGCACTTCCGTGCAATGAAAGACAGGGCGGTGGTTGCCAACAGCGGGCATTTCAATGTAGAAATAGATATACCGGCCTTAAAGCGGCTCAGCAAGAAGGTAAATCGAAATGTGCGAAACCACGTTGATGAATATGTACTCAGGAACAACCGGAGGATTCATCTTCTTGCTCATGGGCGTTTAATCAATCTTGCAGCTGCTGAGGGACATCCTGCAAGTGTGATGGATATGAGCTTTGCAACGCAGGCGTTGCAGGCTGAATATGTGGTGAAAAGACAGGGCAAGCTTAAAGTTGCAGTCCATGATGTTCCGATGGAAATAGAGCAGCAGGTAAGCAAAGTCAAACTAAAGTCGATGTCGATTGCAATAGATAAACTAACGGCCGAACAGATTGTTTATCTTGCCAGCAGCGGCGAAGGTACATAAACTCGTTGCTTGTATCTAACTCAAGGTGTGCTTCACGATTCGCAAATTCGCATGTAGTGGGGCTTATGGATAAGAAAGAGACAGAAAAGACGTCGATAGCGATCTCAAAGTCTTTTATGAGCATCGGCCCGAGTTTGCACTACAGCCATAAAAACGTTCAGAGGTGCTGGTTTCTTGCTGTTGTAGCCATGGGTCTGAGCTGTCTTTTATGGTCGAAGATAGTAACCGGCTCATTTTGGTGCTTCGATATTCAAACCGTAACAACATCTAAATTCTGGCGTCTGGACCAGTATATTACAACCGGCGTTAGCATTTTTGAATATCCCTGGCAGATTCTTGTTTTAGGGCTGCTTATGGGTATTATGGCAATTGTGCCGGTGTTAATATCGCAGCTCATGAGTTTTCGCTATAGCCTCCTTTTTATATTGGAGGTTTTTTTTCTTGCCAGTTTGCCGGGTTTCGCTGTGTGTTTATTGGTAAGTTGCGTTGCTGCGGCGTGCCGGCCTCTTCGTTTTCGCTCGCGTTTTATTGCAATAGCATTATGTGCAACACCGCAGTTAATTTATTGGGGATACTTCGGTGGTGCCAGGGGGGTGGAGCCTATTGAGTGGGGGGTCTCTTTTGCTCCATGGATATGTGCATGGCTTGATGGATTAGTCATAGCGGGATTTGTTCTCGGTATAGGTCATTTTACACGTTATCGACCGGGTTTAGTCTGGATTGTTACTTCTTTTACACTTGTGATAGCTGTTGTTGTTTTTGAATTAAGTATCGGTTTCGATGAACTGGACTACCAACTTTATGTGGCCGAGAATAATCCGGAGCAGGTCAATGAATTTCATGAACAGAGTATCACAGAAGTGCTGGACAACACTATCAGAAATCCTGCTACTAAGAAATTTCTGGAAGAATCTGCCTATCCGACCGATCCAATAGCGCTGCGTGCCGAGCTTAAAAGGGAAATCCAGGAACAGCTGAGTTGCGATCGTTGGCCAAGCTGGTTTGTCACGCCACCGGAAATGACCTATCAGGTGAAAAGACAACGGCTGGTTGACCAGTATGATGCCTTCATTAGCAAACGTCCCTACAGTCGAAGGATGCCGATAGCGCTCTATTATAAAGCGATTCTCAGCGAATATAGTCCGGACACTAATTTGCTTGGGCAAAGTGAAGTACTGCATTTTTATTCCGATTACCCGCATGAAAGGTCAAGGACTATTTGGCTGGCGTTATACCAGGATTTCAGAAACAGCCCGGAATCGCTCGAAGCAAGATGGCGTATTGCGAAACATCAGGCCGGCCGGCGTATGTTTGGGCAGGCAGAGGAACTTCTTGTTGAAGCCCAGGTAATGGCGGAGTCCGAGCGAGAGAAACTACTCGAAGCGGAACAAATACCGTCCCGATTGACGTTATCGGGATTATTCGGCCTGTTCCATCCACCGGCGGATTCGGTAATGACAGTCTCCAAGTTAAATGAATTACACAGACGATTGAATCAGTTGCGCATTCTAATAAGCTCGGAAAATCGAACCGATGATCCAAATTCGAACGAATGCCTTGCGAAATTTGTCGTGATGAATCCGCACGCTTCCGATTATATACAGCATCTCGATGAATTACTCGAACAGATGGCTGACGGAGACCGGCTTCGTGACAACATCCTTTTGGCTCGGTCAAAACTCATCGCCGACGAGCAGCTTAGGGCTGAAAAATTAGATGAGCTGCATAAAGAATATCAGGACACCGACGGCGGAATGCTGGCGTTGTACGAATTGGGACTTCTCAAAAGACGCCGGTGGTCTCAGCAGGATGATTCGAGCCCGGAACAGAAAAAAAATTATCTCGCCGAGACGCGAGCTACACTGGAGAGCTTTCTTAGCTTGTATCCAGACATCTATTGTGCCGAACAGGTAAAAGAAATTCTTGATGGTCTTCCCGCGAATCCCGATTGACCCGCCTTACGTAAGGCGGGTTGACTGCATCGGGACCATTTCTAATCAACCGTTCTGAGGGGATTGGATTTGACTTTTTGTAACGTTTTTGTTATGATAGAAATTGGCTGGAGGCATTTGGGCTTAGCCATTCTGCGAATTTATTTTCGCTTTTATGCCTATACGGTTGCTATCCCGGTAGACGACAATCGGGAGGATTATAGGGACAGGGAATATTAGATGAAAAGTCATGATTCATTTTCTGATAGAAGACCTCAAAAAATTCTACTCGTAGGAGATATTAGCAGGGCATTTTTAGATCCCGATTTAGTCAATCGGGATGCCGACATAAAAGAACACTGTGAAGTTTGTGCTAATATACCTGATGCGATAAATGCTGCGGCGAAAAACAACTTTGCTGCAATCGCTATTGTTATGTCCGGACTCCCGGCCAAATTAAGTTCGGCTCTGAAATCCTTAAAAGACACCTGCGATACGAAAGTCGTTCTTTTGGCGCAAATGTATGAAGAGCCGATAGCGATACAACTTGTTGGCTCGACTTTTAACGGCATCGCAGATGATTATTTAATTTGTCCCGTCCAGCCTCAAAGATTCTATGAATCCGTTTTAAACAGCCGGGCCGGTACTGCGGTTGAAGCCCCCATTTCGGCCACTATTGTCCCAG
>CAZQXE010000178.1:0-1130 GCA_964597115.1 uncultured Pirellulales bacterium | reverse complement strand
GATGAATTTGCGGTTGTTTTCTGGGATGACCCGCAGGGAAAACGTGCAGAGGAGCCAACCAAGGGTGCAGAGAGACGTTCAGCAACAGCCGACCACCCCAAGGAAGCGATCTTCATAGCCAAGCGACTTGTGAGAGAATTGGAAGACGCTGAGTTATCTGCACTTGGCGAATTGGGCCCGGAAGGCAAGGGAGTCCTGACGATAAGTGGCGGCCTGGCGAGCTTCCCACGCGATGGCCGGACTATACAGGAGCTTTTCCTTCAGGCGGACAAGGCGTTGCTGGAGGCTAAACGCAGCGGCAAGAACAGGATCTATCTGGTCGGCAAACCACAAAGTGACATTGCTGACATAAATTAGTGCACATCCGAACAAAGTAGCATACGAAACAACCTCAATGAAAGCCAGAATAAGTAAGGTGTCTCTATATTTGCACATCGAAAAATGGGCAGGCGTATCCCTTTAATTCCCCAAATAGGTTAAACGTCCCTAATTATTTCCCGATTTAATCACTTTTCTATAAAAATAAATCATCAAATTACTTGCTACATAGGTTGATACTGTCAAAATAAGATACTTCAACAGCGAAGGAATTGCTGTGTTAAGCATGGTTAATGCTATAGCACCCATAACTATCACATGAATGATATAAACATTATAAGAATTTTTGTTCAGCTCTTTCCAGATTCTTCCTTGTTTATCCAGATACTTTCTAAAAGTAGTTATCATCACGTAGAGCAAGTATGCTAATGAAAGAACAAAATTTAACCGGAGGAGCAGTGTATCAACAATCTCGGAAATAAGATAATCACCGGGCTTCACCAGGGAATAAATGAGCAGGAAGATATAGAGATTTATCGGTATCCATCCAGTACAATGAAGTATAAGGTCGAGTTTTTTGTTTTTCCATTCTGATTCAAATATCCTGCGTTTATAGCATAGAGAACCTAACAGAAAAACTAAAAGATAGATTAATACTCTTTCATTTTGGAAATCTATCAATACTGTTTTTGTCCAGCCATGAAGATCAAAAAAGTCCATACAGAAACTATACAGAAAACAAACGAGGAAGATTACAAAAACAGCGCCCTTTAGTGAAATGTTTGGGATCCTGATCTTTACTTTTGAAAAAA
>CAZQXE010000177.1:0-6659 GCA_964597115.1 uncultured Pirellulales bacterium | reverse complement strand
CGTTTTGCAGTTTGCGCAATGATTCAGGATTGGTTGTAAGCCGACTTCTTTTAGCAGAGATAATTGGAATAATATCAGCAGTGCCAACATATCCTGTCGCTCATCGCTCGTGGTTTGTTGTTCGTTGGTGTTATGTAAGAACTGCAGAAAGCTCTCGAAAAGCTCGGGGTGAGGATCATAATCGTGTGTCAGGCTGTTCAGTAATTCAGCGGCGAATAGACAGCAGTTCAGAGCGAAAAGATTTTTATGCAGCCCAATGAAACCCGGCCCTCCGGAAGCTGCCTCGAATTCGGTCAGCGTGGCGAGTTTTTCTTTTTTTGTATCGGAGAAAACGATTTTACCATGCGAGAATATTTCGATGGGCCCATCGAATGATGATTTGAGTCGTTTCGAGCCTTTGGCGATAGCGCTGATTTTTCCGGTCGCCTTTGTGAAAAATGTCACGATCTGCGATGTCTCGGAGTAGTCGATGGCACGTATGCAAACAGCCAGGTCTTTTGTTAACATAGCTATTGTTCGGAATCGGGAATTTTCTGGATTCTAACGCGTCTTATTCTTCTGGCCTCGGCGGAAGCGATGGTGAACTTTAAATTTTCGTAATCGAAGCTCTCGTTTGTTTTGGGAATATAGCCCAGCCGTGAGAAGACAAAGCCGCCGACGGTTTCGTAGTCTTCGTCTTCGGGCAGATTCAAATCGAACTCGTCGTTCAAATCGTCGATGTATGTTCTTGCGTCTGCCTCGATGGTGTTTTGATCTATTTTTTTTACAGGTTCGGATGGTATTTCTTCGTATTCGTCGGTTATTTCGCCTACGAGTTCTTCGAGAATATCTTCCAAGGTAACAATACCGGCTGTTCCGCCGTATTCATCAAGCACAACGGCTATATGCAGTTTTTGATTTTGAAACTCGTGAAGAAGGTTTCTGAGGGGTTTTGTTTCCGGTACGAAATAGACCTTTCTCATTTTGTTGCGGAGCTTGAAGTCCGCTGGGTTCTTGCCGATTTCAGTCAACAGGTCCTTGGCGTAGACAAGCCCGATTATGTTATCGATATTATCTTCGAAGATCGGAACACGAGTATGGCCTGCGACAGATATGGTTTCAAGGACCTTTTGCAAGTCGGAGTTTATCTCGACGGCGACTATGTCTGTGCGTGGAGTCATAATTTCGTCGGCGGTGCTACTGCTTAATTCCAGTACATTTTCAATCATTTCCTGCTCTTCTTCATCGAGCGCACCTTCGGTTCTGTGCTGTTCGAGGCCGGTCAGAAATTCTTCCTGCTTTTCATCGTGTTGTTCTTCCAGCGTTGTTTCGGCAATGCCGGCCAGACGCCGGACAAAACCATCGTATAATCTGAATACGTGAAGAAAGGGCGAAACTACTATCGCAAAGAGCATTAGTATTTTATACGTTCGGCTGAGTATCTTTTCGCCCGCATATTTTGCCCAGGCATGAGGAATCGCCAGACTAAATATGGAGAAGACCACCATTGCAACAGCAAATGTAAGCAGATAACAAACTGCGGGATTCATCTGGCGCCCCGGCTCACCGTGGCCGGAGAAGATAGCAACCAGCAACAGCAATATGCACATATTGAAAATGAGCCGATACAGAGAGCATGTCAGAATCAGCTCTTCGGCGTTTTCCACCAACCGCTCTATCAGGTCTTTTGAGTCGGACTTTTTATTTCCTGCTTTGAAGGCTTCCTGCAGTTTGACGTGTGAAAAGGTTCGCAGAGCGATAGCGTTAACGGAGAAGAACAATGTGCCGCCGGCAAGAAGGCAACTCAGCACTATCGCCCATCCAACATAGTTCACTTTTTTTGCCCTTTTAATTAAATCAGTGCGAAAGTTATAAGGGAATATCTTACGAGCCCTTTGTGCTCTCGCGTTCCTTTGTTAGTACGCTCTTATTATACACCAGACCGTAGCCGAATTGTTGTAAAATTTCATCCTCGACGTCGTGCATTTTCCGGGCCCTGGTTTTTGTGGAGTCATCAAATCCGAGCTTATGCAGCAGGCTGTGTGTTATGTAAAGGGCCAGCTCTGCTTCGCTTGAATGGCCTCGCAGGTTTGCCTGCCTGACCGCCATTTCGCCGTTGACGACAAGTTCATACGTTTTCGTTTTTTTTTCGGTTTCCGGGTGTTTCTTATTGTCGGTCAAATCGAAGCTCAGACAATCGGTATTGGCCCTGCGATTCAAAAACCTGCTGTTTAGTTCCCGGATTTGCGTATCGTTCACTATTACGACACTAATCTCGTATCTTGTTTTTTGTATCTCGTGTCCTGCAAAACGATTGCAGATGGTTTTGACCAGTTCTACAAGTTTAGGCGAGGGAGCTTGTATTTCCTTAAATTCTTTCGTGATTTGAACGATTATATTTTGATCTTGTTTGATAGGGCCCATGACGGTCAGTTGTTTTCCTGCTCGGTCAGCTCGGTTTCAGGTTGGGCATCTACGGGCAGGTCTGGTGCTTTTGGATATGCGATTCGACTGTGATGGTGTGCCGAAAGTGCTTTTGACATACTTGCCTCAATTTGACTAAGCTCCCTTAAAGACAGTTCGCATTCATCGAATTGGCCGTCCTGCAGACGTTTCATAGATATGTTGTGAACGACCGCTTCTATTTTTGTCGGTGTTACTTCCGGCAGACTCCTGACGGCACTTTCAACAGCATCGGCCAACATGACAATCGCAGCTTCTTTTGTTCGCGGTTTTGGGCCGGAGTACCTGAATTCACTCTCAGCAGGCGCATCGGTGGTTTTTCCTTTTGAGTTTTTGTTCTTTAGCTTTTTGGCCTCATTATAGAAGTGTTCGACAAGTGTTGTGCCGTGATGCGTCTCGATGAATTGCCGAAGCACGCTGGGCAGTCTGTATTCCTTGGCCATTTCTATCCCGTCTTTAACATGACCAATGATAATCAAATGACTCATCGTGGGAGCAAGCTCCTTGTGCCGACTGGTTGAGCCAAGCTCATTTTCTACAAAGTAACCGGCCTTGTTAATTTTACCGATATCGTGGTAGTAAGCGCCAACCCTGCACAGAAGGCCGTTACGCCCGATTGCTTCGGCGGCGGCCTCGGCAATAGAGCCTACCAATAAACTATGGCTGAATGTGCCCGGTGCTTCCATGTGAAGTCTTTTTAACAGTCGTTGATTGGCATCGCTGTAGTCCAGGAGCGTCATACTTGTCGCAATGCGAAAAGCCATTTCGATAAGCGGCAGCAAACCCTGAATGAGCACACCGACCAGCAGACTGATACCCGCATGATAAGCAGCATCTTTAATAACATCTGCGGGCCTGAGATTCTGGTATAGTACGTGCAATGAAGCTGCCATTATGAATACTATCGTTGCCGCCAGAGTGCTGATTTTGAGCAGTTTAATTCTTGTTCGGATTTCGCCCAAACAGAAACAGCAGGTAGTGACGCCGGCAGCCATTGTCAGGAACAGGTAGATATTCGTAAGTTGGTATTCGTTTGGTTGAGACCTTATCGGCTCTGCGGCTAAACAGGCAAAGAGACAATAGAACATGCTCATGCCTAACGCGAAACGCTGGTCATACGCTATTGTCAGAATGATCGCTGTTGTAACGGCGGTTCCTGTAGCCCAGAATGTGTGCCTGGTTGACAGCACGCCGAGCACGGTTGTGGCTAACAGCAGAATAAACAGGATAATGAGCACCAGAGCTCTGATGTGGTTTTTTATTATTCGTTTTTGGTAGTGATGGATATACGAAGCTGCGGCAAAGGAAATCAACACTACTACGACGGATCGTGATATTACTTCGATATAACTGTTTTGTCGAAGTGATAAAATGAAAATGCAGAGGGTAACGAAGAGCAGCCACAACAGGACCGAGATGAGCAAATCGGTATTTGCGAGCCGGCTTATTTTCGAGAAGCGCTCGGCAGACATGTTCTGGCGTAACCGACTTCGTCGCGGACTTATTTTTTTTAATAATCCCATTTATCTTTTCCGAATATGCTCAAAGCCAACCGGCTTTTTTTCATCTATTTTTATAAGCCTGAACTATGTTTTGGACCAGCCGATGTCGCACTATATCTTTCTGGGTCAGCTCCACGTAACCTATGCCCTTGATTCGTCGCAATATTTCAATTGCCTCTACCATTCCGCTTTTCTGGTCTGGTTCCAGGTCAATTTGTGTTATATCGCCTGTTATTATCATTTTGGAGCCATGCCCCATTCTTGTCAAGACCATCAGCATCTGTAAAGCCGATGTGTTTTGGGCTTCATCACAGATAATAGCTGCTTCATTTAACGTCCGGCCACGCATAAAGGCAAGCGGAATAATCTCGATAATGTCCAGCTCCACAAATTTCTTCATCTGCGAAAAATCCATCATATCTTCGAGGGCATCGAACAGCGGGCGAAGATATGGATTTACTTTTGCCTGCAGATCGCCGGGCAGAAAGCCGAGTTTTTCGCCTGCCTCCACGGCCGGTCGTGCCAGGACGATTCTCCTGATTTGTTTCTTTTTGAGTATTGAGACCGCAACCGCGACCGCCAGGTATGTTTTTCCGGTTCCCGCAGGCCCGATGCAAAAGGTCAGGTCGTTGGCTAACATCGTTTCGATATATTTTAGCTGTCTCTTGGTGGACGGCTCGATGACCTTTTTGTGCGAATAGACAGAAATGACCCCGGCGGACTCGTCGGTTGTGCGCATGTCCCTGTGCACGATGAAGGCGTTTACGTCCGCAGTGGTGAGCGAGTGGCCTTTCAGAAGTCGTTTCTGCATTTTGTCGATTGTCTCGGCAGCTTTGTTTACGTCTTTTTCTTTGCCGGTGATTATCAGCTTGTTCTGTCGGGCGGTGATATGGACATCGAGTTTTTGGCGCAAAAGCCTAAGGTAACTGTCGGCAGGGCCGAACAGTTCGAGCTGCTTAACAATCGAATCTAATTGTATGTTAACTTCCAAATTTTTTCTCTATCGAGAGCTCCACATAAAGAACAAATACGCAAACGGTGCCGCTACCAGAGATGAATCTATAATGTCCAGTATACCTCCGAAGCCCGGTACCTTGTTTGCCGAATCTTTCTGCTCAGCATCTCGCTTTATCATAGACTCGACCAAATCTCCTATTTGGCCGATAAAAGCAAAACAAACACCAAATATTACTGCCGGCCAGAAGGATATTATATCACAACTGGTCGCAAAACCAATAGCAACTATGACCGCGGCGACCGCTGCGCCACCCATACCTTCCCAGCTCTTTGCAGGGCTTAATTTAGGCGAAAATTTGTGCTTTCCAAATAAAGTTCCAATCGCATAAGCTCCTATGTCAGCGGACTTTATGACAAAGATAAACATGAGCAGATACCAGAGGCCGAACTCGATCCGGATTGCTACACAGAAGCTGCTTAAAAGCCCAAGATATAAAATCGAAAAATAACTTACCCCGCAGTTAGCCAGTACGGACGAAGTTCCGAAGCGTACATATTGATATAGAAGCAATGCCAACAGCACAAAAACCAGGAGGAAGGGCAGACAGTTTTGAGGCGGAATTTTTACGAACGGCTGCCAGTACCAATAAGTTGCCAGCAGAATGGATGCGATGATTGTAACCGGCAGGAATATCTTCAGATTTTTTAGCGCTGCAAGTTTCGACAATTCAAGTTGGGCCGGGATTACCAGCAGGCTGATAAGAATACAAAAAATTGTTCCCTGCACCGGTTTATCGGCTGCTGATCTGGTTAGAGAGCCATCCAGCCAGCCGTCGAGAATAACAACAGCGGCAAAGAAAACCGTCATCAACGTTCCAAAAAGCAACCTGTATCGTAACATATTCTAATTCATATAAGGGTTTCGTAAAAGTCTATCCTAACTTTGAACTTATGCCTTATGAACCTGTTTCAACATCCCCGAAACGTCGTGTTCGTTTTGCATAGGCCCGGATAGCTCTTTCCAGAGATGTTTTTGTGAAATCGGGCCAGAAAGTTTTTGTAACGTAAAATTCACTGTATGAGATTTGCCAGAGCAGAAAGTTGCTGATTCTCATTTCGTTTGCCGTGCGTATCAAAAGGTCGGGGTCGTTTAGTTCCGCCGTATAAAGATGCTGATTTATGCAATTTTCATCGATATCTTCGTGTTGAAGCTCGCCTGTTTTGACCTTACGTGCGATATTTCTGGTTGCGTCCACGATTTCAAATCTACTGCTGTAATTCAACGCCAGCGCGAGTTTCATGCCGGTATTGGCGGCTGTCTCGGCCATCGTATCATCGAGATCATTTAGTACTTGTGCCGGAAGACCTTTTTTGTGGCCGAGATGGATTAACTTTACGTTATTTTTCATCAGCGTTGGCTTGATTCTGACGAGATACTCGGAGTGAATGTGCATAAGAGCATTGATTTCTGACTTGGGTCTTTTCCAGTTTTCCATACTGAAAGAATATAATGTCAGAGACTCAATACCAAGATCGACGCAGTATAAAGCAATTCTCTCAATTATTTTTGCGCCGGCGCGGTGCCCCATGACTCGCGGCAGCGATTTACGCTGTGCCCATCGGCCATTGCCGTCCATGATGATTGCTAAATGACGCGGCATCTGTTCGACCGTAAGTCCGAGACGTCCGGCTGTGCTTTCGAGTTTCTCTTCAAAGCTTTTCATAATGAATAGCCTAAAGTTTAGAGTGACTAAAGTT
>CAZQXE010000176.1:0-6663 GCA_964597115.1 uncultured Pirellulales bacterium | reverse complement strand
AGCGCAATAATTGCAATCACAACCAATAGCTCTATTAACGTAAAACCTCTTCTTTTACGCATAAAACAGGTATCCTTCCTTCTCTGTTTCTCACACACTCTTAAATTTGATCTTATCACAAAGATTTACGAGTCGATTCAAGAAACCCAGGCCGCTCACAACATAAGTAGATTTGTTAGCCTCAATAGGCTGGATTGCGACTTTGCCCATGTCGGACAGTTCTTATAAAATATTACCCTTTGCTCCCTCAGCAACACCCACATCCGGATGAAGTATCAATCTTCCTCACAAACAAACCCAAGACGTTGCCGGCGAATCCAACAGTTCAAAAAAAGTCATCAATAACAAAAGATTTCTCTTCGATATGTCCTCCTAAATAATCACTCAGTTGAGCCTCACAAAAATAATTATGTAAAGCTAAATAAAATAGCCCAATGAGTTTATTATAAAGGTTTTTAGCACTAAAAAACCATTATTTTGCGCAAAAATGCCATCATTAAGCGCATTTCACTTGCTATAATTCTGAGGATATATTAGGAATATATTTTATGTCAAAAGTCCCAAAAGTCATATTGCTGATAGAAAAATCAAGAGCTTTCGGCAGAGGGCTACTTCACGGTATCGTCCAGTACTCAAATCTTCGCGGGCCCTGGTTGTTTTATATGGAGCCGGAAATAAATAAAAAAAGCGGAGGGCAACCATACAAATGGATAAAAGACCTGGATGCCGACGGAATTTTCGGCTACACATCGGATGTTAATCTCATTGAGGCGATTGTCGATTCCGGGCTTCCCGCCATGATTCGTGGCATAGAAAAATCAACCCCACATGCGTTCAGGATATCAACTGATCAAGTTGCTATCAGCCGCACGGCTGCTGACTATTTCCACGAACGTGGATTTAAACGATTTGCTTACTGTGGCTTTGATGATATGATCTGGTCTCAGCAACGTGGGGAGAGTTTCAGCAGGATAGTAGCGGAATCCGGCTTTAAGACTTATTTCTACCGGCAGCCCAAGGCAAAACGCCTGCGTACCGCTGACAAGGAACAAGCCATCATTGCCAAATGGCTCAGTTCGCTGCCAAAACCTATAGCCATAATGGCCGGCAATGACGACCGCAGCCAGGACGTTTTAGCGGCCTGCAAAATCGCAGATATTGACGTGCCTCGTGAAGTGGCTATTCTGGGCGTTGATAATGACGAACTGGTCTGTGGCTTATCCTATCCACAATTGTCAAGCATTGCTCTAAGTACCGTAAGTACCGGGTATGAAGCTGCTCGGGTCCTCGATAAACTGATGAGGGGACAGGAAATAACAGAAGCTGAAAAAGAAGTATCAGTTGTTCCTTTGAATATCGTAACCAGGCAGTCAACCGACATCATGGCTATAGAGGACCGTCAGGTTGCCGAGGCGGTCAATTTCATTCGCCAACATTCCAAAGAAGTAATCCAGGTTAGTGATGTCGTGGAAGCTGTTGGCTTGTCACGTCGTGCTCTGGAGCAGCGATTCCGTAAAGTGCTCACACACTCAATGCACGAAGAAATCACATACAATCGTGTTGATCAGATGGCCGATATGCTTATAAACACAAACATGACGATTTCCCAGATTGCACGGTTACTGGGATACGCATATCCAAATAACATATCTCGTTATTTCAAGCAGCAGAAGGGAATGAGCCCATCGGCTTATCGTCAAAAATTCGGTCCCCAATAAATCCTCACGAGCATTACCTTTATCACTGATTAGACTCAGTAAGCATTTGATAGTTTAAGGCCGACCAAACATCCAGCAACCCCCATCCGTATTCCGGATCCCAGCCGGCAGGCCCAATATCTTTTGCTGTCGTTTCAAGTGCTTCTCTGACTTTGTCAGGGTCATCCTGACCATCAGATATGATAAGAGCAGCCGCTCCGCTGACATGCGGCGAAGCCATAGATGTCCCCTGAAAGAACCAATACGAAAAAGAATCAAGTTCGAGACTAAACGTTTGCTGAAGCACCCCATCCGGGTATCCATCGCCATTCTGGTCTACAAGCACATCTCCGCCGGGTGCCACTATGTCTATATAGCTGCCGGTATTCGAGTAGTATGCCCTCGTTTCATCGTAACGTGTTGCCCCCACCGCAATACAATAGTCATCGTAGGCTGCCGGATAGGTCACAGCGTTATCATCAAGAAATTCGTTTCCGGCGGCACAGACAATTGTCACTCCTTGCTCATAGGCAAAAGCAATGGCATTTCGCAGTGTATTCGAATCGGCGTCACTTCCAAAGCTCATATTTATGACTTTGGCTGAGTTATTGGCGGCAAAATATATGCCCTTGGCGATATCAAAATGATTTCCCACACCTATCCGGCCCATGACCTTCACGGGCATTATCGAACAGCCAAAAGCAATTCCCGCTACTCCCATATCGTTATTAGAGCTCTGAGCAATCGTACCGGTGACATGGGTTCCGTGTCCCTGGTCGTCATTCGGATGCGTATCATCGTTTACAAAATCATAACCGGTCACAAAGAATGTATCGGCCAAATCAGGAGCCTGTCTGTAAATCTCGTAGTCCTCATAAGCAACACCTGTATCCAACACTGCGATTATCACATTAGGATCACCCCTTTGAATATCCCAGGCCGCCTCCATATTTATTCCACCGTAAACCGGATTGTCCAGGTGCCATTGAAAGGAGTAAAAGGTATCGTTGGGAACAAGACTGATTCTGGCATAGTGGTTTAACTCGGCATACTCAACCGCCGGATTTTCCTCAAATGAGTCTATCATTTCTTCTGTCGTTGCAGGTTCGGGGATTTCAATCAGTTGGAAATCTCCGGACGCGCAGCTATCGATTACCGCACAACCATATTGCCGGACAACCGTACTTCTACTTTCTTCAGAAATGTCTTCGCCAAACTTGACGATAATTTCGCCCGGCGCACACATTGGTAATCCGAAGACAGGCTCCGATGCCGAAAATACACACGCCAAAACAAAAGCCGCAAAGATCCGTGATAAATGAGTACTGGTTTTCATTTGCCGGCCCCTTAAAAATACTTATACAAAATATTATAGCTTATTAGATAATACTCTCGCTCAATTTAAAAGTTCAAACCATTTAACCGCTGATCTATTCTCGAACTTTCGCTTGCAATGTCAACGCAGGGTATATTATATTTATGTTATTGTTTTGTTAGAAGGAGACATAGCAGCAGCCTCTCTTAAATCAGGCCAAAATATGACTCCCTCAAAAACACAATAACCTGAAAGAAAGGACGCAAAACATGTCGAATAAAAATTTGTCCAAATCTTACATACATATAATGTGTATCGCATGTCTTCTGACGATCGTATACGCTGATTCATCGGAGGGCGCCGAAATTCCCCATCTTCGGAAACAAGGAACTGCTACGCAGCTTGTCGTTGACGGCAAGCCGTTTCTGATCCTGGGAGGGGAACTGGGCAACTCCAGTTCATCCAGTCTCGACTACATGAAGCCTCACTGGTCGAAACTTCTCAAGCTGAATCTCAACACCGTGCTTGCGCCTGTTTACTGGGACCTGATAGAACCAGAGGAGGGCAAGTTTGACTTTACACTCGTGGACGGCCTGATAAAGGATGCCAGACGTCACAACATGCGTCTTGTTTTGCTGTGGTTCGCAAGCTGGAAAAACAGCATGTCCTGCTATGTACCAATATGGATCAAGACAAACCAGCAGCGATTCCCACGAGCACAAAATAAACAAGGCAAGGGCATGGAAATCCTCACGCCATTCAGTGAAGAAACCCGTGACGTGGATGCCCGCGCCTTCGCAGCATTAATGCAGCACATCCGCAAAGTCGACGGCAAAAAACATACGGTAATCATGGTTCAGGTAGAGAATGAGATTGGTATGATACCCCAAGCGAGGGATTATATTGACGCCGCGAACGATCTTTTCAAAAAGCCGGTGCCAAAAGAATTAATGGACTACCTTGTTGAGCACAAGGACACTCTGATACCGGAGTTCCGTGATGTGTGGGAAAATGCCGGCAATAAAACTTCCGGAACATGGGAAGAGATTTTCGGCAAGGGACTGGGGACGGATGAAATCTTTATGGCGTGGCACTATGCGCGCTACGTCAACCGGATAGTTGAGCTGGGCAAAGCCGAATACTCACTGCCGATGTTCGTGAATGCGGCGCTGATACGCCCGAATTATAAGCCCGGCCAATATCCGAGCGCCGGGCCGCTGCCCCACATCATGGACATCTGGCGGGCCGGTGGGCCGCTGATAGATTTTCTTTCGCCGGATATTTATTTCCAGAACTTCGCAGAATGGTGCCAAAAATACCACCGGTCAGGTAATCCTCTGTTCATACCCGAAGCAAGAAGAGATGCACAAGCGGCTACCAATGTGTTCTATGCCATTGGCCAGCACGACGCAATCGGCTTTTGTCCGTTCTCGATCGAATCAATTAGCGACGCCGATAACGACCCCCTTGGAAAAGCCTACGATGTTCTTTCGCAATTGTCACCTGTGATTCTGGAAAATCAGGGCAAACAGATAATGATCGGCGTATTGCTGGATAAAGACAATCAGAAACAAAAAGTGGATTTGGGCAACTACACGCTGAAGGTCTCTCACGACTACACATGGGGCTGGTCGTCCGGTGCGGGTGAATCGGGTCAATGGCCGCGTGTCGGAAGTATTATTATTTCTGTCGGGCCTGGCGAATACATAATTGCCGGCACCGGTATTATTGTGACTTTTGCTCCGAATCCACAGGATGGCTCTACAGCCGGAATCGCCTCGATCCAGGAAGGCAGGTACGTAAACGGCCAATGGGTATCCGGCCGCTGGATGAACGGCGACCAGTCTCACCAGGGCAGACATCTTAGGATACCTGCCGGCAGTTTCGGCATCCAGCGCATCAAGCTGTACCGTTATAATTAAACGACAATCTGCATGAGATCTGCGAAGATTTACGATCTAAATAAAAGGATTGCGGTCACGAAGTCATCTCCCTGACGCCCAAATGCATCACTAAAGCTACAGGTAGCTAAATAAACCTTGCTGTGGAAGTGCGGATTGGAAAGAGAGAAATAGGTAAGATGTCCCGAGATTTTGCGGATTTCCGGGATACCACTCACATTGCGTCAACATCGTAAATACCATCTCTCCACTAAGAATCTCATCTATATTCAGAAATAGCGGGATCTTGAGGGCCAAATTCGATTATCACCCAATCATCGTCTTCATTTGGACATAATTCAACTTGCATAGACTTTATAGTTCTTCCACTCTGTAACATTCTCCTAAAAATGTTATGTTGAGGAGAAAAACCAAAGCCATGATGTTCTTGCTCGAACCTTTCGTATTCGACTTCGCCAGCCAGAAGCATGTGAAGGGATCGACTTGAAATCTTTATTGAGTTTTCAGTCAAAGTGTAACCTCCCCAAAATGATGGGCCTACGGCGGGATTCTTGCTTATCAGCAAATTGCAAGCATTTGCAGGAGTACGCTTGATCGGTGGGAAATGTGTGACTAACACATTCTGTAGCAAAGGTTTCAATTGTGGCTTTGCTGTTGATACATGACAACGCGTGTACGCAGACACGTGTATACGAATATCGTTGCCTAAACCCGAAAAAGCCGGGGAGTGGGTCTCATCAACTGTTACCACAGCAACGAAATCGATAGTCGTATCTTGTTTGAGGAAATACCAAAGGACTTCATCAATGCTGAAGCTCAGGCTGGCGTTTGCCTTGTCTTTGAGGAGTTGGCAATCCCCATCACAGAGGAACACACCTTTTATTCCGGTAAAGCCAGATTTTCTAAGTTGTTTGCTCTTGTCTTCTAAAGCCCGATAAACTGGATTCCTGTCAGGTGAATGAGTGACTGTATACGAAAGATAATTGCCCGTGAAATATTCTTGCTTTGGATCGTATCTCAGCGTAATTTCTGCTTCATTACTATCGATCTTCAATTCAGAAGGTAGATTGGGATCTTGCGATATGTTCTGCAAAAAAGGGGTGATGTTCTGATTGACAAAATCGCCCATTTTGCCTTTAGGGGGGAGTCGGAGTCTTATCTGTGAATCTTGAGTGACTGGCTTTAATCTTGGCCCAATAGAGCTTCCAAAATCTCTTTTTGTATGAAGTTTCCTGCCTTTAGCAGAAATCTTAATTCCTTCGATATGATAGTTTAATCTGTTTGCAGGAACGTGATGCTTTTGTGCAATCCGTATTAGTTCGTTCTCAAAGGTATCAACAGGATTCTCTTTGTGACGGCCATAATCTGAGACTGTTCTTACATCAGCCAGGAACTGTAAATTAGTCTGTGGGGACTCAAAAAATATGTCAGGATGCGTAGCTCCTCCGAAAGATACCTCGCAACTTACTTGACCACATTCAGAGAGGGCCACCAGAACCGCCAACTCCCACTCAGATGACATCACATCATTGATTCTTTGAAGGTTGAACCTCCTTGCATTAAGCCTATCCAAGTGTCGACGCAAGCCTCCTGGGCTTATTATTACTGAAGCCTTATTGAGTAATTGTTGAACAGAACGACGTGAAAATATGGCCATCGAACACCTTATTCTTTCCTTTTAGTCAGATATATAAAAGTTGACTTTCGCACTTTACAAAAGCGGAATTTTCTGCCCAATAAGGCTTTAGCT
>CAZQXE010000175.1:4623-6664 GCA_964597115.1 uncultured Pirellulales bacterium | reverse complement strand
TTTTTCATATTTGCGACGGAGGTTAAGAAATAACACACATAATAGCGGAGCAACACCTGATTTCGCGGTATAATAGATAGGGGAGTGCTAAGTTATTGCCGGAGTGTGACTTAAAGGGATTTGGTGCAAATATTTTTTATAATCCACAAATTCGGCAAAAAAAGTGTAACGGACGGAGGAGGACATGGACTTCTATATAAAGAATCATGAATGATATGAATAACTTCAATTCTGGCCTGGCCGAGGGATTTGCTGCGACCATAACCAAGGCTCAGCAGGGGGATCAAACGAGTATGGGGCAGTTAGCCGAGCTTGCGGAGGCTCGGCTGCTAACATATATCTTCAGGCTGACCTTGAGCAAGGATTTAACAGAAGAGCTGTGTCAAAAGACTTTGGTGAAAATGGTGCAATCGCTTAATACGCTTAAGAATATTGAACAATTTTGGAATTGGTTGTTGAGGCATGCCATGGGTGAAGTCCAGCATTACTATCGGGATCAAAAACGCAGGCATGAGGTCGAAATCGAGGCTCAGAACCGGGAATATTTCAAACAATATGTAGCTCGAAATCATCACGACGGCCTCGATGAGTCGGCACGTATTGAATTGTCTGAAATCATTTATGACGCCATTGCTCAATTGAGGTTTACCTATCGCAATATCCTGGTTCTTCGCTGTTATGAGGAACTGTCCTTTGCTGAAATTGCACAGTTTATGAATTGCAAGGAGTTTGGGGCCAGGGTTTTGTTCTTTCGGGCCAAACACGCCCTAAAAGAACATCTGTCCAGAAATGGCTTCGGAAAGGAGGTACTCCTGACAGGTCTGGGTCTGTTTGGTATCCTGACCCTTTCGACCAAAGCGACCTCAACGGCCTGTTCGGTGAATGCGGCATCCCTGAATGTTGGTATGGCTGCGACGCTGGCCGGATCGGTGCATTCGACAATGGGTATTGCTATTATTACCTCATTGAGCGCTGTCGCGGCCAGCATGACTTTCAGAGATGTATTCGTGTCAATCATAGTAATAGCGGTGATATTCGTGGGACTTATTATTGTCGGTCTGTATTTCTCTCTCGACTGAATAAATAAAGAGAGCATCAAAACAGTTTTATATTATTACCATAGGACATCCCCAAGGGGTTTGTTTTGGTAACGATAAATTGATATATTGATGTTTGCGAGATAACTATATTTGGAGGATATTACCATGTCGAAGGTAACGAACCGAACGACCTGCCTGATGATGTCAGTACTCTTACTGGCGAGTCTGTGCACTGCTGTTGCGGGAAAGGTCATCTACGTGGATGACGATGCCGTCGCTATTACACATACCGGCTTAAGCTGGGGGCTTGCCTATAACCACCTCCAGAACGCTCTGGCTGATGCAAATTCGTCGGAAGGGCCGGTAGAAATTCGTGTCGCGCAAGGTGTGTATAAGCCCGATACGGGAATTGGGATTACACCGGGCGACCGTGACGCTTCGTTTCAATTAGTAAACGGTGTGATTCTTAAAGGCGGCTACGCAGGTTTTGGCGAACCGAATTCTGATGCCAGAGATATAGAGTTATACGAAACCATTCTCAGCGGCGACCTGGATGGCAACGATATCGAAGTAAGCGATCCCTGTGACCTGCTCGCCGAACCAACACGAGCAGAAAACAGCTATACCGTAGTTACGGTAACTGATGACGATTGTTTCCTGGATAGCTTCACTATATGTGGCGGCAATGCTGACGAGCCAATCGAGTTAGTCGGAGGTCCAATTGAACACATGGAACGCATTATGGGCGGTGGTATGTACATCGAACCGTTTTCTGTGACAATCACTAACTGCATCTTCAGAGATAATTCGGCAAGATTTGATGGTGGAGGTATATTCAGCTATTGCGGGGAAGGCCCCACACTCGACAATTGCATTTTCATCCGGAACTCCAGCGGTTACATAAAGAAGGAAGCCCATTCAACTTTCATCTATGGACACGGCGGTGGAATATACAACTTAAGGAATAATCCGACGTTGACTAATTGCAGGTTCATCGGAAA
>CAZQXE010000175.1:0-4523 GCA_964597115.1 uncultured Pirellulales bacterium | reverse complement strand
GAATATACAACTTAAGGAATAATCCGACGTTGACTAATTGCAGGTTCATCGGAAATTCGTCTACTTATGGCGCAGGAATGTTAAACTACGAAAACAGTTCGACGCTGACCAACTGTATATTTAGCGGGAACAGATCATTAAAATTTAACGTATTTAGAGGGAATGGAGCAATAGGGGACGGTGGTGGGATTCACTACAATGAAGAATGCCAGGCGGTCATGACCAACTGCACATTCGCTCAAAATTCAGCAGTAAACGGAAATGCTTTAGCTTGCGATTCTATTTCGGTTGTTTTAGATGGCGTTGTGGTTACTTCAACAAGCAATATCGAGCTAATCAATTGTATTCTACACGATGGAGGTAATGAAATATGGAATAGCAACGATTCGACTATCGATATTTCTTACAGTAATATCCAGGGAGGATGGTCAGATGGTGAGGGGAATATCAATGCGAACCCATGTTTTATAGACACCGGCTATTGGGCTAATGTAATCGATCCCAATCTTGTCGCTGAACCCAAAGATCCGAACGCTGTATGGATTGATGGTGACTATCATTTGAAATCTCAGGCGGGGCGATGGGACCCGGAGAGTGAAAGCTGGGTATATGATAGCGTCACCAGCCCGTGTATCGATGCAGGCGATCCGAACAGTCCTGTCGGGGATGAGCCGGAGCCGAACGGAGGGATTACCAATATGGGCACTTACGGCGGAACAGCAGAAGCCAGCAAAAGCAATTCAAATTGACCAATATTTGCTATTGGTTTTGATTTCTCGCTATTAATCATCAAGCGAGACGGCATAAGTCCACGTTCTGAGATTTGCCTTGACTTGAGGCGGATCGGTAGCTTTGGCAGCAACTGTGGCCGGTGTGACAATCGAAACTGATTGAAGACTAAAGCGAAAACAAAAACATCCCGGCGCGCCGGAATCTGAGGACTATTTGGGACCGAATCTCTTCCGGTATTCCGAGGGGCTGACTCCTTTGTATTGCTTGAAATAGCGAGATATGTTACTTGCATCCGGATATCCCAGTAACCTGGCGATCTGAGACAGCGACAAATTTGTGCCAATCAGCATATCAGCCACCTGATTAACACGGGCGTATTTTATCTCATCATGCACCGAGTGCGAGACTACTTTCCGGAAGCGTTTCTCCAGGGCCCGGCGGGACAATCCAACGGCCTCAGCAACGTCGCCGACCTGTATAACCTCTCTGGAATGCTTGCGAATAAAGTCGACCGCTTCGGCGAGCTTGCGGTCTTCTATAGCCATAACATCTGTTGATTGTCTTGTCACTACATGCAAAGGAGAGATGACCACTTTCTTTTCCGCCTCTGCTATTTTTTGTCCCTTCATCAGTTTATCGAGCACTCGAGCAGCTTCGTATCCGGCTCGCTCGGTGCTTGCGACGATACTTGATAACTGCGGATAGGACAAGTTACAAACTAATTCATCGTCATCGACGCCCAGAATTGCCACATCACCGGGGACTTCGAGTCCTGCGATCCTGCACGCTGCCAAAACATCCCGGCTGCGGTCGTCATTACAGGCCATTACAGCTACAGGTCTCGGCAGCGACCTGAGCCACTCGGCAATAACTGTTTGTTCTCTTTCCTTGGCACGCCGATTTTTTAATCCGGGCTGCTCGTAGAGATGGAATTCAAAGCCGGCATCCAAAACTCTTCTGCTGAAGCTCTCAACCCGTTGTTGAGACCAAATCGCATCGTTAAAACCACAATAAGCAAACCGCTGAAAACCACGTCTCAGGAAATACTCGGCAGCGGTGCGACCCACTGCAACATCATCGGTTACCACCCGGCACGCATTTAAGCTCGGCCTTTCTATGCCACATATCACCGCCGGAAGCCCGAGGTCCACGACCATCTCAATTATTTCAGTGTCCCAGAGCGGAGCGACGACGCCGTCCGCCTCCAGATCTTTCATCCATTTGTAGGAATGTTCTATGCCTTTGACATAGAATTCCGGTCCCATAAAGAAAAACCAGGGAGCGTGGAGCTTGGAGTACTGGGCAATGCCACGGAGCAGCCCCCGCCCATAAGCTCGTGATGTCTCGACCAGAAATATGACCTTGGGAATCTCAGACATAGGCCTTTAGTACAATATATCCACTGTATCCGCAAGTAAAGTTCGCAAAATGACGCTTCTTTTGCGCAAAATTACGAGTAAATATCGCCGAAATAGTTTATAATATACGCTTGGATAGTACGTTATCGCGTTTAAATAAAAATCTCATTTTTTTTCGACCCTTTCCCAGAGGGAAAGACGGGTCATTTATGGTAGAATGAGTAGTTAGTTCACCGAAGTTCGTCGCTTATAGCTACCCGGTCGGCAAGATTCTCGTAATCTGCGGGACAGCTAACGCTAAAAAATGTTAGGTGGAATTTTGGGCACAGACATTTCGTGTCAATTTCCAGGAAAGAAGGTAGATGCGACTTAATCAACATTAATCTTGGGCAAACTCATTCTTTGATTGAGGGAAGATGAAAAACTAAATCGGCCGTTTTCATTCCAAAACTTATTTTTAAGGAGGACTATTATTATGTGTAAGAAATTATTTCTTTTGATTTCTCTTTTTTTGGTTCTGGCTCTGGCAGGTCATGCCTTAGCTCAGGACGCTGAGATTCCGCCAGCGGGAGCTCCGTTGCCGGTCATCGACGGCATCAGAGAAGATGTATGGTCGGCCTCAGAGGAATACGAGATAGTTTTACTCGACGCAGATAACCTGCCCGATTCGGATGCTGATTGTTCCGGTATTTGGTGGGCCCTGTGGGATTCAGATTATCTGTATGTATTCGTTGATGTCAAAGACGAAAACCTGCAGAACGATTCCGGAGAGTCCTACCAGGATGATAGTGTAGAGATTTACATCGATGCCGACAACGACAAGCCAACTTCGTATGTTAGCACGGGCGATGAATACCAGTATCGTGCTGCCTGGAACACTGAGGTTCCCGAGTTTCAGGAATATCACCATGGCAACAGAAGCGTACCCGGCGTGGAATTCATCTTAACGGAAACCGATGATGGATATACCGTCGAGGTTAAATTCCCATGGGAAGCTCTGTATATAGAAGGCAAGCCTACGCTCGGTGATTTAATGGGCTTTGAAGTAATGATTAACGATGACGATGATGGTGGTGTCCGTGACACCCAACTCTCCTGGTTTAGTACAGGCAATGCGGCCTGGAATAATCCGAGTGTTTTTGGGACGGTTGTGCTCGCGGCAGATCTTAAGGCCAGCAATCCGACGCCGCGCCATGGTGCCACAGGTGTTACCAGTGTACTACTGGAGTGGATGGAAGGAAGAAACGCTACATCATACGATGTGTACTTTGGTACTAATGAAACCCCGGGTGCAAATGAATTCATGCAAAATCAAGCTGGGACGCAGTATAGTATTGCTGATCTTGAGCCGGCAACCACCTATTACTGGCGCATCGATGTGGTCGAGGCCGGTACTGTACGCACAGGTGACGTCTGGAGCTTTACCAGTGCGCCTTTAACAGCACACAGCCCTGACCCTTGTGATGGTGCTCGATGGATTGATCTCGACGCAACCCTAACCTGGAGTGCGGGTATGACTGCGCAGACACATGATGTGTACTTAGGTACCGATGAGGCCGCCGTAGCTAATGCAGATGACTCTTCTGGAGAATATCAAGTCAATCAGGAGCAGACAACTTTTGAACCTGGACTCCTTCAGGCGAAAACAACCTACTATTGGCGAATCGATGAAATCGAAAGCGATGGTGTTACAAAGCACAAAGGCGATGTCTGGCGTTTTACCGCTCTCGGTGCAGGTGCAGGTATAAAAGGTGAATACTTTGATAACGCAAACTTGACAGGCGAACCGGTGCTCGCCCGAATAGACGATGTAATAGACTTTGACTGGGGTGTAGAGTCTCCAGACAATCTGCTTGAGATAAATAACTTCTCTATCAGGTGGACAGCTGAAATAGAAGTGCCATATACTGAGACCTATACCTTTATCACCAATATCTTTTTATCAGATGGCATCCGATTGTGGGTAAATGGATTGCTGCTTATCGATAACTGGACTGGAGAAGAGCCCTGGGAAAGAAGGGCAACTATCGACCTACCCGCTGGGCAGGCATCCATCAGGGTGGAGTACTTCGATTCCGACCACCGTGCAGTGGCACGTTTAAGCTGGGAAAGCCAGTCCATACCACGACAAATTATCCCGAAAGGTGTATTTTCACTACCAGTAAGGGCTTTAGATGCAAGCCCAGTTCCAGGTGCCGTAGAAGTTAAAATTACACCTATTCTTCAGTGGACTGCGGGAGATGGCGCTATCCAGCACGATGTGTACTTCGGCGTTGATTATAACGATGTGGCCAATGCTGATATAACAACGCCGGGTATTTATCGCGGCAGGCAGGACCTTGACAATACCACATATACTCCTGCTGAAACTCCTCTTCAATGGAACTATACGTACTATTGGCGAATTGATGAATATAATGCCGATGATACGAT
>CAZQXE010000174.1:0-6702 GCA_964597115.1 uncultured Pirellulales bacterium | reverse complement strand
ATATCCCATAGGATGGGCCTGTTACTATACTAAAGGTTAAATGATCCTTGTCCGGGTCGGTGCCCGTTAAGATAACCGACACAGATTTATCCTCTTCTGTTGTTGCATTGCAATCATGGGCAACCGGGGGATCGTCATCTGTGCTTACTATGATTGATACTGTTGCAGGAAAGCTTTCCAACTCGTCGTCAGAAACCGTGAATGAAAAACTGTCTGTGCCGCTGAAATCCTTATTGGGCGTATAAACCAGGTTTGGTTCCGTCCCGCTGAGAGTCCCATAAAATGGACCTGCCTCTACACTATAGCTTAGCAGATCCCCATCCAAATCACTGCCAGTTAAGTTGATCGATACCGGCGTATCCTCCAGCGTTGTCGTGCTGTCACGAACGGCCTCCGGCGTATCATTGATCGGTATTACTGTGATCGAGATAGTAGCAGGTTCACTATCCGCTTGGCCGTCATTAGTTTTAAAGGTAAAGCTGTCAGACCCGTTGAAATTCAAGTTAGGTGTGTAGGTCAGTTTTGGTTCCACTCCACTCAAACTTCCGTACAACGGATTTGTGATAACTTCGTAGATTAACGAATCTCCCTCTGGATCGTCGCCTGTCAGGCTGACCGATACCAACAAGTCCTCCGATGTTGTTATGTTATCACTATTAGCTGTGGGCGAGTCATTAACTGAAGTCACCGTAATCGACACGGTTGCGAGAGTACTATCTGCCACACCATCATTAGCCTTAAAAGTAAAGCTATCCGTTCCATTAAAACCTTCATCTGGAGTATATGTGAGGTTCGGTTCCGTACCACTAAGGCTCCCATGTGCCGGGTCTATTACAATATTGTAGACTAATTTATCTCCATCCGGGTCACTACCTGTTATTGTTAACACGGCGGATTTGTTCTCTGCTGTTGTTAATGATTGCAGGTCTGCTACAGGAGGATAATTTGGAATGATATCCATAGATACCGTAGCCGGAGCACTTTCCGATGTGCCATCATTGACCTTGAAGGTAAAACTGTCTGAACCTGCAAAATGAGGCTCCGGATTGTAGATAAGTGTTCCATCGGCGTAGAAGTCCGAACCGATTATGAGCGTGCCGTGTCTCGGTTGAGTATAAATAGTAGGCTTAAACGTGTCGCCATCTATATCACTACCTTTCAAGGTTATGGATACAGATTTGTCCACCTTTGTTACCGCAGACAAAGCACTCGCCACAGGAGTATCGTTAACAGCTGTTACTGTGATAGATATTATTGCCGGGTAACTACTCAATGTGCCGTCGTTGACTGCAAAAGTGAAATTGTCCGGACCATTATAATTCAATTCTGGGGTGTAGGTGATATTTGGCGCCATCCCGCTCAGACTTCCATGTGATGGATTCGTCACTATACTGTAAACCAATTGATCCTCTTCATCCGAATCGCTGCCGGTCAGCATAATCTGTACCGGAGTGTCCTCCTGTGTCGTAGTCATATCAGGTGTAGCTACCGGCGGGCTGTTGGTTACGCTTACCACAACCAATAAGGTGGCGAGTATGATAACTAAAAGAATCGCTAATACGGATATAAAATCAATTTTTTTCTTTACGGCTTTTGCACGAACCACTTCCTTGAGTGTCGGCTTCTTTTCTGTCGAAGGATGTAAAACAGCAGCTTCCTTCGCAGCCACCGCTTTTTCGACAATTACCGAGACTTCTTTCGGATGCTTCCTTTTCTTCTTGTACTCCGGATCAGTTACTTCTTCAGCCAAAGCTGCGTACTCAGCAGCCCCTGTACTTTCGGGAGCATAAGTAAAAATTGACTGACCAGCGCTCGGCGCCTCAGCCAGACTAATAGTATTATGAATTACCGTATCGAACACCAGATTGTCAAAGAACTGCCTCATCTGTTGTTCTACTTGCTGACTTAATGCTACGTTGTCTTCTGCAAAAGTCAGCAACAGACCCAGGATTTTTACAGAGCAAGGATGGAAACGTTTCCTGGCGTCCTTCACGGTCTCAAGCAACTGTTTTAGACCTTCCAATGCGTAATAGTGCGTTTGGACAGGCACGATAATGTCAGTGCTGGCAACAAGTGCATTAAGGGTCAACAGGCCGAGCGATGGTGGACAATCAATAATGCATATGTCGTATTTGTCACTCACGGCCTTGAGACGCTCACGTAGAGTGAATTCTCTCCTGGATACAATGACATGACGAAGGTCAGCATTAGCAAGCATAATACTGCTCGGCACAAGATCAAGACCTTCAACGCTCGTTTTTATTGTAACTTTGGGAATTGAGATTTCTACGTTAGTGAGAGGATGATAAATTGTTTTATCCAGGTCATCAGGATTATAACCCAGCCCGAGGGTCGCATGTGCCTGTGGATCGAGATCGATTAGAAGTACCCTTTGACCTTTTATAGCAAGTGCGGCTGAGAGATTTACTGCAGTGGTTGTTTTACCACACCCCCCCTTTTGATTCGTTATTATTATTGTTCTCATGTTTTATACCGTAAACTGGCTACAGACCGGCCCATTAAGTTCCTCCACTTATGGAAAGTGGGACAGGCCCTAACCAGTAAGCCAGCCCGACAAGTAATATAGCTATAGCACGGAACAGCTGAGTATCGACTTTTTTGCCCCTCTTCTCCTACAAAAATATCCTCTTGACGGATTCTTTATCATAGATTACCCGCATCTAAGACCACTGATGATACACTGACACAATTTTTTATATATAAAAGACTAATAAAACCATTGACGTCAGTAATTTATGTGATTTCACCCTACAGGAAGAAATAATAGCCTCCGGAATTACACAAACACTGCTATCCAACTTATCAGATTCGCAGCTTCTGCGATTTTCGTGTTATCGGAGTAATTTTCTGGATGCCACTATTGCGGCTTCTCATCACACCAACTACCGATAATAAGCTACCATGCCAACTCTCATAAGTCAAGTGTTTTAGTGGCGTGTTTAAGGCCCATTTAGATTTTTTTTGTCGGCCTTTTAACTCAAATAATCTGATTTTTGTTAAAATCAGAGGGTGAAGATAATACGAAGGAGCAATTCTGTTGTTATAGCTAAAAATCATGATATGACCAAAGTATCAGTCAATATTAATATTTATTGCTAAGTACAGGTCAATTCTGTATGTTAATCTGATCAATATTTGCTTATTGTAATAATATTAGTGCTTATCCAATGAAAAATCATGATACAATTCCCGAAGGGAAAGAGTTAAATCAGAGCGGCCACGCCAACAGAATATGCCTCGAACATGTTGCGCTCAATGTTGAGGATCCTTTAGGCATGGCAAGCTGGTATTGTGAAAATCTGGGAATGAATCTCGTCATGAAAGGACCTGCTCCGATTAACACGCGTTTCGTTTCTGATGCGAGTGGATATATAATGTTGGAGGTATATAATAATCTCCCCGATGCCGTGCCGGACTATGCCTCAATGAATCCGCTATCACTTCACATCGCATTCATGGTTGATGATGTAGAAGAAATATGCCATAAGTTGACTGCTGCCGGCGCTACCGTTGTTGATGACGTGTCAATAACGGCCAGCGGTGATATTATTGCTATGCTGAGGGACCCATGGGGAATCCCAATCCAGTTTGTCAAGCGAGCAAAGCCAATGCTTTTGAAATAAATTAACACTAACGAAAGCATACCTTACTGTTTTAACTCACTCCATTTCCCGTTCAAGAGCTCTGCTCTTTTCTTCCAATTGTCTTCGAATATCTTCAAGCTCAACCTTTTTATCTTCTGTGACTTCGGGAAGCTCTTCGGCAGATTCGTCTATTACATGCGGTGTCATAAACACAAGCATTTCGCTGTTTGACTGAATGACATCATTATGTCGGAACAGACCTCCGATTAAAGGTAAATCACCGAATAACGGAAGCTTATGTTCGACTGTGCTGTCCTTCTGAAACAGGATACCGCCTAGTAAAAGCGTCTCTTTGTCCTGGACGATCATATTGGTCCTGGTATTCATCTTGGTTCTAACGGGCTGATTATTCACAAGCTCTGATGTAAGCTGGGAAATCTGGACATTAACAATCATATCGACCTTGTTCTCGGGAGTAATACTTGGTCTGGCTCTTAGCTCCATACCTACCCTCTCGAAAGAAATACTCTGCGTAGTGGTCTGTTGTGTTATTGATTCGCTGCCCAGAAATGCAACTTCGCTACCCTTGAAGAATTTTGCTTCTTCATTGTCTTTCGTCCAGAGAGTTTGCTGATTCAGAATCCTTGCATCGGTCGTCTTAATGAGGAAATCGATTAATGTATAGATATCTGTTCCAACGCCGAGCGTTGTCCCCGAGATCCCTGTGGCGTTAAACTGTCCCGTACCGGAAGATATTTGGCCGGACGCCGAGCCATGTGTTCCTATATGTGTAAGGTTGCCCAACGCGGTAAGTGCATTTTCGCCAAGTGTGCCAAACGCGGAAGGATTAGTTGACAATTCGATACCGAGAGAGGTTACTTTACTGTGCTCTACTTCTACAATTATGGCCTCTATCATTACCTGTTTACCCGGCACGTCCAGTTTATGAATTAATGCTCTTATCTCATCCATGAATTCTGGTGGTGAGAGAGTCAGGATCGACTTTGTATGCGGTTCGGGTACGAATCGAATCCTGCCGATAACATTACTGATAGACGTTTCTTCACCAACGCCGGCACGAGCCCCGGAGCCGGACCACGGTGGCGTATAGGTATTCTGATTCGACTGGCTGTCTTCCTGGCCGTTGTTACTACTGCTATCGCTGCTACTGCTGCTGCTGCTGCTCGTATCATCCATCTCCGATTCTTCACTGAGCCCTTGTGCAGTGTATCGAATCGGGGCATTTTGTCCTTCCTCGATGAACATTGCATTTAGACGCTCACTAAGGTCTTCGGGGTCCGCGAACTTAAGCTCTATGACTTCGGGTACTTCCGCCATTTCCTTTCTGTCAAGATCAAGTATCAATTGTCTAATAACGGCGTATGCAGCGGGAATCTTGCTTATTACGATTATCTTCTTTGTTCCGGGAACTGCTTCAAAAGTAAGCTGACCGTAAAGTGGCCCAACGATTTTTTTCTTGTCCTCACCTGAACCATAATAAAAATCCCAATAGGATACGCCACTGTCACCCTCTTCGGTAAAAAGTGTCGTAAGCAAATTCGTCATCTCCACAGGGTCTGAATTATGCAGCTCGATTATTTGGGGTTTGACTTGTTCTACGTCAAGTGGGACGTCCCATTCTTTCAACTGTTGTTCAATTTTGACTATATTTTCAGGCGATGCGATCACCGTTACCTGCTGCATTGTCGGAAAAGATATTACCTTAACTACATCAGTCGCGCTTTGCCCCCCCCCATATCTATAATAGTAATACAGCGCCGAGGACGAATAATAACTGCTGCCGCTTCCCGGAATGTCCTCACCATATAGATTGTCGATATTTTCCTTAATCTGGTCGGCATCAGCATGTTTCAATTTGAAAACTTTTGTTTCCAGGCCCGACGGTATATCTATTTCCTCAATGAGCTTCTTAACCATCTCGCGCATATCCGCCCTGCCGAAGACCATTATCTGTTTTGCCTGCGCCAACGGCTGAACAAGAATATTCGCCTGCAATTCTGATCCCGGCATCGACTGTAGCGCTTCGTTAAGCTGTTCTGCAACTTCAGTGGCATCAACAAATCTGACCGGAATTGTCTCATGCTCCGATTTGACAGGGTCCTCGGTGTCAAGCTTTATAATCCACTCGTCAATCCGCCTCATATCTTCAGCCGAAGCCCTTGCAATAATCCACTTGAGCCTCGGCACAGGAATAAGCACAACAGGTTGCCCACTCGGCCCGGCTATAACAGATGTAGATGTCCCCCCCCTGGAGCTACCTCTATTACTGCTCATATAATTTCGATTTGATGAGTAACTGCTCCGGCTGGAACTCCTTGAACTTGTGCTGGCCTCACCACTCATAAGTAATCTCAATAACTGGACAATCTCAGATGCATCACTATTTTGAATTTCAAAATACTGTGTTACAGTCTGCTCGGCTTCGGGCACATCGAATTGTTTAATAACCATTTCAATGCGCATCAGATTCTCAACCGTATCAATAGCCATCAGGCTACCGGTACTTTCTTCGGCGCTAACGTGGCCATTCTCACCAAGTAAAGGTTCTACAATATCCACCATTTTAGAAGGACTGTAATTTTTCAGCTTAAAGAATGTTTGGACTCTCTGGTTTTTATTTTCTATCGTAGCAAGTTCCTGGTCCGCCAGTATTGTAGGTACTGCTCTGTCAAGTTCTTTAATCCATAGTTCAATTTTCTCTAAGTCTTCAGCGGTCGCCTTGGCAATAATGCAATTGTAACTCGGCTGGGGAATAAGTACAGCCGGTGTTCGGCTGGATCCGACTGTTACCGAAACTGCTGCCCCACTTGTACTTCCGCTGCCGGATGATGCACCCCTCGGGGCACGAGGATTCAATCTCTGTCCACGACCTCGGCCCGTGTCCATATTGCTCACACTACCGCTGCTGCCATTGGTTAACAACATCTGCAATAAGTCGACAATCTCTGTAGGATCGCCGTAATGGATTTCAAAGAACTTCGTCTCGATTTCCTCAGCTTCGACCACGTCATACTGTTCGATAATCAGGTTAATGCGCATCAGGCTCTTTACCGTATCGATAACCTGCACGATACCG
>CAZQXE010000173.1:0-6703 GCA_964597115.1 uncultured Pirellulales bacterium | reverse complement strand
CTTATTCTATGCTTGCCAACATAGATCTCGCTGAAGACGCTGCGCAGGAAGTCTTTGCCATAGCCTGTCGCGAGATAGGAAGTTTGAAAAGTAAAGATAAGTTCGGCGCCTGGTTGGCCGGCATTTGCCGGAACGTTTCGAGGCAAATACTAAGAGCCAATAAGGTAAAACCGCTTACTCAGAACGATAATCCTATCTCTGAAAATGATGGTAAGAGGGAGGAACACCGGGAGATAATTCGGCGGGCACTCTGGAGTCTTCGAGTCTCGGAAAGAGAGCTGGTTGTAATGCGTTACTTTGATGGATTCTCGCAGGCACATATCTCGGAAGTTTTGGGCATATCGCCACAGGCGGTAAATGGTCGTCTGGTTCGGGCAAAACGTAAGATTGCAAAGTATTTGAAACGAAATTCCTTCGAGGGGGAATGATTATGAAACGTTTTGAAAACGATAAATGGCTTGATGAAGCGTTGAGTGACACAATCGGCTCGAAAAAGCCACTGAAGGACTTCGACGCATGGAAAAAAAATCACGCACAAGCCGTTGAGATGCTAACATCGCGGGCAAGCAAAGTGACTTTAGCACTCAGAAGCCCGCTAAAAATAAGGAAAATAATTATGAAAAGTCCAATCACAAAATTAGCCGCAGCGACGGTGATAATCTTGGGCGTCGTATTAACAGTCACTATCTGGGACAAGACAACGTCCACAGCTTATGCCCTTGAACAAACAATTCAAGCAAGCCATAGCGTTCGTTATTTACACACTAAAGATTTCAAGCAAGGCATGGAAGAGCCGAAAGAGTTCTGGCTCAAATTTGACGAATCCCGTAATGTTAAAAGCATCAGGGCTCATATGCCTGAATGGGACTCACCTTCCGACGGAGCAAAAGTAACAGTTTGGCAGGAAGGCACAGCAAAAGTCTGGTATAAGAAAAAGAATTCGTTGATAACAATGAAAGACACACGTTTTTCCGGTGATCTGTTAAAAGCAGTACAGTTATTTGATCCCAAATCTGCCTTGCAAAATTTCTGCGAACTGGAAAAGCACGGCCTCGTTAAGCTTGAGATAAATGAACCTCCAAAAAAGGATGAACCGATTACCGTCACATCCACAAACTCATCCGAAGTCAAGGACTTAGGCTATGAAGTGGATCGCACAGTTATATTTATTGATCAGTCCACAAAGCTTGTAACAACGATAGAACATTACCTTCTCGCAGAAAACGGCGATTATGAATTGTTGGGATGGACGGAATTCTCTGATTACGATCGGCGAATTGAGCCGACAATGTTCACTCTTGATGATGAAGTTCCTCCGGAAGTGAACCGGATTGACTGGACTACCGAAGAGATTGGGCTGGCACAGGGTAAGCTCAGTGATAAAGAAATCGCTGTAAAGATAATCCGCGAGTTCTATGAGGCTTTGATTGCCAAGGATTATGCCAAATCGGGTCGACTTTACTCAAACATATCTGCCGAGAGAATGCGGGAGAAGTTTGCAGAATTCAACGTTGTGCGGATAATTTCAATCGGCGATCCTGTCCCTCATCCTTCTCCGAGAACAGGCGGCTTCCAGGTGCCCTGTAAGATTGAAATCGAGAAAGATGGCGTGAAATCAGTGTATGAGCCCTATGGACCCGGAGTTCGGCAGGTATATGGACAGCCCGAGCGGTGGAATATTCATGGGGGAGTCAAATAAAACAGGATACTTGTTTTATTCGTACCCATAAAGGCTGGATTATTCGATCCGGCCTTTTTTATTGCGCCCGGATGCGATAAATTTCAATATGTGGCAAAAAAGTCTGCTTTTATTATACTAAAATGCACCGACTCGGTTTGTTATAAGTGAAGAAAGATCTTTCTGTTACGCGACGCGATAAATGATAGATGACAGGTTATTAATCTGGAAGTTCAAACGCGGCAGCACAGATGCCCTGTGCCGAATCTATGAAAAGTACAAAAACGACTTGCTAAAGCTCTCAGTGGCCCTGATAAATGATGTCACTGCGGCCGAGGACATCGTCCATGACGTATTCCTAGGCTTCGCCCAGTCAGCGGCGAAAATCAAAACGCAGGGCAATCTGAAACAGTACTTTTCAAGCTGTGTAGTAAACCGGATTCGAAACTACAGGCGCGACCGGCGAAGACACGAAACATCCGGCATCGAAAAGGCGGATTACGTAACCTGCGATATTAAAAGGCCGGAGCAATGGGCGATACTCAGCGAAGAAATGGAGTTGCTCAATAATGCTCTGGCCCAAATACCGTATGAGCAGCGAGAGGTCGTGACATTGTATATGCAGACGAATATGACTTTCAGGCAAATAGCCAAAATGCAAAACGCATCGATTAACACGGTTCAGGGCCGATATCGGTACGGAATGAATAAACTGCGGTCAATATTGAATAGTGACCCGCTGCACCGACTTGCGTCGGAGAATGCAGGGGCAGGGACAGAAAAATGAAACCGGCAGATAATATACAAACGTTCTTTAAGAACGCAGCGGTCAACACCAATCCGAATATGGACAAAACCGTGCTAAACGGGATGTTAATCGCTCACGAAAAATCAGAAAGCACAAATTCGACTCTCACCAAACCGAATATATGGAGCATAATCATGAAAAGTCCAGTTACAAAATTAGCCGCCGCGGCGGTGATAATTATAGCAGCATTTGTAGTCATACACCAATCGGGCGGCTCGATCGACGGGGCTACCGTTGCCTTTGCACAGATAACGGAGAACATGAAGAATATGCCCTGGCTGCACGCCATAGTGGGAGAGGCGGAAGCAGTTGGCGATAGACTTGAAGCCTGGGTCTGCTTCGAACGGAGGATAATGGTGACTAAACATGCCAGCGGCGAAGTTAGGTTCCAGGACGATTTGAAACAGATCGTTCAAGTTTTCGATCCGGATGCCAATACAATCACGATTTCACTTGGCACGCCTGACGCACTCGCTGGAATGGGTAGCTCGGCGTTGGATTTCCCCAAACTTGCGATAAAGCTATTCGAAGACGCTGGCGAGAAGGTTGTGCGGGAAACAGGTAAGTACAAGGGAAAAGATGCAAAGATTTTTAAAATGAGCGGATTCCTGGGCGGTATGGAAATGAAGGTCGAGATGATCGTCGATAGAGATAAGGATATATTACTCTTCCTTAATCAGAAAGCTTTCGATGAAACCGGTACACTCAAAATGGAAGCAAATGGTTATTTCGACTACCCTGAGAACGGGCCTAATAATATTTACGAGGCTGGTGTTCCCACTTCAGCAAAAATCGCAAGCTCGGAAAAGGAAAAAACTGCATATGACAATGTCTTTGAAGAAGCAATTTCAGGCGTTAACAACGGGGAAAACTGGCCCGAACCTCGCGATCTTGTGATGAAGTACTGGCAGGCCAGAAACGCAAAGAATTATGACGACCTAGCGGTATTCTGGCCCGGCTCAGCGACATGGAATCGTCAGGTTCTTGAAAATGAAGAAGCGATTGAATATGTCTTTGGTGAAGTTCAGACAACAGAAACTCAAGGCCATATCTTTGTTCCATATGCGACAAAAAGCTACTACGAAAAGTACGGAAAATACAGCTTGAAAATGTGGCTGAGCAACGAAAAAAGCAGCAAAGGGCGATATTACATCGTCTCCGGAAATTGACCTTTGGAGCAATAGTTGTAACATATAAAAGAGTTATTCCAAGAACCTAAGGCCGGGCTGTTAAGCTCGGTCTTTTCTTATGCGCTTAATAGTGAAAAGAATATTGCCAAAATCTATTGCACGACTCCAATCCGTCTTATAACATATCTTAATTTAATTTTATCAGCTATCTATTGAGGAGCAAAAAAATGCAAGTTTACAAATTTCCCTTATTGTTCGTAATTTGTTTTTCTCTCGCCGCCTCTGTAATTTCTTATGGTCAAAATAAATCAGCGGCGGATATATCAGGCGAACTGAAAAAATGGCATAAGATTAAACTGACCTTTACCGGCCCAGAAACCGGCGAAGATGCCGAACCCAATCCTTTCAGCGATTATCGCCTCAACGTCACCTTCGTTAAAGGCAAAAAACGATACCTTGTCCCCGGCTACTACGCTGCTGATGGCAACGCTGCTCAAACCGGCGCCACCGCTGGTAATAAATGGCGCGTGCATTTTGTGCCTGATGAAATTGGACAATGGTCTTATTCCGTCTCCTTTCGCGCCGGCTCCGGAATTGCCATTAACAACGATCCCGGTAAAGCAGCAGCTTTCGATGGCCTCGCGGGGACAATTGAAATAGCTCCAACCGACAAGACTGGTCGGGACCACCGTGCCAAAGGAATGCTCAAATACGTCGGCAAACGTTACCTGCAGTTTGCCGAAACGGGTGAATATTCTCTCAAAGGCGGAGCCGACAGTCCCGAAAACTTCCTGGCCTACGCCGATTTTGACGGCACATTCGATTCCGCTGAGTTGAAACGCGAAAGCGAAGCAGCAGGTGAAAAATTTCTGCATCATTACACGCCACATGTTCAGGACTGGCGCCCCGGGGACCCGACATGGAAAAACGGTAAGGGCAAAGGCATCATCGGGAGCTTGAACTATCTGGCCGGCAAAGGTATGAACAGCGTCTATTTCATTCCCTACAATATCGATGGAGGTGATGGTAAGGACGTCTGGCCCTGGACCGATCCGAATGAAAAATATCGCTTCGACTGCAGCAAGCTCGACCAGTGGGAGATTGTTTTTTCGCACATGGACAAATTGGGTTTGATGCTCCATATCATCACGCAGGAAACAGAAAATGACCAGGGCCTCGACGGCGGAGAATTGGGGCCGCAGCGAAAGCTCTACTATCGTGAACTTATCACTCGCTTTGCACATCACCTCGCTTTGGTCTGGAACCTCGGCGAGGAAAACACCAACACCGATGCGCAGCGCAAGTCCTTCTGCCGATACATAAAAGACCTCGACCCACACGACCATCCAATCGTATGTCACACTTACCCCGGCAAATACGACGAAATCTATACGCCGCTGTTGGGTTACGCGCATTTCGAAGGCCCTTCGTTGCAAACGAATGACACGCACAACCAGACGCTCAAGTGGCTCAAACGCTCCGCCGCAGCAGGCCGACAATGGTTCGTTTGTCTGGATGAAATCGGCCCGGCCGACACAGGCGTCATGCCCGACAAGGACGATTACTGGCACGATGAAGTCCGGCACGAACATTTGTGGGCGAATCTGATGGCCGGCGGCGCGGGCTGCGAATGGTACTTCGGCTATAAATTCGCCCACAACGACCTCAACTGCGAAGATTGGCGCAGCCGAGACCATATGTGGGACCTGACACGATACGCTCTGGAATTTTTCCGCGAGCATCTGCCCTTTACCGAAATGACCAGCCACGATGAATTGACTTCTGCCAAGAACGATTATTGCTTTGCCAATCCGGGCCAAATCTACGCCATATATCTGCCCGCTCCCAAGGGGCCGACTCGCGGCACGACGAGTCTTGACCTCGGTACAAACTCCGCAACCTTTACCATCCAATGGTATAATCCGCGCACCGCCGGGGAGCTGCAAACCGGCTCCGTAGCCGAAATAACCGGCCCCGGCTCGATCACTATCGGCCAGCCACCCAAAGATACCGATAAAGACTGGGTCGCACTGATAAAGCTGAAATAATCCTATCGCAAGCAGGTGGATAGGGCATTTTTCGCATTTTTTGATGGAAATTGGGTTTGAATTGGCTTTGTTTTTTCGATGCCTCGGCCTGTTAAAATTCCCATAAACCATTGTCATTGCTAATATTGTGTCAATTTGCCCCTCCGGCAAATTGGCTTTGTTTTGCAAAATAAGGTGAATTTGTCGAATAAGTCCCAACCGCAGATTACGCGGATGGACGCAGATTAAGGGAAAAAAGACTAAAAAACGGTGTAATTCGGTGTAAATTAGTGTCTTAAACATCGTTTATTACCTGTCAGGCATGTTGTTTTGACTGATTCATTATTCATATCTCACTCTAATTGTCGACTATATATTTTATCCAAAAACCCCGATAAAACAACGAAAATACGCATTTTTAGCCCAAAAATGTCGTTTACTTACCACCAGGGATGCGGATTAATACGAAACCATGTTTAGCCCCGCGGGCTTGTCCTGAGCTTGCCGAATGGATTACGTGCGGGGTTATCTTTTTAGACACGGACTACACGGGATTAACACAGTTTTTTAATCCAAATATTCGGTGAATCAGTGTAACGAAAGGTTCTCGTCATGGACTTCTATTTAAAGAACCATGAGTGATATGAATAGTTTGGGTTCTTGCTGGAAAGAGAAAATGAAAAATTGGAGGATATAACCATGAGAGGGAATTTGAAGAGAAAAATAAAAGGAATTGTTTTTATTGTTGTGGTCTGTTTAGTCACTTCCCAATCATCGGCAGCCGAATTCGCCGGTGGTACAGGTGAGCCGAATGATCCGTATCTAATAGCCACGGCCGAACAGCTTATCTCGATAGGAGATGATCCGAATCTGCTGGACAAACATTATGTGCTTGTCAATGACATCGACCTAGATCCGAACCAACCCTGTGGGCAGGTATTTAACCGAGCTGTAATCGCACCTGACAAAGAATCCGAAAAACATTTTCAGGGAATAGTCTTTGACGGCAGCTTTGATGGCAATGAGTATAGAATAAACAATCTAACAATTCAAAATGACA
>CAZQXE010000172.1:0-6809 GCA_964597115.1 uncultured Pirellulales bacterium | reverse complement strand
AATCTCTTTTTTTACCATCATTTAAACTCCAAAATAAAACAATTTGCAGTCTATATAACCCATATTAACATGTTAAATTAAACAATCCTCATTGCGTGTTAATATGGATAATATATATCATGTTTATAGCTATCGGAGAATTTAACAAAAAAACTTTAGTTAAAATGGGTAATTAAGAATTGATTGTATTACGTATAAAAATTATTTGATATAATAAAGAAACTACATTCTGTATGGTCCTATAAACATTTATTTTGTTTTGTATAAGAAAGGGAGTTTATTAAATCTAAAATTGTCATTTATCTTTCTGTAATTTGTATTCTACAGAATCTACTAACGCCTGCCAGCTTGCTTCTATAATGTTCTCTGAAACACCTACCGTACTCCATATATTATTCTTATCACGCGATTCAATTATTACTCGTACACGAGCGGCAGTTCCTGCTTTAGCATTAACAACTCTAACTTTATAATCAATAAGGTGAACATCTTTAATATTAGGGAAAAAATTAACTAATGATTTTCGTAAAGCTGCATCAAGCGCGTTAACAGGACCATCACCTTCGCCAACAATATGCTCTGTTCTATCACCAACCCTAAGTTTTACAGTTGCTTCTGTAACAAGATCATTATTTGTACGCTTTTCTACTGTAACATTATATTTGACAAGGTCAAAAGATGGCTTATATGTACCCATTATTTTCTTAACTAACAGATCAAAACTTGCATCGGCAGCTTCGAATTGATAACCTTCGTTTTCAAGCTCCTGTACACGTTTAAGAATCTTCTTTGCTAATTCTTTATCTTCATTTATCTTAGCCTTTTCCAGCTTTGCCAGAACAGTTGATTTACCGCTCAGTTCAGAAATTAGAAACCTTCTTTCGTTTCCGACAAGATTCGGTGTTATATGCTCATAACTAATCTTACATTTACATATTGCATCAACATGCAAACCACCTTTGTGTGCAAATGCACTCTCGCCAACATATGGCATATTTATAACAGGAGATAAATTGCCAATCTCAAAAATGTAACGAGACACTTCTGTTAATGTTTTTATTTTGTCGGGACTAAGAACATTAAAATCCATCTTAAAAGCAAGGTCCGGAATGACAGTACATAAATTTGCGTTGCCACACCGCTCTCCTATACCATTGATTGTTCCTTGAACGTGTCTTGCTCCGGCTCGAACAGCAGCCAGGCAGTTAGCAGTACCACAATCGGTATCATTGTGAGTATGAATACCAATCATCATTGTATTAAACTGTTCACAAACAACCTTTGTAATCTCATAAATATCATCAGGGATACAACCGCCGTTAGTATCACAAAGCACTATAGAATCAGCTCCTGACTGAGCAACTACATCAAGAACCTTCATTGCGTAAACAGAATTATTTTTGTAGCCATCGTAAAAGTGTTCGGCATCAAATATAATTTCCCTGCCGTGTTTCTTAAGATATTTAACAGATTCAGCACAAATAGTAAGATTTTCATCGAGCGAACAGCCAAGAACCTCAGTTACATGCAAATCCCAGGACTTACCTACTAAAGTCGCAACCGATGTTTTGCAGGCAAGTACTGTGTTTAATGAGACGTCATTTGAAACGCTGCAATCAGCTCTGCGAGTACTACCAAAAGCAGAAATATTTGAATTTTTAAGATCCAGCCTAGAAACTTCGGCAAAAAATTGCATCTCCTTGGGATTAGAAGCGGCATAACCTCCTTCAATATAATCTATGCCAAGTTCGTCAAGACATTTAGCAATCGCAAGCTTGTCTTCCAGCGAGAAGCTGACGCCCTCAGCCTGCATACCATCACGGAGAGTAGTATCGTAAAGTGTTATTTTATCCATTGGTTTATCTCTTATATATCGAGTAATGACAATTGGAAAATCTGATACGCCAAATTAACGCATAAAATCCTTTTGGACATTTTATAATTGCAAAAACAAAATGTAAAGAACGATTCGCTTTCCACTGGATGTAGACAAAAAACTACTAAGGAGCTGTAAAAACAGCTAAAAGCATAATTATAATGTTTTTTATCAAATAACCGCCAATTGTTGAAAATATAAAGAAATATTTTAGAATACTATTGCAATATAAAATAAAAATAGGTAAGATAAAGGGTTTATGTAAATATTAACCAGACATGTAGTGTATTCGGAAGAATAAAATGATTTTGACACAAATATTGCAGCCGGACTGTGTAAAGGTTCCGGTAGAAAGTAATAACAAGGAAGCCGTAATAACCGAACTTGTGGATTTACTCAATACTAATGGATTGTTATCAGATAGAGACGTCGCCCTGCAAGCTGTCTTAGAACGAGAACGAACACGTAGTACCGGGACCGGAGCCGGAATAGCCATCCCTCACGGCAAATGCAATGCCGTCAAAGAACTCGTTATGGCAATCGGAATTGCAAAGGAACCAATAGAGTTTGAAAGTGTTGATGATAAACCGGTGACTATCCTCATTTTATTAATTTCACCGACTAATCAGACAGGTCCACATATCCAGGCATTGGCCAGGATAAGTAAACTGATGCTGAATGAAGAATTTAGGCAGGCACTTGAAAAAGCTGATTCAGCTGATGTAGTCTACAATCTTCTGAGCAACAAAGAAGAAAATGAATAGACGTTAGTATTTAGTCCCTTAACCGGCATCTACCAATAATTAGTTACTTGGTTGTTTCCCAAAGGATCAGACCCATCTCGTAAGGACTAACGAGATAATCATTTCTTGGCAGTATTCTCACAGTCACACCATGCTGGCCGGTCTTTTTGCAGTGCATCGATCCAATAAACCAGTGTTCATCCTCCTGTTCCGAAGCTCGTTCATATTCCATTCTTACAGCCGAGCCATCCCTGATATTTTCCCAGGTATCTACAAGACCGTGATAAAGCTCAACTGCAACGTCATCAGGATTGATTCTACCTAATTTAATCAATGCCCTTACGTACAATTGTGAGCCAACTTTTAACTGCGGTTGCCTGGGATTTAGCAGTTCATTGCCTTCACCGTTTTGAATCTCCATCGTTACGTCCCTGACAGCAAGTTCAGGCCATGCCTTTTGTAAGTCGGATTTCCAGCTCGAAAAAGCCTTGGCTCTTGCACAAGCTTCAGCGGTTAAGTATCGCCACTTGGCAGCAGAAGGATTATAAAATCTTCGTGTATATTCGGCAACCATTCTATGTGTGTTGAAACGTGGCGCTATCCACTTGATAGAGTTTTTGACTCTGCGTATCCAGGCTCGCGGCAGATTATCAGCCGAGCGAGCATAGAACAGTGGAATGACCTCATTTTCCAGTACATCATATATGGCCTGCGATTCCACCATATCCTGATAATCTTTATCCTCATAGCTTTCACCCGCACCGATAATCCAGCCTCCATCACGAGTATAACCCTCACACCACCAGCCATCCGAAGTGCTCATATTTAACACACCGTTTACTGCTGCCTTCATACCGCTCGTCCCGCTGGCTTCCATAGGTCTGCGGGGATTATTCAGCCAGACATCAACGCCACGAACCAAAACTCTTGCTATATCAATATCGTAGTCTTCTAAAAATACAATTCGCCGTCTAACTTCATGTTGATTGGCAAAGTGAATAATCTGACGTATGATGTCCTTGCCTTCTTTGTCTTTTGGATGAGCCTTGCCGGCAAAAATAATCTGCACAGGCTTTTCGTGGTTCTTAAGAAGCTTTATCAGTCGACGAGGATCTTTCAGCAGTAGATTGCCTCTTTTGTAGCTCGCGAATCTTCTGGCAAAACCGATTGTCAATGCTTCAGGATCGAGGACTTCATCCGCCTGATGCAGTTGCGTATGGTATGTGCCTCTGCGTTGCATCTGAGCTTTTAGACGATTGCGGGCAAAAACGATCAACTGTTCTTTGCATCGCTGATGTATTCTCCAAAATCCCTCATCGGGAATCTGGTCGACCGCATCCCAAAGCGACTTGTTTATAGTTTCGTCAGCCCAATTTGGTCCGAGATATCTTTCGTATAGAGAATCCATTTCATCCGACAACCAGTTCTTAATGTGGATGCCGTTTGTAATCGATATAATGGGCACTTCCTCGACTGGTACACCCGGCCAAAGGCTGCCCCATATCCCGCGTGATATCTGTCCGTGCAATTTGCTCACGCCATTTGTATAACTGCTTAGTTTTATAGCTAAAACAGGCATCTTAAATGGTTCGTTGTCATCGTCAGGAAGCACTCTTCCTAACGCCAGGAACCGTTTTCTATTTATGCCGAGCTTGGTGAAATAGCCCCCGAAATACTTGTCCATCAGCTCGACTCTAAATTCATCAAGCCCTGCTTTAACCGGTGTATGTATCGTAAAAACGTTTCCCGCCTTTGTAGCCTCTACAGCTTCATCAAAAGTCATGTTCTTGGAGCTTCGTAATTCCCGGATACGTTCAAGCGCCATAAAAGCGGCATGCCCTTCGTTCATGTGGCAAACAGTAGGTGTAATATCCATTGCCGACAGAGCTTTCAATCCCCCGATGCCAAGCATAATCTCCTGACGAATTCGCAGCTCACGATCACCACCATAAAGACTGCTGGTAATCATACGATCCATCGGTGAATTGGCAGGTACGTTCGTATCCAGCAAATATAATTTTACCCTGCCGATAGAAGCGTACCATATCTGAGCTATTACACATCTGCCCGGATACTCAACGCTAACAGTTAACGGTCTGCCGCTTTCCTTGCGGACAAGCTCAATTGGCAAGTTATAGAAATCATTCTCAACATATATTTCCTGCTGCCAGCCATCAACGTTTAAGTACTGACGGAAATAACCTTTCTGATATAAAAGACCAACTCCCACCAATGGAACACCAAGATCAGAAGCACTCTTTAAGTGGTCACCTGCCAGAATTCCCAGTCCGCCTGCATAGACAGAAAGACATTCATGAATACCAAATTCGGCGCTGAAATAAGCAATAACCGGCTTTGTACATTTTGAGCAAACCTTTTCATACCACGTCGGACTTTCAAGATATGACTGGAGCTTTTCAGCAGCGCGCTTTAACTGGCCCAGGAATCCTTTATTCTCAGCCAATGCATCCAATCGAGCCTGTGAAACATTACCAAGTAGTCTGACCGGATTATGACCACAAGCTAACCATAGATTGCTGTCAATGCGTTTGAATAACTCCACAAATTCAGGATTCCAGGACCAAAACATATTCTTGGCGATAGGCTCAAGGTCCTTTAGTGGTTCGGGTAGTGCCGGTAGAACAGTGAAGCTGCGCACAGTCGGCATTTTAAGGCCTCCAAAATGTAAACTGTTTAATAACAAAGAATAATATTCACAGCTAAAAAGAGATTCTCCATTAGCTTCTATTAGATTCTAAATCGACAAATATATTCTCCGGCTTAACTGTAAAAAGCCAAGTAAATGGTAACTTTGGAATGATTAATGCGTCCGATATTTGAAGCTTTACTGCTGATAAATAAAAAAGGCCTGCACATACAGGCCTTTTTATTTAATTGCGTAGCCCTCCTCCACGTGTGCCGTAAGAAAGAGTTCGAAAAGAACCCATTACTTCCAAGTGGGTAATCGTTACTTGTGTCCGAGAGTCCTATCGAGCAGGCATTCCCGATCCATCAAGGCCTGATTTCCCTGAGTACGGGTATCGGTTCTTTCAAACACATACTTTCTATACGAGCACCGCAGGGGTTAGCCCGCAATATTAACTTATACCAAATTACTATATAAAAGTCAAGATGATACCGATAAATACCCTTAAATAATCAAAATATATAACATTTATCTATTATTTTATTTTCGGCTTTTACCTCGTTTTTTCATCAGCCAAAATAACAATCAACAAATTTAAAAACACTCTTTGAAAAAAACATAAACGGTACACATTCAAGCATGGAAAGATTATTCTATGTGAATAATCTTGAAGAATTACCTCAAAAAGATTGAATTTTCAACACGCACATTGTAATCTACCGGAAATTATCCTCAACAACTAAAACGAGAATTAATAATTGAGAATTTTTGTATTTTCTTCATGGAGGTCTATATTATGAAAAAGTTAATTCTGTGCACTTTTTTAGCGTTTATAATACTCACTCAGAACTCCTGCAACATATTTAAACCTGACCGGCAAACCAATTCTGATTCTTCTGAAATGCACGAGTCAAAGGAACAAATATACTCTCAAAATAGTTCCGTCGAAGTAACAGTAGACACCACAAAACCCGGAAAGATATTGAAGCACGTATGGTCGTATTATGGCTACGACGAAGCAAACTTTACTACGGAGCCGGATTGTATTTCACTCATGAAAACGGTGGCAGAGATCAATGCCGATCCGGTCTATTTAAGACAGCATTTTTTGTTAAATAGTGGTGACGGCAAAGCCTACCTTAAATGGGGATCAACAAACGTCTACACGGAAGATGAAGACGGTAAACCGATATATTCCTGGGAAGTTATGGACTCTATCATGGACGCTATTATAGCTTCGGGATGTCTTCCACTTGTGGAAATCGGTTTTATGCCGGAAGCTCTCTCTGTGAAACCTGATCCATATAAAAATTCAGATACATATAAGCTGGACGGCGGCTGTTTTTACCCACCTAAAGATTATAACAAATGGGCTGACCTGATGATGGAATGGATTAAGCATAGTAAACAACGCTATCAGGACGGCGCGCAAAATTGGCTTTGGGAACTCTGGAATGAACCCGATATCAGTTACTGGCGCGGCACACAACAGGAATACATTAAGCTCTTCGATTACACTGAACAGGCACTGCATGAGATTATC
>CAZQXE010000171.1:0-6824 GCA_964597115.1 uncultured Pirellulales bacterium | reverse complement strand
CGTTCCATTCTTCCTCCTGATAGTTCTGAATGGCAATCCACCTGTCATTATTCCCGAGATTCGCATAATCCGGGAAAATCAAGGGACTCTGCTGGTATTGCAGGTGAACTATTCGATGCGTGTTATTAGAGGCAGAATCCACCATGTGTCCTACAATTTGCTTGATGGTGCGATTTTGACTGTTACGTCTTTCAGTAATAACATCATCGGAAAGAGCTAATAGTTTTGGTTCCCACTCTTCAATGAGAGATAATAATTCCTGGCTGATTGATTCGAATTTATTCATAATTTTTCTCCGTGTTTTTTCCCCACTGACTTCCAGGCTTACCTAAAAAGTCACAAACTTTTTTTATCCGCCAGCCAGCAGACTTTTCATGATCCGTCCCAATCGCCGTATGCCCTCATTGATTATGTCTTCATCCGCATTCGAGAAATTCAACCTCATACAGTTGGTGCCGCCGCCATCGACAAAGAACGGTGTCCCTGGAACGAAGGCCACTTTTTCCCTGACAGCAAGATCGAACAGCTTCAAAGCAGATAACCGCTCCGGCAGCGTCACCCATAGAAACATCCCACCTTCGGGCCTGGTGAAACGAACCTCTGCCGGAAAGTTTTCTTCGATAGCAGCAACCATGACATCTCTTTGTTTTTTGTACGCTGCAATAATCGTCTCGATATGTCTGTCCACATCATTATTCATCAGATACTGATGCACAATCCTCTGACACAGAGAATTCGAATGCAGGTCACTTGCCTGTTTGGCAACCACAAGGTTGTCCATGATTTCAGGCTTTGCACATATCCAGCCGAGCCGCAACCCAGGCGCAATCGTCTTCGAGAACGACCCTAATAAAACCGCCCTGCCATCAAGCCAGCTTCGCATCGACTGCGGTGCTACTCCTGCAAACCGCAGTTCTCCGTATGGATCATCCTCAACTACAACCGCATCATGTTGCTCAAACACTTTAGCCAATTCTTCACGCTTATGCTGCGAGTAGCTTATACCAGACGGGTTCTGGAAATTGATGACGGTATGGAACAGCTTAACACAATGCTTACCGAGCACATTCTTCAACCGGTCAATGTCCACCCCATCTTCCAACAGAGGCACCGGACAAAACAACGGCTCGTAAACTGCAAATGCCTGGATCGCACCCAGATACGCAGGCCGTTCAACTGCAATCCTGTCATCCTTTCCAATGAAGACTTTGCCTATCAGATCCAATCCCTGCTGTGACCCATTAGTAATTAATATCTCTTCGGCTGATACCGCCAATCCATTCTTCTGAAGATACCTCTGTGCGATATACTCTCGCAAAGGCTGATACCCTTCGGTTGTGCTATACTGCAGCGCCGAAACATCGGCTCCGCTCAGCACGTCCGATGTGGCCTTTGCAATCTGGCCGACAGGAAAAAAACGCGGATTCGGCAACCCTCCCGCAAACGAAATCACTTCGGGATCCTCGGTTATTTTCAAAATCTCCCGAATGAAAGACTTTGGAATCGTACTCATTCTTGTTGCATATATGGGACCCATTATTTTTGCTCTCTACTTAATTCTCTGTACATGAACGCAACTGTGAAAGGCAAATGGTCAAATTTCTTCGTGCCCTTCTGGACAAAGCCGAATTTCTTGTACCAATTCTTCAGCTTTCTATGTTTCGAGATTATACCTATCTCCAACCGCCTAAAACCAATCTTCCCTGCCCGTTCGAATATATGATTTACCAATACTTCTCCATAGCCGTTGTTTCTATACTCGGGCAATATGGAGAGTCTTCCAAGATAACACACATCCAGGCCCGCTTCCTCAAGAGCCACGCAACCACAAACTTTGTCATTCTCTTCCAGAATGTAATATCTCAGGCCTTTTTCAAAATCGCTTTCGACTCGTTCTTTCGCATTGAACGCCGGAAATTTGGGGCAACTTTCTGCCGTAAGCCCAAACTTTTCAGCTACATCACGAAACGACTCGCGAATAAGGACAACTAAAACACTTTTATCAGACTCGTTCGCATCTCTTATAATCATTGTTTAACCTGTCCTTCGCTGTTATACTCCGACGACTTTACTTCTGCGTTCCATCAAGACAACATCTCTCCATTGACCATTCATACAGCCAATCTTCTCTCGTACTCCAACCTCTCGAAAGCCACAAGCCTTCTGCATAGCGATGCTCGCGGTATTTTCAGGAAAGGTGCCACTCTGTAAAGTCCAGATGCCGATGCGCTCCGATTCTTCTATAGCTGCCTTTAGCAAAGTTTTGCCCACGCCTTGTCCCCTTGCCGACGATTTAACATACAGGCTCCCTTCAGCCACGCCAACATACGCACATCTGTCGGAAACGGGACTCAGTGCAAACCAACCAATAATTTCATCGCTGGATTTGGCTACGAGCCTGCAATCACGCAGGTGACTTTTATTCCATTGCTCCCAGTCCGGGGCATCAGCCTCGAAAGTCGCATCGCCCGTGGCAATGCCTTCCTCGTAGATCGTTTTGACAACCGGCCAGTCTTCGTCTTTCATTTTTTCAATAACACAATCCATCGCTGTACCTGTCTATTTCAAAACCATATTCACCAACATATTTATTTCATGACGCTTCATTTTAATTCGGCCATGTACTCCCAGTAACAGCCAACAATCTCAAAGCCTAATCTCTTATACATCGAGATGGCAATTTGATTATCAGATTTCACGTTTAGCCCGATGTGTTCAACAGTTTCGGACAGCGACTGGCACAATCTTGCAGTTACGGACTTGCCGAGTCCGTCACTTCGATAATCAGGATGAGTGACAATATTTCCGACAGCAGCAACTTTATACTGTTTCGAATAAACATGAACACCCGCAACACTGACCAGCCTGCTATCTCTCCCGATGCCAAAATATTGTTTCGTTTGGAGCATTCTGGAATCAAACCAATTGCCCGGATAAGCATCCTTATAGAGTTGTAATACTTCGTCTAAATCTTCGCTCTTTAGCTGAACCACCTGCGAGCAATCGATGTCTTTTAACAACGATTTGTTATTCAACGCCATTTTATAGTGCTTTCCCTGCGGCTTCATTTCGTACTTTTGTTTGAGAACGGCTTCTGTTACAGAGCTTAGATGCGCATGGAATCTGCCGGGCAAAAAGTCAAGGATGGATTGGATTAATTGTTCCATCGACTTTCCTTCCGATAGTGCAAGCAGTACAGGAAACGACCGGCCGCTATACAATAAAGCTATAGCTCGAATTTCTTCGTTTTCTTTGATAGCGTACCATGTCGTATAAGGCCAGAAAAAATCGTCCAAATCTCCGATGCCGTAAATATGAAGATAAACATTTCTCCGCAGGAACGATTCTATTTCCTTTTTATCATGTAAGCATATTGCTTTGGATCGGTTCATGTCTATATCCACTTATAACGAAAATTTACGAGCTTTATTTACGCCCTGCCGGCACATATTTCTCAGCCCTTATTGTTCTTCATCAACACAACCACGCAAGCTCCGAGGACAGTCGCTGAGCCGACAATTGACCGCCACGAAACGAATTCGCCAAAGATTATCACGCCGATAAAATAATTCACTACCGGCACCAGCATCCCCAGCAATGAGCCGGTCGAGACATCGAGATAACGGATCCCTTCGGTCGAAAGCAACTGGCCTATAGTAGCCGTAATACCGATTGCCAACAACAGAAGACTCCCGGACAATCCAATCGAGCAGGGCACAACGTTAGCCGGCACAGCTATGATCCACAGGCCGATTACGCATTGCGCAAAATATATTGCATACGAAGAATCGGTATCGTGCAGTTTCTTTACGATTACCAGGGCCAGTCCTCCGAACATCGCACCAAAAATCGCCAGAAGCTCGTTCTTTCCAAGAACACCTAAAAATGCCGAACCGTTATTATTCGTTGAGGCTAAAAGATAAATGCCGACAAATGCTATCAGGATGGCAACAAATCGAACCGCGCCGACCTTTTCCTTAAGCAGAATTGCACTGAAGATACTTCCGAAAATCGGGAACGCATAAATCAGGATGGTTCCTTTGCCGACGCCGAGTTTAGATATCGACCAGAAACATATCAGAATGGCCGTGCCGCCGATCAGCCCACGAAGAAATAAAAGCAGGCCGTTATTGAAACTCAGCCTTATCTTGCCGAAAAGAGCAGCCGTACCTAATATGCCGAGTCCGACGATAAAGCGAAATAGTGTCGTCTTATACGGATCGATATCAGACGCATATCGTACAAGCCCCGACATAAGGCTGAAGAACACCGTCGATATCAATATCAATACCACACCTCTGTACTGACTCGTGTTTTTACTAAACCCAATCTGCATTTTCATTCGCCTTTTTTAGTACACAAATACGCTGCAAAATATTTATCTTTATAGTCTGCCGTTTCAATCTGTAAACCAGCTTTTTCAAGCAGACCTTCCATAATCCATCCGAACGTGCTGTACTCCTGGCGAAAATGTGTTTCTATTTCCCATTTCATTCCCGGGGCAGTATGATTAACCATCATCTGAATAAAAGCCTTTATGGAATATTTGTAACGTTCCGGATTAAAAGAAAAAATTACATCCTTAATATACAATTTTCCGCCCGCCCTGACCATCCCGGCAAGTCTTCGCAACCCTATCATCTTCCAGAAATCCGGTAAATGGTGCAGCACTGCTACAGAGACAACAGCATCTACCGGTTCTGCTTTATGTTCGTACGTCAGGAATCCACCATTACAGAACTCAATGTTATCGAGCTTGGCTTTTCGGGCCTTTCTTCGAGCACGTCTTAGCATCGCCCTTGATATATCAATTGCAAAGACCTTTTTAAAGTGCTTTGCTGCATGAATCGCAAAGGCGCCCGTCCCGCATCCCATATCAATTACTTCCTGGTTTCTGTCCAAGCCGAGGGCGGTAATTATCTCTTCGCTTTCGGCTTCGTAGTCTCTGAACTTCCGGTGACATCGATCATAAGACCATGCACGCCAGGTATCGTTATAGTTGACACCGCACGGCTTGGTTTCGTCATACTGCCACGGTGGCTCGGCCCTGGACTCGAGTGAATTGTAATAATGTCTGTATAATTCGATGTCCATTTCTCTTACCTTTATCATTTGACATACCTTTCACGTCCTCGCAAAGCCTATCGCTTTGCTGATTTAACCCAAATAAAAAAGCCTTTCAGGTTTTCTTTTCCCTGAAAGGCTTTTTTATTTCTGAATATTTTCTTAAGTCCTTTAGGGAACAGCCTCCAATAACCAGCCTACAACGCCTCCAAGGCCGATGGTCCCGGCTGCACAGGCTGTCAGGCTTGCGCGCATAAACATCGTGGCCACTTTATGGCTCGTCAACTGCTTATGCTTATTTTCCCTAAAAAGACACATAGTAAAATCCCAATCGCTTAAACTTAAACCATAATTCTAAAGACCGGGTACTAATTTGTCAAGTATAAATATCGACAAAAGTAATAAAAACTATAAAAATTTCTTAACATGACTGATTCGCCAAACAATGTCACTTTAGAAACCGCACAATAACATTCTCGTAATATTCCACTGCTTTTTCCAAATCCGCAACATCAATATATTCGTCCGGCTTGTGACAAAGCTCCGGCTTGCCCGGCCCGAAGATTATCACCGGCGCACCCAAAGTTGCAAAAAAAGGCCCATCCGTCGTGAAACCAACAGCTTTGGTTTCGCCGATCCCAACAGCCGAACAGAATTCCTTCACAAAATCACAACCGCTATCAGTCTCTAATGGTTCAACCGCCCGTATAAAAGAAACCTCCGCATCGAACTTCTCGTTCCGGGATTTCAATCTCGCAAGGATTTTTTTCAAATCGTCGATAATATTCTGAGCATTCTGCCCGGGCAATGTGCGGATGTCTATCCCGATGCTGCATTTGTCCGGCACGACATTGAGCGCTTTGCCGCCGGAAATCGTATTGATGCTCATGGAGCACCGGCCCAAAAGCGGATGAGATTCGGAGGAGACCTCGTAATTCTCCAGCTCATCCAAAACAGAACGCATTGAAGCTATCGCATTTACTCCCAAATGCGGTGCCGAACTGTGGGCGGTGACGCCTTTAGTTATAATTTCCAGCCACAACATTCCGCGATGCGCAGTAACGGTCGCGAAATCCGTCGGCTCCGGAATAATCACGCCGGAAAGCTCGGGCAGCCAGTCGTGGTCACTAATGAATCTCCTGGCACCAGAGCTGTCGGTCTCTTCGCCGGCAACGGCAAGAAATACAATATCGCCCTGCAAATTTGTGCCGGAATCGACGATGCGGCGGATAGCGGTAACTATAGCGGCAATTCCGCCTTTCATATCCACCGCCCCCCTGCCGTAAATCCTGCCGTTGCTTTCGACTGCCTCAAATACCGGATGTTTCCAGGCCGCCTCGCCCGGACCGACAACGTCAAGATGACAGGCAAACAGCAGTGCAGGACGATTTCCGCCGGATTTCACATGTGCGACGACATTCGCCCGGTTCTGCTCCCAGCTATCTACTTGGGATTCTATGCCGGAAGAGCGAAACTCGTTGGAAATTACTTCCGCAACTGCTAATTCGCCTTTATTTAGTGTACTATCCGCTTGAATCATCTTTTTCAGCAATTCTTTCATAATATGCCGATTATACAGGGCAATTCTCCAAAAGGAATAAATTGTCCATCTTAATTTTCCAAATAACCAATGTGGTTATCGCAAACCGCGGACAGTGCCCGCGGCTAACAGGATTGGCTTTGTTTGGGTTTGTTTTTCCGTAGCCTCGGCCCACTATAATCTCCGTAAACCATTGTTAATATTGACTTAACGTCATTTT
>CAZQXE010000170.1:0-6826 GCA_964597115.1 uncultured Pirellulales bacterium | reverse complement strand
ATATCATTGTAGTCCTGAGACAAAATGCTTTGTATCGTATTTTCAATTGTCTCAGAGCTATTGAGACAGACAGTTATTATCGAAACTTTCATTATTTGTTCGCAACGATAATGAAACCGGAGCAAAACTGCTCCCATTTCAATCTCCTGCAAATGTTCTCCCATAAGGTCACAAGAATATAAGCCGGAATAAAAAATCTGAAATAATCATTGGCCCTAAAGAAAGGAATAATTTGTATTTGCCTGAATCCTATGTTTTTTGATATCCTCTTTATTTCTTTCGGGGAGCATTTATCAAAAAAGACCGGATATCCTGTTGTTTGCTCTGCCCATGGTCTGAAAGTCTTTATAAGCCACTTCTGAATTTTTGGGCCTGAGAACCTCAGGATTAGTGAATACGGATGATATTTTGAAGGAGCATAGTGAATAATATAACCCCCCGTCCTTAGTGCTTTGTGCATATGAGCAAAACTTAAGGTGTTATCTTGTACATGCTCGAGTAAAGCGGTGGAGACAATCAAGTCATACGTTCCGGAAATAGGCTCTTCGATAGATTGTACCTGAAAATGATCATAAAACTCTTTGCACCTGTCCTTGTACTCTATATCCATGCCGTCATATTCGATTCTTTTGGATTTTTTCAGCAAAGGTCTATCGATGCCACCGATTTCAAGAACATAATTTAATTGTCTTTTATTAATGAAACCATTGATTAAGGAGAGTAATTCATCTATGTAGCTGTTTTTATGAACGAAGTGTGGAAATCGCCGGTCGAATACCTTGGTTTGTTTCACATTAAGTGAAACAAATTTTTCCAACATCTTCTTCATTCACAACAATATAGGATTAACAACAATGTTCCAGTTATTCTTACAGTATTGTTTCCGTGTATTTCAAAATGTATTTATAATTGTTTCAGCTATGTAGCTCACTTTTATTATCAAAAGCTTTAACTTCTTTCAATCATGAAGTTGCCCAGTACCAAAACGTCCATTTTTGTACGCAGAAAACAATCCAAGGCCTCTTTTGGCTTGCAGACAATCGGCTCGTTTTCATTGAAAGAGGTATTCAATAAGACAGGTACACCTGTAAGCGCATGAAAATGCTTAATGAGCTGCCAAAATAGCGGATTAGTTTGCCTGTTCACTGTCTGTAGTCTCCCTGTACCGTCAACGTGTGTAACAGCCGGAATGATTTTTCGTTTTTCCTTTCGTATCGGGTAGACTTTTAGCATAAAAGGTTCCGGGTGGCCGTTTTCAAAATATTCCCCGACGTATTCCTCTAAGATAGAGGGGGCAAACGGGCGAAACGGTTCTCTCATTTTAATCTTCGAATTGATAATATCTCTCATGTCTTCTCTTCGAGGATCAGCTAAAATACTTCTGTTGCCCAAAGCTCGTGGACCCCATTCCATCCTTCCCTGGAACCACCCTACGATTCCACCTTCGGAAATCGGTTTTGCTGTCCTCTTACATAATTCTTCCGTATTATCGACATGTTGTATCTTGCAGCCTGCCAATTCATCGGCATTGTTTTCCAATTCTTTTTCTATCTCTCTATCGCTGAATTCCGGACCCCAGCAAGACGTTATCATTGTGAAATTGCGAGGTATATTTAGCACCTGATTATATACATAATACGCTGCACCTATCGCTCCTCCGGCATCGTTAGCGGAAGAGGGAATATCAATTTCTCTAAAAGGTGTCTGGTGCCGAATCTTTCCATTTGCTACACTGTTCAGTGCACAACCTCCTGCCAGGCACAGATTCCGACATCCGGTTATTTCATAAGCGTGGTTGAGAATATGAAAAAGAGCTTCTTCATATCTTGCCTGAACCGATGCAGCTATATCCATGTAATGGGAATTAATTTTATCTTCCTCGTTTCTTGGCTGTCCAAAGAGATCGTAAAGCCTGTCTGAATACAACCGGCCAAAGGTTGGGGACATGTTATACCATTGCATTTGGTCGCCTTCAAGGTGGTGCCGGAAGTATTCCAGATTCAACTCAAATCTTCCGTTTGGCCTCAGAGGTACAACATCTTTTAATTTGTCTGCATATTTAGGCTTACCGAAAGCCGCGAGACCCATCATTTTGTATTCGTCTCCGTACTTTGGGAATCCCAGGAACTGAGTAAAAGCAGAGTAGAAAACGCCTAACGAGTGAGGATAATTTATCTGATACAAAGGTTCTATCTTATTGCCCTGGCCCCTGGCAATCATTAAGCTCGTAAAATCGCCGAAGCCGTCAATGGACACTAAAGTTGCTTCGTCGAATTTAGAAACAAAAAAAGAGCTGGCAAGATGGGCACGGTGATGTTCAACGTTGAACACCCTTGCGTTAATTTCATCGGCATTAATTCCAAACTCTTTGCTAAAGACATTCTTAATACTTGCTACATTTTGCATGTTTGAAAGCCTGTTTCTAATGAAATTCAGGCTTGGGCGATTCTTTAAGGTAAAAATGATTTTCTTAAATAAGTTAGCTTTAGGATTTTTATTAAGGGCTATGTAATCTATATTTTTCAACGTGGCTCGGCTCTGGCTTAGACAATAGCGTATAGATTCTTTGGGAAAGCCGGCCCAATGTTTTAATCTCGTAAACCGTTCTTCTTCTGCGGCGGCGATTAGCTCACCATCCTGGATTATTGCCGCCGATGAATCTCCATGATAAGCGTTGATTCCGAGTATTATCATCTGCTCTTTATTCCAGTTGATTTTTGCTTATTCAGAATTTCTTCGTATAAGTCGATCATCTTATCCGCAACCTTATCCCATGTGTATCTGTCTCTTACCAGCTTTTTACCAGATTCACCCATCTTTCTGCATAACTGTGGATTATCCAATAGTTCCATGATGATTTCTGAAAGTTCAGCGGCATCGCCATCAACGATCTTGCCGGCTTGCATTTCTTCTACTTCCGGAAAGTGGCACTGCTTTGTTATAACTACCGGTAGGCCACAGCCCATAGCTTCCAGAATACTTATACTGAAACCTTCGGAATGGGATGGTAAAACAAAAATGTCCGCTCTACTCAGTGCTGCAAGCTTATGATTTCCTGTTAAAGTTCCGGTAAAGATAGCCTTATCCGAAACGCCCTCTCTGGCGAGTATCTTTTCTATCTTACTTCTATAACTGTCGCTATCGGGTCCGACAATAAGAAGGCAGGCATTATGTTGTTTTCTGATAATCCTGCCGAATGCCTCAGCCAGAATGTCCAGTCCTTTTTTGGGATGAATACGCCCCAAAAAAAGAATGATTTTCTTGCCTTTTATCTGAGGATATATACTTTCGAGAATGTTTTTATCCGGCAGGTTCTCAAGGGCTTGTATATTCAGACCATTCGAAACGCAATATATATTTTTGTTATCAACAAAATCGCGGATACTTTTTACCTCATCTTCAGTGACGGCGTGAAGAGCAGCGGCTTCTTCGAGAATCCTTCTTTCAATTAAAGCTGTGTATATCTTCTTCTTAAATGCCTTGTAATTGAGGCAGGAAGGTTCGAGAGAGCCGTGGACTGCGATCAAATAAGGTTTTCGTATTGCTTTGGCAACCTTGTAGCAGGCAAAAACAGGGTAGTGCCAGATTTCGTGAATGTGGACTAAATCAAAATCGACCAGTTTCTTTTTGAGTGCTTCTCTGAATGATGGTGAATAGTAGGGCCAAACTTTTGAAAAGACATTTGTGGGAAAAGTACTTACTGCGACACCTTTCAAATCGCTTGCGCTTGTACCTTGAGCATCTTCTGTTGATGCGAACACAGATACATCAACACCTTTTCTTGCCAGGGCTTGAGTCAGCTCCGTAACAACCGTAGTAGGGCCTCCTCGCTCGTATTCCAAACTCGCTGCTACATGTAGTATTTTCATTATTTACGATTCAATACGAACTCTATGGCCTCTGATATGACTTTCGCTGCTCTTTTAGGAGTATAGTCTTTAATAATTCCAAGCGAAGCTTCGCCCATACCTGGCAAATCATACTTGCCGTCTACCATATCCCTCATGAGGCTGAAAAGCTCATTATCGTCAAACGGATCAAAGGAAAAGCCGTTAATACCTTCTTTCACTAATTCTGGATGACATCCGCATCTTCTGGATACCAGGATGGGCAGACCTGCCGCCATGGCCTCATTGACGACCAGGCCCCACGGTTCGGAGGTGCTTGGGAGAATGAAAAGGTCACTGACAGCGAGGAATTTAGGCACGTCTTCTTTTTGTTGGAATCCGGGAATACAGACATTCCTAATGTTATTTTGCTCGATATAGTTGGTAATATCTTCGCTTTGTGGACCATCGCCGATTAGTACCAGGCCCCAGTTGTTTTCAGTCTTTAATCTTTTATAGGCTTTCAGCAAAAGTAAGATATTTTTCTCTTTTGAAAAACGGCCGATGTACAGAAAATTATGATTAGCAAGCCCATATTGTCTGCATAAAATATTCCTTTTTGCTCGAAATTCGTTTGTACGAATATAGTAAAAGTCGTTGTCGGTCGTGTTGCCCTTGATAAAAATCGCATCTTTATTCAATCCGAGTCTAATTAGATAATCCTTGCTTTTCTGCCCGTAGACATTTGCTGCGTCGCATCTTTTAACCAATAGACTTTTTATTCTTTCTTTCAAAAATGCTCTGCTATGATCATCCTGATTTGTAGCTGACCAGAGAATTACTTTTTTTTTGTTTCGTTTTGCCCACAGAAAACCTGCCCAGCAGGCAGAATAGCGGTAGCTACCAAGTATGAGTATGTCCGGGTTGTAAAGATTCAGTTCTTTCCATGTTCTGAAGGCAAGTGTGAAGGGATTGATTTTATCTAATGAGCCGTTAAAAATGAATCTGTGGTTAAAGCTTAGCTCACTTGCATCGATACGCCATTGTCTGTTATTTTCAGTATGAGCCATATAAAAAATATGAATGCTGCTGTTTATGGCATATAGTTCCTTAAACAACAGAGTTTTATACGGTGAGACAATATTATGTAGAATGACAATTTTTAAATTGTCTGTCATTTTTGGGCCTTTACGCATATACCTCCAGTAAGAAGCGAAGGTTAAAAGTTTCTATATTTAGCAAATAATCCGCTTCCTGTTACTTTCAATATTTTGAATCCACACTCTTCCAACAATCCACAGAATGTTTTTTTGTGAAATAACGCAAATGTTCGCCATCCCAGCCGATTTGACTCCAGTCGTAGGGAGAAGACGTAATTGGGAGTTTTCTTAAAAGCAGCCGGATTCTTTGTTTTGTATAAGCAATATTTGGAACGTTGGCTAAAAGAAATCCGTTTTGCTTTAATACTTGGTTAGCTTCGCTAACAACAAAGTCGGGATCAAAGACATGCTCAACAATATGGATTAAGGTTACAGCATCAAACATGCAGTCAGTAGAGTTTATTTCTTCGTTGATATTGCAGAGGCTGAATTGAATCGCACGAATGTCTGGGAATTTCTTGGCTGCATCTTTTTTTGCTTGCTCAATACGAGAAGGTGAAATATCTATTCCATAAACCTCCGTAGACTTTTATTTGACATTTCTTTGATGAATAGTTTCAATCACTCGTTCCGATATTTCTATAGAATATAAAGCTTCTGCAAAGTTCAGGTCGGACAGTCTTTTCAAATCGAACCTTCACCGGAGCCTATCTCCATAATTGTCTTATGAGGATACTTGCTACAGAGCGCTGTAATGTTATTTACCTTGTCAATAGCGCTTAACCATCGCCAGTCTGATTCACTGTTGTCATACTCATCGTAAAATTTCTTAAGTTTTGGGTTTATGTAAATATCTTCCATTATTATACCGTTTCAAAATACATTTCGCTGATTCCAAGGTTTGTTAAATAACTCTGAGTTTTAAAAAAATGACTACCGTAACGAAAGCCAGAACAAAACCGACAGCATAGCCATAACTGGATATAAAATCGCCCCGTAGATGAAACAGATATAATCCTATGAGAAACGGATAAAGAAGTTTATAAAAGCTGGCGGTTCTTTTATTAGAGCTCTGTTTGTGTGTATCTTTCTCTATTAATGTCCAAAAGTTTTTATCGAGCCAGCCGGTGATAGCGCCGTAAAAGAAAGCACCGACTATGATTCCTATAATGTGAAAGTTCAGGTACATTTCGGAGATAAGCGGATTTGCAATATTAAAGTGCGTAACGTCGAATTTATTTTCCATAGCATGAGCAATAAAGGTGCCGCTTCCTACAGGTTTATTGGTCCAAAATGACCTTGGAATAAAGAATAACAATGCACCCCCCAACTGTTTTCCGTAGACGATACCAAGTTGGTTTACGTAGCTAATGATATGAGTAAAAGTTTCGTAGACGTCAAAACTACCTCGAAATAGAAAATCCCAGTTGAACTTAAACGTATGATTTTGGGACATATCGTAATATGACCGTCTGAATATATTTATGATATGGAATAAAGGCAGGCCAAAAAAGAACGCAGATATGTATACGAGTGAGGCTTTAACCTTACGAAATGAAAACAAAATAAATAGACCGAGTAATATTGTAAACAACATGAATCTAGGATAGGAAATCGGATTGTTAACGATGATATTTGCTGCAAAAAGTACAATGAGGCATACATGTATGGCGGGTGTTTTCTTAATTTTCTTAAACAGAAACACAGCTCCTATGAAGTGTATAAATATGCAAAACAACAGAGGCCTTAAATAAAACGTTATTATCAAAGCGCGAGATTCCCATCCACCTATACGCTCAATCAGCTTGCTGTATGAGCCTCTTGTGAAGAACGGTTCTATTCCGCATATGGATATCAGATATAACGTGATAAGTATACTTACTAATGTCAATGCATAAA
>CAZQXE010000169.1:0-6982 GCA_964597115.1 uncultured Pirellulales bacterium | reverse complement strand
ACCCACGACATTCAGCTTGGGAAGCTGACATTCTACCACTGAATTACGCCCGCAACTACTATATTTTCAAAGACTTGCAACAAGCAACATGCTGGCAATCCCAATTTTGTGCCAGTTTTTGTGCCAGTTGACGTATGTTTTGTACTCCAACTTCATTGAATAAGCCCTTTGTTGGCAATGCCAATTTTTGTACCACTTGATACATAGTTTAAACTCCAATTATATTATATATATACTAATTTGGGAAGATTTGCCAGCATTTTTTGAGTAAGAGAAGGTCATACATCTGCTTCTTTTGCTTCCTTCGATTCTTTGGGGCAGTTTGTGTCAGGATGTTGTAAATCGGAACCTGATACCTCTTTGTATAATTGCTCTGGTACTTGTAAATAATACTGTGCTGAAACATTTATGTCATGACCCATCCAAACGCTAACTACATACTGTGGATATTGCTGAGCCCAGTCTGTTTCGCAATTCTTACGCAACACTTGGCACCATTTCTCCCAACGTTTCAGGCCAGCCCGTTTACAGATTACCCCAAAATCACGCCATAAATTGGAATCTACAATTGCTCCTTCGGCAATAACAAGTGGTTCTCCTTCGTGGGCCGTCTCAAACGCCTCAAGAAGGATATTATACAACTCAGGCTCAATTGGCACAATACGACGACGACTTGTCTTTTCCGCTATCACTTCCAGACGGTGGGCGTCCCAGTCTAAACGTGACCACGGCAGGCTTAATGCCTCCCCTTGCCGCAAACCGGCGAGCCTACATAACGCCAACAGCAAATGCCACGACTTAGTTGAACAAGCTTGTAAAAGCTTCTTGAGCTCGTCTCTTGTGACATATCTCCAAGTCTTGTCTGGTTCCTTGGCATTGCTCTTCAGTCTGTCAAATGGATTGAATAGTATAAGGTCGTCTCTCACTGCATGGCTGAACATCACCTTAGCATTTCGAATGTGTATGCAGGCGGTTGCCTCAACGGGGTGTGCTGTATGAGTTATTTTACCTTTTGCCAAAGCAGCACGCCAATCGCTTGCTGATGCCCGGGTAATCTTGTTAATTCGCATCTCTGGATTGAAATATGCCAGAAGGTATTTTGCAGTCAATTCATGTAATTCCAGAGTTCTTGGGCGAAGGTCCGTACGGGATGTCAAATACCTGTCAAGAAAATCACATAGGCGGAGAGTTTTACCAGTTCCGGCACGGCCAGGATTGATTTGAATTTCAGCAGCAAGCCGGTCACACAGAACCTTTGCCTGTCGTTTAGAAAGCTTTTTTTTGGGGCCCAAGCTTTTTGACCGACGCTTGCCCATGCAGTCGTAGTAACGTGCATGCCAATATTTACCATTACTGCTCAGCCCAACTGTAGTATTTGCTTTCATTGTCCAGCTCCTCTAAAAACTGTATTGCGTTTTTTTTTAACACACTTTACTGTTAATCAGAGATTCATTAAAGCGCATCTCGTGGCCTAGCGCAAGTACTTTTTTTTGTACCCATGAAAATAAAGTATTAAAAAACCTACCGAGGATTAGTTTCTGTTAATCTTTCCAAAAAAATTTCAAGTTCAATGCGACGATAGCGAATACATTTGCCAACTTGTGTTGCTCGCAGAAGCCCTTTCTTTCGGTAATATCTTAATGTGTTGGTCGGATTCTCGATACCAATTCCATCGAGCCTAAGGTATCTAATTGCTTCTTCCTCGGTCAGCAACTCTGGGCAAGGCGTAAAACCCCCATTGCCGTCCGGTAGAACCGCGGGTGAAATAAACTCGGAAAAGGCAATGTTTGCTCCTGAGCATTTTCTATTATTTCTATCTGACACCAGTTTTCTCGTTCTAAGCAACAATAACTTTATATAGATTCTTCACAGGCCTGCCTTGGTGAAATTAATCACTTACGGCACAAGTGGCTCGGTGGTCTTACGAAGAACTGCCAGCAGTTTTTGTCACTTCTTTTGGTTGTTTTTCAACAGGTTTCTCTTTTTTGGGGCTACCAGCAGTAGACTTTGGCTTAGCCAGCTTAGGTTCAGTCGGTTTAGTAGTTGCTTCGGCTTTGTCGCCGGGAAGTATTTTGCTTGCAAACAAAAGGAGCTGCGACAAAAGTATAGCCACAGCAAGAGCAACATACGGTAACAAAATGTAGTTCAAAGTGACATTTGTCTTGTTTCCGGTATCTGCACCACTGGATGGATCACCTGGGGCCCCCAAGAACTGATACATACCGACGATGCACAGTACACTGACCGCCAGTGCCATGAGGATTGCTGTTCGTCCTTGGAACAGTGTCTTTTGGAGGGTTTTATGCACTGTTGTGAGTACAATTACAAAGACCGCCACACCAAAAAGGACCAACATAATATCTTGAAGTGAAGGGTAATTACTCATTTTTAGTCTCCTAATACGATACAGTTAACGATTTCAGTTATTGATCCTGATGGATCACTCTTGTCCCGAATTCAATTCGCTAGTAGAATCATGTTCAGGCCCGGCGCTTATCTCATCTGATTTAATTTCCGGCTATTAGGTGACAGCTACATATCTTAGCCACGGAGAATCCAAAGAATTCGCCTCAGACAGGTATTGATTCGTCGGCATCCTTGCTTTCTTGGAGAGCGATAAACTCAAAGGCCTTTCGGGCAACAAGAATTAATCTCGGCAGGTCGTCACAGAAGTAGTATTCTGTGCTTTCGTAGTCTCCCTCTTTGTTCCGATACTGCTTTTGAATTCGTACGGAATGTCGGACTACTGTTTGTCCATCCTTGTTTAGTTCATTTCTCCACACCGATGCCTGAATGTTACCAGCACGGAAATCCTTAATCGGTTTTGAATTGTCTTGTTGTGACATGATGCTACACCTCTCTTTCTGAGTGAATACGTGTTCATCTATTGCCCTGCGGGCACGTTTGTTTCCATCGCGTTACCTCATCTGATTCATCACCAGGTCATTCTCAAAAAGCGATCCACATCAGCTCTACTGCTATTTTACGAGGCTGATGATCACAGATCTTATTATCCACAAGCATACTATCAGCAGAACTATCCGCGTTTTCTCTGGATATGATTTGCCGGTTATCTTTACAATGAGTCGCTGAAAAGAATCCAGCACAAGAATGATTGTTGGTTCGATTGTCTTCATAGTTTGACTGAGCCACGAGAACTGCCAATGGTCGTTGACTACTTTCAGCAGCATTAGCAAGAACACAATATCGAACATAACAAAGACCAAGTGGATGAGGCAGGTCAGCAAACTGTCAATTAGGCCCATGACATACTCTCCTTTTCTTGATTCTTTTATGGTTTACAGTTGTTCGGACGCTTTGCTTTCTTGTAAATCTGAGAGATCTTCGAGTGTACGTTCGTCTTCATCGCCCGCACCGAGATAACCTTGTGTTCCACATACAGGACAATCGTCATTGCGCATTACTGAAGCTGCGAGCAAATTGGCATTCTGGCGGTTATAGTGCAGATATTCTTTGCCCCCAATGCCATCATCAAAAATCAGTCGCAACAACTGCGAAATTGCTCGTGGGGTGTAAATAATATCAGAGCATAACTGTCTCATGAATAACAAGTTATAGTCTGCCTGGGCGAACGTATTTGCATGAATGACAGTGTATTACTATGATCTTTGGACTATGAAACAGAAACTATGGCTTGCATTGATCACCTGTCTGGTATATTGCATCGACAAAGAACTGTACAAAGCGATAGATTACTTACGCGAACAGGTGCGAGTCCTCATGGAGCATCAGGAAAAAGAGAACAAACGTATTTTGCTGACCAACAGCCAACGAATGAGGGTGGCCGCGAAGGCCAAGCGACTCAGTCGAAAGATGTTGGAGCAGTGCACAGAACTGTTCACGGTAGACACTGTAATGCGGTGGTATCAAAAACTCATTGCTGAAAAATATGACGGATCTCAGAATCGAGCGTATGCTGGTCGACCTCCCATCATACAGGAGGTTGTCAATCTTGTGATTCGGTTTAAGGAAGAGAATCCTCGGTGGGGCTACAGGAAAATCAGGGACCAAGTTGTTTATCTTGGTTACACTATCTGCAAATCCAGCGTGAAGAACATATTAATCGAGCATGGTTACGATCCTGAACCAGACCTGACGGTGCGGTCAACCTGGCATGAGTTTATCAAGAGCCATTGGGACGTATTAGCTGCCTGTGACTTCTTTACCATTGAGCTTCTTGTTGGTCGTAAGCTGATTCGCTGCACGGTATTCTTTGTGATAGAACTTGCTAGTCGTAAGGTATTCTTCGCCCCTGTGAAAGCGCAACCCGATGGGCCGTACATGCGTCATATAGCGAAGATACTTACCGATGATGAAGATGGCTTTCTGCAAGGAAAACGTTATTTAATCCATGATCGTGATTCGTTGTATAGAACAGACGGATTTCATGGAATACTGAGGGGCTCTGGTATAGAACCAGTGAAGCTTCCTGCTCGAAGCCCAGATTTGAATTGCTATGCGGAACGCTTCGTGAAATCGGTAAAATCTGAGTGTTTGGATCATTTGATTCTCTCATCCGTGGAGCAGCTTGAATATGTTCTTGAGCAATACAGTGAGTACTATCATCATGAACGGATTCATCAATCATTAGATCGAATAATTGAACCTAAACGCCCGATTGATGATACGTCTGAGATCGTTTGCATTGAGCGTTTGGGTGGATTGCTGAAGTCGTACCATAGACTGGCTGCTTGAGTAGGGGGGCAGCAACACCGGCAATCGAACTTATGGTGGAATGTGTTCTCGCTGTATGTGGAGCAAATGGTTATCTTTGGGTATAGGTTTCTGTTGGAATGAGATCAAATCGGTTACAATCAGTCTCAGGCTCGGCCAGATATCCGTTATTAATGTGTATGTATTCTTGTTTGAACCAAGTGTTTATGCTGGGATAAGTTTTTGCACCCTACGCGCAAGGCACAACTGCAACTGTCCCTGAAATAACAGGTGATGCTATTGAAGGCCAATATCGTGTGCTTTCAGGATTAAAATTGCCACAAGACCAGATGGTTTTGCCATCAACTGTATTATGAGCTGTGAGATGCTGTCCTCCCCATACTAACAAAGTCTCAATTCCTTCGTGTGAAAAAACAATGGGAGTTGAGTATCCCTGGCGACCTTCTTCTGGTGCTTTATAGTTACGAGGGACTTTCCAACTTACTTCACCAGTAACTTTATCAAAAGCAGCTAACCAAGATTCTCCGTCATGCATTTCAGCTATCACAACATCCTTTTTCGTTAAAACCGGAGAAGTCCCGAAATCCCAGAAACGGTTGTCTTTCCCGTATCACTCGAACAGGTTTGTTTTCCACCGGATAGATCCATCGAACTCAAGTGCTGCAAAGTTACCACTTTTGAAAAAGACGAAAACAGCTGATCCATCAGTTGTCGCTGAGGGATTGCTACCTGATCCGTTTTGATGTTTACCTGGAACTTCAGATCCCAGTTGTTTTTGCCAGATTTGGTTACCTGACCAATCAAAAGCAAATACAGTATCTGAGCCGTTTAAACCTGTAGTCAGAAAGATTTTTTTTCCCATATAATAGGTGTAGAGAAACCCTTGCCGGGAACCTCAATTTCCCAAAGTACCTTCTCCGGATCCCATTTCACGGGATAATTTCCTGAAGTGATACTTCCATTATTTTCAGGTCCACGCCAACGAGGCCAATTGATATCAGCTGCAGCAAACTGCGTTGTTATGATTAGAAAGGATATCAGGCATTTTATAAATATTTTCATAGTGATTCCTTATCGAACGGTCTAATTCTTTTAAGAGATTCATTGAAATGGTCGATCTTGGTCCGGCTTTAGCACTTTTAATTCGACCTTACGGAAATCGATCGGTTGCCCCTCGCTTTGTAGAGCGATGAAACCTTCGCTTAGTGCTTTACCTTCCTCGAATATGTTAGGATCATATCCAGCTACGACACCTCCGCCGATTTGTGGGCGCGAGTATTCGAGTACTTTCTTGCCATTGATAACATGAACGATGCTGCCGTTGCCGTGGACGATCGCTTCGGCCCGCACCCATTCCTCCGGTTTGCAGGTCTTAGCATTCGACTGAATGATGTGGGCTTGGGTCAACTTGCCGTTATGAAACACATGGGTACCGGGCGTGCACACGTTGCCAGTCGCACGCGGCTGGCCGTTCGGGAGCCCAGCCAAGAATTGAAGTTCGATGGAAATCGGCCAGTTCTGGTCACGGAGAATCGTATTTGGGTCTTGTGAATGGAGCATTACGCCGCTGTTGAGCACGGCATATTCAGGGGCGCCGCGGTGCAATTTTCCCACGAAGCGATATTCGACTGCAAGGTGATAATACGAAAACGGCTGCTTGTAGTAGAGATGTCCAAAGCGATCGCCGAAGTCCTCATACTGATCGTACCGAACTTTGAGAAGGCCATCTTCGACACGAAAAGTGTCACGGTAGTTGTCGTCGATCTCGTGGTGGTTGAGCTTTACTGTCCAATCGTTGATGTCCTGGCCATTGAAGAGTTGTATCCATTCGCCTTCCGCTGAATTACTGTCCACCACTCTGGTTTGTGACGATTTTTCTGGCGTCGGTTCGCTCTGGCCGTAAATGATATTGACGTGCAGTATCGATAAGCCAGCGATCCAGAAGATAGTCAATCGACGAAAAACAAAAAAGAGATTTGTCTCGGAAAACTGTAGAATTGACATGTTTTTCTCCTGTGAATAAACAAGACGGTTCTATTGTGCTCGGACAACGATATTCATATGATAGCTTTAATGACTGGACAGGGCAAAACATATTCACAGGAAAAACATTTTACGGGATTTTTGCATTATAGATTTTGACAAACGGTTGACGGAAGTTGAAAACTGTCTGGTTAAGCGATAAGGGCTTTTAGCAATTTTACGGGTACAGAACACACCTGAACAACAGCTATATCGAAATGGTTTCTTAATTCATTCTCCATTGATGTTAGGTTAAAAAATGCAG
>CAZQXE010000168.1:0-7027 GCA_964597115.1 uncultured Pirellulales bacterium | reverse complement strand
TCGAGTCGGCTCCTGGCGCCAAGGTTATGGGTGTTGGTCTTGAAGGTGGTATTGCTCCGTATATCGACAAGGAACCGGGTGATAAAGTACCGGAACAGAGAATGTGGCGTATGATGAAACAGGCCATTCTCGACTGTGAGTATGTACCGGGCGTGGATGTAGCGATTGCTCTGGATCCGGCGGCCTCAGAACTGGAGAACTTATACCGCGAGGAAACCGGCCAGACGGATTCGGTTGGAATGTATCGCTTCTGGCGTGACAAGAGCAAACTTGATATGAGCCGTGATGAGATTCTTGAACTTTACAAGGAAGCCATGGAAAACGACGTGCCTGTCCTATCCATTGAGGACGGCTTCGGTGAGCTCGACCATGAAGGCTGGAAGAACCTGATGAAGGAGCTCGGCGACAAGATATTCATTATTGGCGATGACCTTGTCACGACAAAGGATTCAAATATTGAGAATTGCGCCAGGAACGGCGAGATTAATGCGACTCTGATTAAGGCCAACCAGATTGGAACGCTCTCCGAGACCGTGCTGGCGATGCTCACATCGCTCGGTTATGGTGCAGAACTCGTTGTATCGCACCGCTCCAAGTCGCCGAACGATCCGTTTGAGGCGGAAATAGCGACGGCGATGAACGCTCTGGGCCTCAAAGCCGGTGGTGGTGCCAACACCGAACGGCTTCAGAAATACGGCCGCGTGATGGAGATTCTCGCACTCGCCAAAGCCGGACAGAGAGAGATAACGGACAAGGAACGGAAAGAGGTCGAGGAAAACGTCAAGGAGCTAGTTCGGATTCTCACCGGCAAGGAAGACGTTAGTATCATGCCGGATGCGGGCGAGATCGACATTGCCAGCCTGCTTATTAAGATGCTGGCAATCGAAGCAGTTAGCGGCACAGAAGAGGCGACTAACGCCGGCATTCCTACTGCTGCAGCAACGTTGTTCCTTGGTCGTACCGGAACAATTCGTTTCAAAGGCTCGACACCGCTGGGAACATCGGCCGGTGTAGACGAGGCGATTCACTATGTGGACAGCATCATCGAGAAGTCCGATACCACGAAGAAGTATGCGGATATGTTCAAGGACGCCGGTGACGGCACGCTTCGATTCAAGAAAGACGTGGCATTCCAGACCGTCAAGGGCAAGAACGACGAGAAACTAATGGCCCTTTGGAGAAAATCGAAACGCTATGACGGTAAAGGCTGTATGGATGCCGTCAGGCACGTTGAGACCGTCCTGGCCGAGGCATTTGTCGGCAAACGCCTGTCCAATCTGGGAACCTTGCTCGATACAGACAAGGCCCTGCTGGGATTGGAGCTTGAGCAGGCAATTAATGCGGGTAGGATTTCCAAGAGCGCCTCGGATGCCGATAAAATCCAGGCTATGCAGCGAAAAGGCGTTCTGGGTATGAACGCTATCTTGTCGATGTCGCTGGCGCTAGGTCGTGCAATAGCGGCCAGTGATGGCAAAGAGCTGTGGCAACTTATCCGCGAAATGGCGGGTGAGACTATGGCCAAGTTTATCGATGCCAACGCCAAAGGCGACAAGAAAAGCCTTGCGGAACTCAAGACTACAGATTTTGACGAATTGCAGAAGATGTTCCGTGATGCTGCTTCAGATGCCATCAAGGATGGCAAGACGATTTACGAGCTGCTGAGAGTCCAATTGCCGGTCTATCCGTTATAGTTAATAGTAGTTTTAGGATACAAAATTTGTAAAAATATTAGTAGTGGCAACAGGAATCTCATATTGCCTCGGAAAAACCGGTAAATAAAAGGTTTAAGAGGCAATTGAGTTTTCCCGTTGCCACTAATTTATTGATAGGCTGTTATTGTTTAACGGTCTCAGAACAATGATTTTACTGTAGCGTTCCAAGTTTATTGGCTGTGCCTTCGTAGCATTTTTTGCATCAGATATAGTCCAGTTGATGGGCTTTTTTTCTTTTTCACTCTTTTTTGCGAATTTTCCCGCTAAGACTGCAATAAAAATGACCACCAAACACGTCTGTATATGCGAAATCAGACGCGGTGGACTTATGCCGGAGCGGAATAAGGAAGCAATAGGGATGTTTAAGAGAGTTGCTGCCAATATTAAAGCGGCGATTTCACTGATTGTAAACGAAGATATCGCTGCCATGCGAACTTTTGCTAAAAACGCAATAGATTCGGTCTACAGGTTTATTGGCAGAGGACAAAGTGCGGTATGGCGGAACAAGAAAAAACAATAATACTTTATCTGATTTAATTTTTTAATAATTTGATAGACCGTAGTCCTGGAGGAGCAGAGAATATTTAAGGAAAATTAAGCTGAGCATTTCAGAAGTCGTCTTTACAGAGACTTCTGGTCTACAGGCATGGGCGGACAAAGTTGAAACTTATCAATGCCGAGGCCCGCAGGGCGGTAACTGAAGACTCCCGGATTTAGAATCAATCAAGTCCGGAAAGGGTCCTTATCAGCGATAGCAGCACCGGGAAGTTATCAAAAAGGTACTGCGGACACCGCTCAGTAAATAACCGCCCTCCTTTAAAATACTGGATGTGCATCCATTGGGTATGAGATGTACATCCAGTTTATATTTAGAAACGCATTTATCAATATTGAAAAGCAAGTTTGGGTAGTAAGCTATCCGACGGTACCGTTGAAAATTTCTTTACCGCCAATCGCCCGGATAGTAGATAGATTTGGGCTGGATGTGAAACTTCTCACTTAAACCTTCCACCAGCACCTGTATCCTTTTTATCTGGCAATCGGTTGGGCGAGATGTTTTGCCGTCAGCTATAACACAGATGCGGATAGTCTGACCGCTACCGTACCAGGTGCGGCTGGGGATGGCTGACCATTGTCTTTGCCATTTTTCTGTTGGTTGTATTTGGCCATCGGTGCCACCATAGCCGTTGCACAGACAAAAGTGACAGTTGATATCCTCATGATTAGCCAGGCCGTTGAAAGATGCTAGCTGCTCTATGTTGCCGGTTTTGGTCCCGCTATAATAAATTTCAATGCGGTTCCATCGGTTAGGAGATTGTGCGGCCTGAGAGTGAATGGTTTTATTAACAGGATCAAGGCGGTAATAGGTCCAGAGGGAAAACGGACCGGCAGACGGAGGATTATGACCCAGGGCCATTAAGATTATCGCCCCGGTCGTCATAGAAATCAGTAACAATGCTAAAACTTTTGCTACTCTTGGTTGAGTCGGCATTGTCCCGTCCCTGAGAGTACCTGTTTTACAATTCTTTCCTGCACAACATCAGCCCCGTATCCGAAAGGCCGGCAGATAGTCAATTTTAATCCTGCGTCTATTAAGGCTCGGGCCGGTGCCTCACAGTAAAGGCATAAGCTCTCTGCCTAATAGAGTACAAACTCTTATACAGTAGACATCGGCACCTTCCAACGAATTACTCCAAATTTTGCCGAAAATTTTCCGTTGCTTTCAATGTAATCATTCGTCAATTAATGTTGTTGCTTTGAACGTATCCTGCATTGAGGGATTCTGGGACCTCACCGAGAGATAACCGCCCGCTTATCACATCATGAGTTATGCCATGGATTCTTAACAGTTGACTTGTTACAAATGTCTTGATTTATGAGTTCATGGTCTGTATGATTTGCTCTGTGGAATTCAAGATGATAAACTAATATAGGACTGCGAACCATACATGAGTTTATCGTACGCTTTTTTACAGACTAAAGATTGCGGGAAGTTTGGAAATGGAAAGAGGAGAAAATGGCGCCTGAATTAAATTCAAACAGAGATAATTTTCGTCCACTAACTACCGATGAAATCGCTCAATTAACCAGCCAGGGATGTAGTTGCGAAGACTGGTCGAAGGTCCAGGTCGCAGAGGCTTTCAATGCCGGGGCGGTAAGATCGACGCGGTTTTGTGGGTGCGTAAGATTAGGTGCGTTCGAAAAGCAGGTTTCGTTTTTCGGCGGCATTACCAAACCCACGGGCATCAGTAGTGCGACAATTTATAACTGCACGATAGGTAACAACGTATACATAAGTCATGTAAGAAACTACATTGCCAACTACATAATCGAAGATGACGTGGTCATAGACAATATTGACCTGCTTGCGGTAGAAGGCGAAAGTAGTTTTGGCAACGGGACGCAAGTTGTCGTCGTTAACGAGGCAGGAGGCAGAGAAATACCAATTTACGACCGTTTATCGGCTCACACAGCTTATTTAATAGCTTTTTATCGCCACAAGCTAAAAGTAATCGAAAAGCTGGAAAAAATGATAGCCGACTACACCTCATCTATCAGCTCCTCTATGGGCCTGGTAGCAAAAGGAGCCAAAATCATCAATGGTCGAATTATCAAAAATGTAAAAATAGGTCCCGCAACTGTTATCGAGGGAGTCAATAAACTGGAAAAAGGCTCGGTGAATAGCTGTCAGGAGGACCCGGTGTATATCGGACCCGGGGTTTTTGCAGAAAATTTCATAGTCTGCAGTGGCTCCAAGATTACAGACGGGACAATAATATGTGAATGTTTTGTAGGCCAGGGTACGGTGCTGGCTAAGCAGTATTCGGCGGAAAACTCCGTGTTCTTCGCTAATTGCGGAGGTTTTCACGGAGAGGCGTGCGCGATATTTGCCGGGCCCTATACTGTCACACATCATAAATCCACGCTTCTTATCTCAGGGCTGTTCTCATTTCTAAATGCCGGCAGCGGGACCAACCAAAGCAACCACATGTATAAACTTGGGCCGGTCCATCAGGGCATAGTCGAACGAGGTTCCAAAACCGCCAGTGACTCATATATGCTCTGGCCGGCAAAGGTTGGAGCCTTTACCGTTGTAATGGGCAGACATTACAGGAACTCGGATACATCGGATTTGCCTTTCTCGTACCTGATTGAGCACGAGGACGAAAGTGTTCTTGTCCCCGGCGTAAATTTACGCAGCGTAGGAACCGTTCGAGACGCTCGAAAATGGCCTAAGCGCGACCGACGCAAGGGTCCCAACAAACTCGACTACATAAATTTCAAACTACTAAGCCCATACACGATTCAAAAGATGATTAATGGTCGTAACTTGCTTCGGAACCTTAGAGCGACATCCGGCGAAACTTCCGAATGCTTTACTTACCACAGCGTCAAGATAACAAACTCATCGTCAGAACGCGGCATCAAATTATACCAAATGGGCATCGATAAGTTCCTGGGCAACTGTTTAATCAAGAGGCTTGAAGGCAAGCAGTTCAAAAATGTGGGGGAGCTTAGAGCAACGCTGCGGCCTCAAACCAGTGTCGGGCTGGGCAAATGGGTGGACCTGGCTGGTTTGTTTGCTCCAGAAGAAGTTGTGCATCAAATGCTTGGTGGCATCGAAGATGGTACTATCCGAACACTGGACCAGGTAAAAGAAGCTTTCAAGTCAATGTATGACAATTATTCTGATTATGAATGGGCGTGGGCAGTAAATGTTTTGCAGGAGAATCTGGACAAAACAATTGACGAAATAACAGCCGAGGATATCGTAGAGTTGACCAAGAAGTGGAAAGAAGCTGTCGTGGAGCTCGACAACAGCCTTTATACCGATGCCAGGAAAGAATTTGCCGCTACCGCTCAAACAGGATTCGGTCTCGACGGTGACGAAGAAACGAAGCATTTAGACTTTGCAGCAGTCAGGGGGACATTCGAAGAGGATAGTTTTGTTTCAGAAATCGAAAAACACATAACCAACAAAACAGAGCTTGGCAATGAGCTTATCGAGCGAATGGGAGGATTGCGTTAATGTAAATCCCGCCAGCGGAGATGCGATAGGCTGTAAATTATAAACCTTTGATTAAGGAGTAGTGCCGATGAGAGTAATAATTGAACCGAATTACGAGATAGCTTCACAATGGGCTGCGAATTACGTCGCCAAAAAAATCGACGATTTTGGTCCAAACGAGTCTAAGCCTTTTGTGCTGGGGCTTCCCACCGGTTCTTCGCCACTTGGGATGTACAAAGCGCTGATAGAGCTCAACAAAGCAGGAAAAGTGACATTTAAAAATGTTGTCACTTTTAATATGGACGAATACGTAAATATTCCTGAGGACCACCCGGAAAGCTACTATTCATTTATGTGGAACAACTTCTTCAGCCATATAGATATCCCAAAAGAAAACGTTAATATTCTCAACGGCAACGCACCGGACCTTGAAGCGGAGTGCTCTGCATACGAGGAGAAAATAAAAAATGTAGGCGGCATTACTCTTTTCGTAGGCGGGATAGGGCCGGACGGTCATATCGCATTTAATGAGCCGGGCTCGTCGTTGGCATCAAGGACTCGCGTCAAGACTCTCACATACGACACTATAATAGCCAATTCGCGATTCTTCGGTGGTGACGTCAACAAAGTTCCCAAAACAGCCTTAACTGTAGGCGTTGGCACTGTGATGGATGCTAAAGAAGTGCTTATTATCGTTAACGGCCACAATAAAGCTCGCGCGCTGCGCCATGCGATTGAGGAAAGTGTCAATCACATGTGGACAATCAGCGCCTTACAAACGCACCCGAAAGGAATCATCGTTTGTGATGACGAAGCCGCGACAGAATTAAAGCACGGCACGGTAAAATATTTTAAGGACATTGAGTCGGCCAACCTCAACCCTAAGAGTCTTTTTTAAAGATCAGGAATCGTAAATTACGTTACGGAGCATTAGGTATTCGGCCACCGGTTAAAGTTTTTGGCCTGGTGGCCATACGGCTGGGGTGGCAGTTGGGCTGTGCCACATGAGTATTGCACTTATTGTTATCAGCAACTAATCGGCTCCATCGGGCATAATACAGAGCTTAACGAGAATACCAATCTTGATTTGGCTTTCAACTGCGACACATTCGATTTTGAGCGGAAGGTTCACTCCTGGATGAATACGATTATCCTTAAGATAGTTGCGCTTACAGCAAACTGAATTTCAATTGACGATTTATGATGTATCGTCTATAATCCCAATCTTAAACAAGACATCAAAAAACAACAGGGCGATTAGCTCAGTTGGCTAGAGCGCACGGATCACACCCGTGAGGTCACAGGT
>CAZQXE010000167.1:0-7033 GCA_964597115.1 uncultured Pirellulales bacterium | reverse complement strand
TAGGCATGTGAAACTGCTTCAATTGTTTTGCTTTGCTGTTTTTGAGTGAGATTGTGTCGGCATCGTTGAAATCGATCAGTTCCATTCCGTACTTTGCGGCCAAATCGACGTATCCGAGGGCGGCGAACACATCGGCGGTTCTGCCTTCTCCACAGCCTTCACCAACGGCAATTTCTGCTTTTGTATGGTTCTTACAGTAATTGAAAACGGCTTCGACCGCGGCAACGCTTGTTGTGACTGGCGGCGGAGATGAGTTTGTAAGGTTCGGCTTGATGATGATAAGTCCCTGCTGCGGCAATTTGCCTGCGGCTCCAATAAGGTCCAGAGCTTTGGCTATACTGCGTTGATAATCTACAAATTTTACCTTTGCGACCCGGCTCATAAGTTCAAATTTCTCAAATGGTTAAAGTATACGAGCAGAATAATCTGCGGATAGGTCTTGACTGTCAAGAATTTTTGGGTAAATTTATACATCCCCGTAAGAGTAAGGGGCAGAATTTTGGGGAGAAACTGACACAATTTTGTGGAGATGGATATGATAGAAGTTAAAGAACTTCGTCGCAGTTTCGGGCCGGTCGTTGCGGTTGACGGCATATCTTTCAATGTTGAAAAAGGTCAGGTTCTGGGTCTTCTTGGGCCTAACGGGGCCGGCAAGACCACTGCGATGCGAATATTGGCGTGTTATCTGAGGCCGGACAGCGGGACGGCTACAATATGCGGGTATGATATTCTGCGAAATCCCATTGCGGTCAGAAAGTCGGTTGGGTATTTAGCTGAAAACGTGCCGGCATATAACGAGATGACGGTAGGGGGCTTTTTGAATTTCGTTTGCGATGCCAGAGAAATCAAGGGCAAGAAACGCAGAGAGACGCTCGATAAGATTGTCCCGATGTGCTCGATTGAATCTGTGTACCATCAGACGATTGAGACACTGTCGAAGGGATATAAACGGCGTGTTGGATTGGTTCAGGCATTGATTCACGACCCGGATGTGCTCATTCTTGATGAACCTACCGATGGGCTGGATCCGAACCAAAAACATGAGGTCAGAAAACTCATAAACGATATGGCGAAAGACAAATGTATTATTGTCTCGACTCATATTCTCGAAGAAGTGGAGGCAGTATGTTCGAGGACGATAATTATCGCCAGGGGAAAAATACTTGTGGATTCAACGCCTGATGAATTGAAGCAAGAGCACAAGTGCAGTCTTGATGCGGTTTTTCGCAAGATTACCCGGGCGAAGAGTGCATAGAGTGCAGGTAAGAAATTCTTAAGTGCGTCGAAGCACTTTTATATAGGAGTGACAAAATGAATAGTTTTTTAGCGGTATTCAAAAGGGAGTTGAAGAGTTATTTTACGACTCCTCTTGCCTATGTCTTTCTTGTGATTTTTTTGTTTTTCTCGGCGTACCTGACATTCAAGCAGGGATTTTATGAAATGGGGCAGGCGGACATGCGTACGTTTTTTATGAACCTGCCGCTGCTGTTTGTTTTTATGGTGCCATCGGCGGCAATGCGTCTGTGGGCTGAGGAACGCAAGGTCGGTTCGATTGAGCTGCTGTTTACTCTGCCGATTACAATAACGCAGGCGGTTTTGGGCAAGTTCTTCGCGGCGTGGCTGTTCCTTGTGATTGCACTGGCGCTGACTTTTCCTATGGTGATTACGGTTTGTTACCTCGGCGATCCTGATGTCGGTTTAATAATTACAGGTTATATAGGCAGCGTATTAATGGCGGGCGGATTTCTTGCTATCGGCTGTTTCTTTTCGGCGGTTAGTAAGAACCAGGTGATTAGTTTTGTACTATCGGTGGTTGCCTGTGCGGTGCTTGTCTTTGCGGGTATGCCGACAACGCTGAATTACGTCTCCACGTTCTTACCTGCCGGTTTGGTCTCGGTGATAGAGAGTATGAGTTTTCAGACTCACTTCGAGTCGATCCAGAGAGGAGTATTGAAGTTCGGAGACCTTTCTTATTTCGTATTGCTGATTGCCGGGTGGATTATCGCCTGCAGTATTGTTTTGGATGAAAGGAAGGCCAGATAATGAGTCGAACAATACGAGCTGTTATTGGGGCGTGTTTTGTTTTGGTTATTGCTTTCTCTGCGATAAGTATCAGCCAGAATATTGGTAAGAGGTTGAAGCTTGACGTTACCGACCAGAAGCTTTATACGCTTTCTGCTGGAACCAAGGCAATATTGGGCAAGCTTAATCAGCCGATTAAAGCCAAACTTTTCTACGCTAAAACCGCATCGCTGAAAGGTCCTGACCAGATCAAGTATTTCAATAACTACTACGAGTTCGTCAAAGCGCTGCTGGAGGAGTACGTTGCTGCTTCCAGGGGTATGGTTGAACTGGAAGTAATCGACCCGAGGCCTTTTTCTGATGAGGAAGCTCAGGCGCTAAGATACGGCTTGAGGCGATACCAGATAACGGAAGAGGAGAATTTTTTCTTCGGCCTGGTAATGCAGACAGAATTTGGAATTGATAAGACTATACCGTTCTTTTCGCCGGACAGGGAGAATTTTATTGAGTACGATATAAGCTATCTGATAGATACTGCAATTACCCGCCAGAAACGAAAAATCGGTATCCTGAGTTCGCTGGAGGTAATGGGTGACGATGTGAGCGGCTATATGGCTCAAATGATGATCAGACAGGGCAAACAGCCGAAACAGCCCTGGACTTTCGTGGTGCCTTTGCGGGAGCGATACGAGGTCGAGGCAATAGCTGCCGATGCGAATGAAATTGAAGATATTGATATTCTTCTTGTCATTCACCCCAAGAACCTGCCCGAACAGACGCTGTTTGCGATAGACCAGTTCGTACTCAAGGGCGGCAGAGCGATTGTGTGTGTGGATCCTCATTGCTTCGCTGATACGCCCGACCAAATGGCGATGCAGATGGGAGTGCAGGCTTCACGCAGTTCGGATTTGAATGTGCTTTTGCATAACTGGGGCGTCGAGATGCCGGTCAACACCTTCGCCGGTGATAAAAATATTTTAGCACAGCCGGCACGCATAACTCGCGACATGAGGTCGGAGAAGTTCATTGGCTATCTTAATCTTGTGCCGGGGGATACTGTGACGAGCTGCTTCAATTCTGATACTGTCATTACTTCAAAGCTTAACCATGTCGAAGTTTTATTCGCTGGTGTGCTCAGAGAAGCTGTTGATTCAAATGGAGTTCAGGAAAGTGCGTCTGAAATAGAGCTGACACCGTTAATTACGACGACCAACACCGGCAATAGCTTTTCGATAAGCAGTCAGTATGAGCTGATGATGCCATCCGAGCTTATGCGTAAATTCATACCGGGTGACAAGCCCGTAGAGATGGGTTATCTGATTTCCGGTCGTTTTAAGAGCAGTTTTCCGGATGGTATCGAGATTGAAGTTGCTTCGAGCGAAGAATCTTCCGATGAATCAGCAGATCCGAACGAGGATAAGACAACCACAAAACCGGTAACGGGTCTGAAGGAAGCTGCCGAGGACTGTGCGGTTATTGTCTTTTCAGATGTTGATTTTATAAGCGATATTCTGGCGTATGAGTCCTGGTTTTTCGGCAAGAGGGCCTATGGCGACAATAGTACTTTAATGATGAACGCAATAGATGTTTTGAGCGGTTCGAGTGATTTGGTTTCAATCAGGTCGCGGGGGAGCTTTAAGAAGCCATTCGTTGTAGTTGAAGAAATTAAAAAGCAGGCGGAAGCCGAAACTGCCGAAGAAGTGGCAAAGCTCAACGTGCAAATTTCAAGCTTCACAAGAGAGTTGCAGTCTATTCTCTCATCGGCTCAGGAAGGTCAGGAAGAAGTCATCGGCAGTTCCATTCTCCAAAAGCAGCGTGAGATTGAATTGAAAAAATACGAAGCTCAGCAGCAGTTGAATGATGTGAGAAGGAAAAGACGTGAAAGGATTGAACATTTAGGTAATAAGCTTCGCAATTTCAATATGCTTTTAGTCCCGGCGATTATTCTGATGATTACCATAGCGTTGAATATCTGTCGCAGCGTGAGGAAGAGACATTATATCAGTCATGCGAGTGACGCCTGATTAGTTGTTTATGTCATGAATCGTGACTAAGGAGTTTTTAAATGAGCAACAGGAAACTAACGATATTAGGAATTATTACGGTTCTTATGGTAGCATGGGCCGTGGTTCAGTCACGTGTTTCGAACAAGAAAAAAGCCGAACCGAGCGGACCTGTTTATCTTGTGCAGGGACTTAACGTTGATGATATAGGCAGCATCTTTTTAGGCTTTGGCGATGATGGGGTGATGCTGAAGCGCATAGGAAGGCAATTCGTTGTCGTTAATAAAGACAGTTATCCCGCCAAAGCGAGCGAGATTAATAGTTTGATATCCAAGTGCCTTGAGATTCAGACGTCGGAATTTGTCACCGATAATCCGGCCAACCACGAAGACCTTGAGGTAACGGAAGCAAAGGCCCGGAGTCTCGTCAAATTTCTTAAGCCGGACCCGAATTTAACACTTCTTACGGGTGTAGCAATTGGGAAAAACAAAGAGCCTGGGCAGGGCACTTATGTAAGACTGCTGTCGGGGGATAATACTGTGAGCAATAAGGTTTATATGGCGTCGAATGTGCCCTGGTTCGGAGATAAGGTGATCAATTTTATTGAGCAGGAGCTTACTTCGGTGAGTCGTGATGATATTGAGTCGGTGACGGTTATTTTGCCGAACGGCAAATATACGCTTAAGACGGAACCGAATAGTACAAATATTGTGCTGGAGGGTATTCCCGCAGACAAAAAGCTCAAAAGCGGTGATGCCCAGAGTGTTTTCACCGCTCTGACAAATTTGAGATGCGATGATGTTAAGAAACAATCGGACGATTTGACTTTCGATAAGCAGTACGTTTGCAGATTGACCGATTCCACAGAGTACACAATAAATATCACTACCAAAGACGATAAAACATACATAACCTGCAGTTCTGTGTTTACGGGAGTAAGGCCTACCTCGATAAGAAAGGATGAATCGGAGGAGGAATTGAAGGTCAAAGAAGCGAAGCTGCTTGCGGACGATAAAGCGAAAGAATTCATCGCCAAACATCAGGGATGGATTTACGAAATTGCAGAAGGGAAAGCGAAGAATCTGACCAAGGTGCTTTCAGATTTAGTTGAAGATGTGGAAAAGCCGCAGGATCCCAATGCTGTGGAATCAGAACCGCTACCTCCTCAATCCGGAAATTAATGGCCCTTGCCAAAAGCCATTGTCCCCTTTCAGTTAGAACCGGATAACTTGCTCTGTGAAAGAAATTCCCCAGGACGGTTCCCAAATCCTGTTCCGGATACCGACAATTTCTTTATTGATTCATAGCTTAGAAAAAGTGTATAATATTGGTGTACTGTCCTTATCTATACGTAGGTGGAGTATGGTTGTTCACAGGCGAATGGGATTCACGCTGATAGAAATTCTTGTGGTGATCGCCGTAATTACGTTGTTGATGGGGATATTGATGCCGGCTCTGCAACGGGTGAGGAAGCAGGCCAAAGCTGTAGTTTGCCAAAACAATTTACGTCAAATCGGCATGGGAGCCGGTTTCTATGCCGAGCAGTATAACCTGTATGTTCCTCGCGCTTTGGACAATAATATCGGCACGGCATGGTTTCAGCTTTTTATGCCCTTTTTGTCTCAGAGGTCCGTTGACAATGATTATCGTTCCGTTGAGATTTATCGCTGTCCGAGTTATCCCAATAGGAGGCAAACTATCTGCTACGTCATTAACGGCTGGGAATTCGAAAATGAAAATGACATGGTAGGTACCGAGACAATAGCACCGACCAGAATCATCGACTGTACCCGTCGGGCTTATACTATTTACCTTACTGATAACGAGGACGGCTCGTGGCGGCAAATAATAAGTAAGGCCGGCGACGAGGGATATAATCGGTGCGATGTATGGAATCCGGGACATCTGCCTACTTCTGAAACTGAGGACTTGAATATGGGAAGACGAATAGCGAGGGAAAGGCACAGTAACGGTGCTAATTGTTTGTTCCTCGACTGGCATGTCGAATGGTTGGCCACGGAGGAAAACACCATAGACTTATGGCGATTCAAAAAATAAGTTGCCAGCAGCGGGAGGATTTGATATAGAGGTCGAATGACCGATGCGTAGATGTCGTAATATTATTTAGTAAAGTTATACCCGAAAGTCGCGTAATAGAATTGCCGGCAATATGCCGGCTTTATTTTTTTTGGGCTGCTTCGAGTTTGGGAGATGCAATGAGCAAATTGAAAGTGGCTAGCATAGGCGGTTTCGGTCGGAGCATAACAGCCGGACTTTGATGTCGAATTTATAAAAGAGCAAATTTTTTCTAAGCAAGTCAACGTCCCAAATTATTCGCGAAACATTTCTAATTATACCATTTTTGATCTCTAATTTAGCCAGCTTATCAAAGACGGAACAACAAAAAGGAAGAATTTACAAAAAAGAAACTATGAAGTTTTTCGGGTATCTGCCGAGAATAAAATGAAAGGCACTGTTTGTGTGTGATTATCACACTGCCTGAGAGTGAATAGTGACAGAAATTTAGGATAGGCAAAGATGGTGTTTGACCCTGATTACCAAGAGATTGACTGCCCAAAATGCCTTAAGAGACGGATATATTTTGACCGTGAGATCGGTTTCTACTGCATGTCTTGCGGGTGCCAGTTCAGCACTCAGGAAATAGCAGTGCTCATAGAGAAGGCTGAATTGACTTCGCCGTCGATTAGTCACTCAGGCAAAAGCGGCAAAAAGCATGTTGCGGAAATTAGTGAGTTGCCTCCTCGTAAGGCAAAGAAAGCGGAGCGAGTTAGTCATGATGTGAATAAGCGCAAGAAATCGAATCAGCAGGCTCCTGATTCCTGAGAGAAGAAAAACAAGGTTAAGTCTTGCCTTTAACAGCTAAAATACCTCAAAAAGCGGATTTGTTAGATATAAAAAAGCCTTGTCGGCGATGGTCACCGGCAAGGCTTTTAACGAGGCCGAAGGGACTCGAACCCTCAACCTTCGGATCGACAGTCCGATGCTCT
>CAZQXE010000166.1:0-7053 GCA_964597115.1 uncultured Pirellulales bacterium | reverse complement strand
CGGACCGTGGGCAATAATTTCAGCTACAGAGGGATGTTTTGTCACGGATGGACCATACTTTTACACAAGCAAATCCGGCAAACTCATGATGATCTGGTCGGGTTTTGGCGCAGGCGGCTACACAGTAGGCCTGGCCGTGTCGAATTCCGGCAAGCTGGCCGGACCATGGGAACAGCAGGCCGAACCTCTTTATAAGGACGATGGCGGCCATGGGATGTTGTTTACCACGTTCGACGGCAAGCTGATGATGGTGCTGCATTCGCCAAACAACCGGGCTGCACAGCCTCGCATATTTGAATTAGAAGATACGGGCGAGACCCTGAGGGTCGTCGAGGAATTTACGGGCACTGATGAATAGTCGCGATTATAGGTCGTACATTACATTGAAGTTGACGAAGCAATAAAGGCCTAATTTATGTCGGTTATAAGGTTTTATGTGACGGAATACATGCCTTAGGAGAGCATGAAAAATTTGCGCGTTTTAAGCGATATAAATGCCTTGCCAACAAATACTTAAACTTGGAGCAGCGTTTTTTTTCTTGATTTTAATGCCCATTTCGGTTATCATATTCGCATAGTAGTTGATTGGCGATTTGATAATTTTATCCGAGAGAACGAATGAGTAAGTTTTATTACCAAACCTGGCTTCCATTTATCTTTACCAAGAGGCGGATATTGGTTCTTGCGATTGCGAGCTACATCGCTTTGTGTTAAAGGTACATAATATTACTTTAGTTTTTCCGGCTGTTCGTTTTTTGGGCAGCTTTTTTTATGCGCAAATAGAGCTTAAACATTTGACACTTAACGGAAGGCGAATTATGCTTTGCCAAATCTGATAAGTTTTATATGGGGCCTGCAAAATGATAATAGTTACCGGTGGAGCTGGCTTTATCGGCTCGGCAATAATTGCCGCACTAAACGGTAGACAGATTACTGATATCCTTGTCGTTGACGAGCTTGGCACGGATCAGAAGTGGAAGAACTTGCGGAGTTTGTCCTTCACCGATTATGTCGAGAAGACAGATTTTCTGGATTTGGTTATCGAAGGTAAGCTCGATAATTCCGTCGAAGTTGTTTTTCATCTCGGTGCCTGCTCGGATACCACGGAAAAAGATGCCACTTATCTGATAAAGAATAACTACGAGTACAGCAAACTACTGGCCCAGTGGGCGACCGACGTCGATATCCGTTTTATCTATGCTTCCAGCGCAGCTACTTATGGAGACGGCTCAAACGGTTTTAGCGATAACGAAGAAAAAATCGATATATTAAAGCCGCTGAATATGTACGGCTATTCCAAGCAGCTCTTTGACCTGTGGGTACGCAGAGCAGGATTATTAAAAGGCATCGTTGGTCTGAAATACTTCAATGTCTTCGGGCCGAATGAATATCACAAAGCTGACATGCGAAGTTTTATTATAAAGGCTTTTGAGCAAATAAACGCCGCCGGCAAAGTCCGCCTGTTCAAATCCTATGAGCCTGAATACGCCGACGGTGAGCAGTTACGGGATTTTATTTACGTCAAAGATGCGGTGGAAATGACTTTATTTTTCTACGATAATCCGAAGCTGAGCGGCCTTTATAATATAGGCATCGGCCAGGCCCGCACATGGAACGACCTGGTAAATGCTGTTTTTGCCGCTATGGATAAAGGATCAAATATCGAGTATATCGAAATGCCCGAGTCTATTCGAAATCAATACCAGTACTATACGCAAGCCGACATAACCAAGCTCCGCGAAGCCGGCTACGATAAAGAATTAACCTCACTCGAAGATGCTATAAAAGACTACGTTCAAAACTATCTGCAAAAAGATGCCTACCTTTCCGGCATTCAGCTGTAATCTCGTTAAATAGAATTCAAATGCCGTTTACACCGTATCATTTTGGGCCCAGTGGATTCTTTGGGTTGGTTTTTCGAAGGTGGATTGATGTCCCGGTGTTTATCCTGGCCAACGTGATTGTTGACGTTGAGGTCCTTGTGATAATGACCTTTCACCTCGGTTGGCCGGTACACCGATATTGTCATACGCTGTTGATAGGAGCGGTTGTGGGTGCCCTCTGGGGTGTTGTTGCATATCCACTCCGACCTATGTTCAAAATGATAATGGGACTAATTCGCATACCTTATAAGAGCAGTTTGTGGAAGATGGTTATCTCAGGGATTCTGGGTGCGTGGCTACACGTTTTAATTGACGGAGCTTATCATTTTGATGTCAGAGTGTTTTGGCCGAGTAAAACAGTGTCACTATTTCATGTGATAGAACCGTACGTAAAGAGAGAACAGATAAAGACTATATGCCTTGCTTTCTGTGTTGCAGCTATTATTCCTTACGCAGTAGCTGTCGTATCGTACGCAAGACAAAATCAGGTTGAGAAGAAAATCTTGGATAAAACCATGGGCTAAATATGGTTGTCAGGATCATTCTTGCTTTTGTTCGACTTGTCCTTTATAATTTTGCACTTTGAATATTTTCGTTTGCAGAGACTTTATAGATGGCACAGACTATCGCAGAGCAAATCGAGTTACTAAAACGCGGCACGGTGGAAATATTTACCGAGGCCGAATTGGCTCAGAAACTAACTGAGGCAGCCAAAACGGGCAGGCAGTTGCGAATCAAGCTCGGTCTGGATCCTACCAGCCCCGATATACACCTCGGCCATACCGTCGTGCTGCGAAAGATGCGCCAGTTCCAGGACCTCGGCCATAAGGCGGTTCTTATTATTGGTGACTACACGGCGCGAATCGGCGATCCAACGGGACAAAACACCACAAGGCCAATCCTCACACCGGAGCAGATCGCGCAAAACGCAAAGACTTACTTCGAGCAGGCCGGCAAAATACTCGAGATCTCCGATGAGAAGCTCGAAATCAGATACAACAGCGAATGGCTGGAAAAACTTACTTTGATGGAGTTGATTCAGATAGCAGCTAAAAAAACGGTTGCCCAGATGCTCCAGCGTGACACGTTCAAAAAACGCCTGCAGGCCGAAGTGGATGTTTACACGCACGAATTTCTTTACCCTCTGATGCAGGGCTACGATTCGGTTATGGTCAAAAGCGATGTCGAACTTGGCGGCACGGACCAGACCTTTAATAATCTTGTCGGCAGAGACATACAGAAAGCATACGATCAGCCGCCGCAGATTGTAATAACGATGCCGATTCTTGTAGGACTTGACGGCCAGGAAAAAATGAGCAAATCCAAAGGCAATTATATCGGCGTGACCGATGAACCGAACGATATGTTCGGTAAAGTCATGAGTATCTCCGACAGTTTAATGGAAAATTATTTTACACTCTTGACCGACCTGCCTGCCGAAAAAATTACCGAGCTTGTCAATCCCGGCAAGACGCACCCGAAAGAGGCGAAGGTCTTGCTTGGCAAAACAATCGTTACTCAGTTTCATGATGAAAAGGCCGCTAAGGCAGCCGCTGCCGAATTCGATAAAGTTTTCGCACAGGGACAACTGCCGGATGATATGCCTGAATTTACCCTCCCGGCAAAAGCAGTTTCCGTCAAGCAGCTATTGCTTGCCTGCAAACTTGTCGAAACCGGCGGCGAAGCAAAGCGAATGTGCGCTCAATCAGCCGTCTCAATAGACGGAAATAAAGTTAACGACCCAAATGCTGAAGTCACACCAACAGGTGGGATGACTATCCAGGTTGGCAAAAGAAAATTCGCACGAATAACCATCAATAATTAATCTGCGTTTTCACGGTGGATTGATCTGTGTTACTCTGGAATCCAGATTTTCTTGGCGTGGATTATTTCGGCGCTTGGCCGCAGCATAAGTTGCGTGGCGGATTTTGTGTAAAATATAAGCCCCTTGTATGCGGTCAAATAGTGATACTTTGTTGAGATAAATTTACTCACGGAACACACTACCAGAGGATTGTCTTTTTTTTCGAGAATCGTCATAAAGTCCGTTGACTCCACGCGGATAATCGCACCGGATGCCTTTGTCGCATTCGCGATTGCCGCTCCCGCTGCCGCCGCCGCTCCACCTGCTGCTGCCCCATTAGTCATTTCAAACTCCTTATTATTGAATTCTTTTTCATCAATCCTAACGTATATACGCTCAGGAGGAAGCCATTATTCAAACGAATCGTAATTAAACCGCTTAAAGTGTCAAGATTTATTCCGTCAGCGAAAGGTAAATAACACTGGCGGATTTCTATGATAAAAAATCCGTGCAATCTGCGAAATCTGTGAATATAATAAGCAACTATGAAACTACCGGAATTACAGAAAACGGATAAATATGTAGGATTATATATATTCGACTTCGGTGACCATGCCGGCGTTGGTTTTACGGCACAGGAAGTGGCCGAGCTTTTAGAAAGCGAAAAGTATCGGGACGGCAAGGTCTATAAAATCCACAAGGCTTATCCCGATGGCAAGCTCGAAATAAAAGGTGTGCCGGCAGAGACTTTCCAGCTTGAGGCCGGGATGTTCTTCTATTCGAGCGAAATTGAAACCGCCCAGAGAGATTTCAGGCAGTTGATTAACTTAGCTGTTAAAGCTGCTCCTCCGTCTCGAGCTAAAGTGCACTTATCTCAATACAGTGACGAGAAGTTTGTTATTGCGCTTATTTATCCTGCTGAGTACGATGACGAATTCAGCTCCTGGCTTTTAGAAGGGCATTACAAGACCAGCGGTGTCGCCGAAGGTGGTGTCGAAGCGGTACAGAGATATTATGATTATCAGCCGGAGGTTCTGGACAGGCATCAATTGTTCGGTGAATCCGAGACGATAAGCAGGACCGGCGAAGAATTATTAGGTTCTCTAAAACGAGCGATCCAGAGATAATTGATTGCTGAATGCTAAATTCTATTCACTAACGACTAAACGGATGTCTTTTAGAGTCAAAATAAATTCTTTTCTTGGTTTGCTTGCTGCTGGTCTGTTATCGATATTCGGCAAATCACCTGCCAAGCCATCGGTTGGTGATCTCAAACAGGCCGATTTTAAAACGAGCACTCAAAATTTGGGAATCCGTTTCAGCGAAAGGATTCGCAATGTCTTTCGTTTCAAATGGCTCAAAAAATATAGCGGATAATACTTAGTATTGAGCCGTAGCGGAGATATAATGAATCTACTATTAAGCAATTAAAAGTTGGGATTATTATGGCTGAGTTCCAGACATTTCCGGTGCCGGGAGAAGCTCCTGTTATTAGTGAGAACGCTTTGAAAGTTTTGCAAAGCAGGTATCTGGTCCGGGACGAGCATGGCGAGTGCATCGAGACTCCGGCACAACTTTTCAGCAGGTTGGCGTCACTGATAGCCCAGGCCGAAGCAAAATTCGGAGCCAACGGCAACGAAATTAAACAGTGGCAAAAAAGATACTACGATCTTGTCGCATCGCTGAAATTCCTGCCTAACTCTCCGGCCCTGATGAACGCACAACGACGCGGAATGCTCAGTGCCTGCTTCGTATTGCCGATTGAAGACAGTATTGAAGGGATATTCGAGGCGGTCAAGCAAACGGCTCTGATTCAGCAGGCCGGCGGTGGCACGGGATTTTCCTTCGACAAATTAAGGCCGACCGGTGACCGCGTTGCCTCCAGCGGCGGAACCACATCCGGGCCTATAAGCTTCTGGCGGGTCTTTTCCGAAACGACAAATGCGATTCAGCAGGGCGCATTTCGCCGCGGCGCGAACATGGGCATGATGGGTGTCGAGCACCCCGATATACTGAAATTCCTGCACGCCAAGCAGAACCTGGAGACCTTTACGAATTTCAATATATCCGTCAAAGTCACCGACGACTGGATGAAGAAGGCACTCAAGTCCAGTAAGACTCTGCACATCGTTAAAAATCCACGAACTCAGAAAAGCTATTTGTTGCCGCGGCGAATTGATATTGCGAGCTATACTATCGACGATTTGCATGAGCTTACCGGAAGCAAGCCTGCCTCCGAACGGGCGAGCCGATTCTACACTATCTCTGACGTCTGGAAGATGATTGTCAAATGCGCACATAAAACGGGCGAGCCAGGCGTTGTTTTCATAGACCGAATCAACCGTGACAATCCCACTCCCTCGCTGGGTCGAATAGAAACAACCAATCCCTGTGGCGAACAGCCGTTGTTGCCTTATGAGGCCTGCACGTTAGGCAGTATCAATCTTACGAAGTTTGTTAGCCTGACTGATAAAAAAGCGGCTATGGATTGGCCGGCACTGGCTGAAACCGTGAAACTGGCGGTGCGGTTTCTGGACAACATAGTCGACGTATGCGATTATCCGGTCAGGGATACGGTCAAGCTGGCGAGAGGCAATCGCAAAATCGGACTGGGCGTTATGGGCTTTGCGGATTGCCTGTTCATGCTCGGAATACCTTACGATTCGCAGCAGGGCGTTGATTTTGGCGCCGAGCTTATGCAATTCGTTAACGAGAACGCGCGCAAGGCCAGCGGCGAACTTGCCGACATGCGTGGGCCGTTTCCGAACTGGAACAGCAGCATCTGGCGAACCGAGCGAAATCAAAAGGTCCGCAATGCTTCTATTACATGCGTGGCTCCGACCGGCACGATAAGTATCATCGCGGATTGTTCTTCCGGCATCGAGCCGGCATATTCGCTGGCTTTTGTCCGCCGGATACTGGACGGCTCGGAAATGATGCATGTAAATCCGGTTTTCAAGCAGGTAGCTGAAAAGGCCGGCTTTTATAACAAGAAACTCGAAAAACAAATCGCCCAAAAGGGCAGTATCCAGAAAATCACGAAGATTCCAGAAAAGATTCGCAGGGTATTCCGATGTGCCTACGATATCAAGCCGCAATGGCATATTAAAATGCAGGCTGCTTTTCAGGAGCATTGCGATGCGGCGGTTAGCAAGACGATAAATTTCAGCGAGAAAGTGCCGGTGGCCGTCGTTGATGGAGCTTACAAATTAGCCTTTCAACTCGGCTGCAAAGGGGTGACAATCTATCGCCGAGGCAGCCGGGAAAACGAGCCCATGAGTCTGTATTAACACAAATTGGCTTTGTTTTTAAAATTCCTTTCGCAATACGCATCACGCAGTACGCATAACGAATAAATTGGCTTTG
>CAZQXE010000165.1:0-7083 GCA_964597115.1 uncultured Pirellulales bacterium | reverse complement strand
GCACACCGTGCACACCGGTCAGCCGGACAGCAAACCCTGGGCCGAACAGGATTGTGACTGTCGCTAATAAACAATCCTAATAAAAAAACATTCCTAATAAACTTTATTTTCGTTACCAACATGAGCTTTTCTGCCTCTTGATAAAGAAGACACATTACTGAACATCAATAATGAATAACGTACGATTATTGAAAGGGATACTCCAATGTATGACAGAAATAACATCATATATGTAGTTATTGGTCTATTTGTTTTGGTCGCTCTTTTCTTTACAGTAGGTGCTTCGAGGATTGACAATTCTCAATACAACGGACGTTTTCAACTTGTAGTAAGACACACAGATAGCCGTGATTTCTTTGTCATTGACACTGCTACAGGTCAGGTATGGACAAATAAATATAAGGCACCTGATTACGCTAGAAGTGGTTTATACAAGGCGAAACTCTCTCAAGACTAGCAGAATAATAAAACATACAGATAATGCTGTGGTGCAATCGATCCCGCTGCGAGTTGTGATTGATCCTGTTCGTTCTTTGGACTTAATATTCTTCCGCCCGTAGCGTTATACAAATCTTTTCTTTGGGGGATGTTTTAAAATGCTTTCGCAAAATTTATGCCTGCGAAAAAGAAATCACTACTTGTCCCATATGCGTCCGTGTCGCGAATATCGTCACTGACAAGCGTCACATAATTAACGCTCGGCGTTATCGTCCAGCCCGCTACTTCAAAGGGAAAAGAGGCTGAGAGCACAAGATCGTTCAATTTAGTTTGATCGGTGCCCCAGTAATACTTGTTGTAAGAACCGCTTCCCCATCCCAAACTTGCACCAGCCTCCATTGCTACTGGAACGGCTGGAACGATCTCGAAAATCTCTTCCACACTATGTCCAATCCCTAAAGAAACATACGAACCTTCGGCCTCATCCAGATCAAGGTACCATGTCACAGACGGACTCAACGGCAAATCAAAACCAAATCCGCAGTAAGCCTCCACTGTGTCCTGCACGTTAGTGTTCGGAAAATTGTAGTAAATCAAGCCAACCGAAAATCCAACTCCGCTTAAACCCGGTACATCACCGGTGTAGTCAAGCGAATAGTCAAATTCCGTAATCTCATCTCTGCAATCGTTAATTTTTGTCAGTTCCATATTGCCCCAGATACCAACGGTTAGCCCGTTATAACTCGCACTTATACCTGGCTGAAATACGATATCATCATCCAGATTCTGACCACGCCAAATATACTTTCCGAAATTATCTGTAGTGAGTTCAAAGGAGATTTCTTCATCAGCAACAACTAAATCCGCCCGAAACAACAAAATTACTAATACCGCCATCAACATCTTTGCCTTTTTCATTAGAGCCATTCTCCATTTCCAAAACATAAAATTCTTCTCCAAAACAAAAAATTAACACAGGAATTAAGCAATGCAATAGATGTGCCAAAGAAAGGATGTTTTTATATAATAGATGTAATTACCGACTATATAACAAGATAGAACATTCTCTGACAATAGTAACGATTGATAAAAAAGAGGACAATATTGTAGTTAGTTTAATATATAGCTACAATATTGTAGATACACAGAAGCGCTTAAATGTATTTGGGATGGATTTTATACTTCTTTATTTTATAACCCAACATGCGCTCGGTTATACCCAATTCTTTTGCGGCCTTTCGCTGCTTTCCGCCGGTTTGCTTTAGGGCATCAACGATAAGTTCTTTTTCTTTATTGGCAATTATCTCGGTAAACGAACGCCCGGATATCGATTCGGTCTTTTTCACCATTTGAAGAGAAGGCGGCAAATGCTCTGCGCGTATAACTTCTTCATCACACAACAAAACCGCCCTTTCAATACAGTTTTCAAGCTCTCTTATATTGCCCGGCCAATGGTATCTCGTGAGCATTTCAATCGCTGGTGTAGAAATGCGCGAAATGTTCTTGTTGTTCTCGGCGGTTATCCTTTCAAGAAAATAGTCCGCCAGCAACATTATATCATCTTTGCGTTCTCTCAACGGTGGCAGGTAAATGGGGAAAACATTCACTCTATAATAAAGGTCTTCCCGGAACAACCCATCCTTTATCTGCTCTTCAAGATTCTTATGTGTCGCAACGACAATTCTTACATTTGTCTTTATTGTTTTAAGGCTGCCGACTCTCTCGAATTCCTTGAACTGGATAACCCGCAACAACTTGACCTGCAGATTCATTGAAAAATCACCGATCTCATCGAGGAAAACCGTTCCTCCGTGCGCTTTTTCAAACCTGCCGATCTTTCTTTCAACGGCGCCTGTAAAAGACCCTTTCTCATGCCCGAAAAGCTCGCTTTCCAGCAACGTATCTGGTAATGCAGTACAATTAACCTTCACAAAAGGCTTATCCGCTCTCAGGCTGTTGTAGTGAATCGCGTGAGCAACAAGGTCCTTGCCCGTCCCGCTTTCACCACGAATAATAACCGTCGCACTGCTGTTGGATACCTGCTCGATAAGCCGATAAACTTCCTTCATTGCATTACTGTTTCCGACCATATTATGGATGTTGAATTGGCTTTTTAACTCTCTACGCAAGCGTACATTCTCGTCACGAAGCTGCTTGCGGTCGGACTCCACAAGTTTGTTCAGCTTAACTGCTTGGGCAATCATCGTCGAACAAACGTTCAGCAACCTGACGTTGGCCTCAAAGTCTTCTTTCGTACCAGCCTGCTTATCAACACTAAGAGCGCCAATTGTTTTGCCTTTTAATTTTATGGGAACGCAGAAAAAGGCAATTCTTTTACCTTTTTCCTGCCCTCTTGGGCCTGTTTTATGCAGAAAGCGAGGGTCCTTGGAAATATCCGGCACGACAATTTCTTTGCCGCTTTGCACAACCAGCCCTGTAATTCCCTCGCCAACTTTATAGCTGCCCACGCTCCTGGACCTCTTGCTAAGTCCGTGAGCAACTATGACATTAATCATTTCGGTATCAAGGTCCAGCAGGGTAATGGTTCCCCGTCGCAGCTTAAGATGGGTATCAAACGACTTAAGTATCGACTTCAAAGTTTCTTCCAGGCCAAGTGATTCGGCAAAGGCCTTCGATATATCGCTTAAAAGCTGCACTTCTCTGGTAAGTTTTGTTTTCATAATCATAATCTCGTCAAAAACATAAAGGTATTATAACAAAATTGTAGACAATTAAAAAGAAATTACAAAAATGATGTTAAAATATTAGAAGCCCTTCAAAGCTGCATAAAACCGGATAATAATTTATTTCCCCAAAAATATGCCCATCTTAGCTGTAATATCAAAGCTGATTTGGTATCATACGAACATTTGGAAAGGATAAAATCGTGAGCATGATAAAAGGATTTTGGCAACACCGCAACGGTAAGATATACGCTATCAAAAGCACTTCATTCGGTAAAATTGTAGGCGGCGTCGGCCCACTGGATCCAGACAACCTGCATGATCTGGATGACTACGATTTCAAGCCGGCAATAGTACAATGGATCAATAGGGCGATAGAAAAGCATGAATTGCACAGAATCAATCCACCCGAACATCAATAACATCCGGTTTTTTCATTTCAATCTTAAACTATTTCATAGCAATTAAAACGTTCAAACACGAAATCTGTGGAATATAAGTTCACAGAAAAGGCTTGATAAGTGCCGATAAGTTGGTAAACTTCCGGCGACAAATCGTCATATATGTCTTCGCTTAGCCTTAAGATGGGCATTTTTGTATATTAACAGCATAAAACCATTTATATTAAGTAATATTCGCCAGTGGCGCATGCATAATACTGGATATAAGCAGACAATCGTTAAATGAGGAGCTAACAATGACTGAATATTCGGCAAGTCCGACAGGTGAAAAATTTCCCATTCCAACAGAGGACCAGTACGCGGAGGAATACAAACGCCTCGAATCGCTGGTAGAATCAGCACGTAACGAAGGCAAGGAAATCGTAGTAGTAATGGGAGTTGGCTTTGTAGGTGCGGTTATGGCAGCTATTATCGCTGATACCGTCGATAAGGAAAGTGGAAAGCCCAGTAAGTTCGTCATCGGCTGTCAAAGACCCAGCACACGAAGCTACTGGAAGATTCCGCTTCTCAATCGAGGTATTTCACCTGTAAAAGCCGAGGATCCCGAAGTCGAACCGATGATAGCCCGCTGTGTGCTCGAGAAAAAAACGCTCATCGCCACCTATAACAGCGATTGCCTTAAATTAGCTGATTGCGTGGTTGTGGACGTCCAGTGCGATTATACGAAAAAGGACCTTGGCAACATGCGGACCGGCGAAGCGGAAATGGGAGCATTGGAAGCAACGATTAAAACCATAAGCGATAAAGTTCCGCCGAACTGCCTGACTCTGATAGAGACAACCGTGGCACCGGGAACAACGGAGTTCGTCGCCTGGCCTATCATGAAGAAGGTCTTCGCCGCTCGTGGCATAGAATCGGAACCAATTTTGGCGCACAGTTTCGAGCGTGTTATGCCCGGTAGGCATTATGTGGCATCAATCCGTGATTTCTGGCGCGTATGCTCTGGCTGCAACAACCAGGCAAGAGAACGTGTCGACAAGTTCCTTCGAGAAGTACTGAATACAGAAGAATTCCCGCTGACCGTCATGGACCGTCCAATCGAGTCGGAAACGACAAAGATCGTTGAGAATTCTTTCCGTGCCACAATACTGGCGTTCCTTGACGAGTGGAGTACGTTCGCAGAACGCAACGGCGTGGACCTGATAAAGGTTATCAAGGCGATCAAGGTCCGGCCTACACACAATAATATGATATTTCCAGGTCCCGGCATCGGCGGATACTGCCTGCCAAAGGACGGTGGGCTCGGGTACTGGGCATATAAGCATATTCTTGGTTTTGACGACGACATATTCAAAATAACAACAACAGCAATAGACATCAATGACACGCGCGGCCTGCACGTAGCGACACTAACAAGGGACGCTCTGCGAAATATGGGTCGGCAGGCAGCCGGTGCACCCATACTTCTATGCGGAGGCAGTTATCGGCAGGATGTCGGTGACACACGCTACAGCGGCTCAGAGATAGTCGTCCGAAAGCTAACTGAGATGGGCGCTGATATGCGAGTGCACGATCCATATCTTGAACACTGGTTTGAGCTGGAAATGCAGGATACATATCCGGCCCCGGGTCACTCATGGTCGAGATTTTTCCGCAACCAGGACGATCTTATAAACATTCGAGTTCAAAGCGACCTCGCCACCGCGCTTGCCGGCGCGCAGGCAATGATATTAGCTGTGCCGCACTCGCCGTATCTGGAACTTGAGCCAGAAAGAATCGTAGAATGGGCCGGTGGACCATTAGCTGTGATTGATTGCTTCGGCATATTAGACGATGATAATATTCGTCGGTATTTCGAGCTCGGCTGCGAAGTAAAAGGTCTCGGCAGAGGACATATCCAGCGAATAAAAGATGAAGTGAAAAAAGCGTAAGGAAAATCGAGAGAATAAAATATCATGGATGATATAAAGAATAAACGAATCGCCATTCTGTCACCGGTCGCGTGGCGGACGCCGCCGCGTGCTTATGGTGCGTGGGAAACCGTCGCCAGCAATATTACCGAGGGTCTGGTAGCCCGCGGATGGAAGAACGTGACACTGTTCGCCACGAAAGAATCTGTGACAAAAGCCAGGCTCGCAGGCTGGGTCGAAAAGGGCTACGAAGAAGACAATAACCAGATTCCGCTGGTCTCGACGTGTTTACATATTTCTAAAGTGATGGAGCGGGCCGATGAGTTCGATTTAATTCACAACAATTTCGATTATTTACCCCTGACTTATCTTCCGCTGATCAAGACGCCGATACTGACCACCATCCACGGCTTTTCCGACCCCGACATACTTCGAGTCTACTACGATCACAAAGATAACTACTATGTCTCCATCAGCGACTCCGACAGGGACCCCGGATTGCCATATCTGGCAACCGTTTACAATGGCATCGACCTTTCCAACCTCACCTTCAGAGAAAAGCCGGGCGATAAGCTCGTCCATTATGGACGAATCCACAACGACAAGGGGACACATCTATCGATCGAGGTAGCGAAAAAATGCGGAATGGATTTGATAATCGCAGGCATCATCCAGGACCAGGCCTACTTTGATAATCTTATCAAGCCGCATCTCAATCAATCGTCGATTCAGTACATCGGCCCGGTTAATCCGGTGGCACGCGATGCGCTTCTAAAAGAAGCATACGCTGTTATTCATCTTAATCTGATTCCGGAACGGTTCGGCTTAGTGATGGCAGAATCCATGGCTGCCGGCGTGCCGGTAATTGCAATGGATTTAGGCTCGTGCCGTGAGGTGATTGCGGATAAGCAAACCGGCTATCTGGTCAATTCGGTTGACGAAGCAGTAGAAGCGGTTAAAATAATTGACAAGATAGACCGTATGAAATGTCGGCAGCGAGTGGAAGAGAATTTTACTATCGACCGTATGGTCTCGGGATACGAAAAGGTGTATGAGGAAATCTTCCAACGGGAAGCGAAGAAACAATGACGACATAGTTCGAATGTAGTTTTGTAGATATGTGAACCGACGCAATATAAGGAATACAAAAATGAAAAGGACAGTCATTTTGTTAGCGGCGGGTTTGATTTTCGGCGGTTGTACTGCAGTTCCACTTCGGACTATGTGGCGGATGAGAAACTTTTCAGCCCAAAATGTTGCCTCCATCGATCCGAACGAACTAAGGGCAAAAATTATTCTTCCCGTTGACATGCCCCTGAAATCCGATGGCTGCAACATTGTAATTGGGCTTACGGATGATAAAGGTCACAGAGACTCATATAAGTTTACCCTTGAAATCATCGAGAAGGAAGAAATTACTCAGGGCCTATACTGGAAGAAAAGCGTTACAATGTCAACTCTTAGATTATCGCCCCAGGCTGTGAGTGAATTTGTACAATTTCAGAAAGAACTGCAGACAAAGGAAGGGAAACACGGAAGGGCGTCAGTGAATGTGTCTTTTGACTTTGACAGGTCTGAGCCGTTGAAAGAGGGGGAGACACCAAAACCGTTTGAATTAAGTATTCTGCTCAAACTAAAAGCCGATGAGGA
>CAZQXE010000164.1:0-7158 GCA_964597115.1 uncultured Pirellulales bacterium | reverse complement strand
CCGGCTCTTGCAATCGACGGTGAAGTGAAAGCTGTCGGCAAAGTGCTGTCGCCGGATGAAATTAAAAAAATGCTATCGTAAATAAAAAAAGTACGTTTGGTTAAAGGAGATTAAAAATGAGCGAAGAAAAACCCTGTTGCAGCGTCGGGCCAAGTTTGATATTCGCATGTTCGGGTGCTGCGGATGTTGGCGAAATTTCCGACCGTGCCGCACGAAAGATGAGCAAAGACGGTATCGGCACAATGTTCTGCCTGGCCGGTATTGGCGGACGGATCGAACCGATAATGCAGAAAACCAGCTCGGCTTCAAAAATATTGGCCATCGACGGTTGCGGCCTTGACTGTGTAAAAAATAGTCTTGAAAAGGCCGGATTTACCGAATTCAAATATCTTCGTATCACCGACCTCGGCATGGAAAAGGGCAACTCGCCTGCTACCGATGAGAACATCGCGAAAGTAGTAAAAAACAGTGCCGCCCTGCTGGATTAGTGCAAGGTTGTAAAAAACCAACTTGTCGGATGAATTGGTTTCTATTCACCATTATGAAAGGATGGTTATTGGCTTATGAACACAACAGGAAAAATTGTAATTGTCGTTGTTCTTATTATTGCGATTGCTGCTGTAGTTAATCTAAAGCGGAGCAAAAGTGAAGATTCCGGAGCAGTTGCCGTTGAGGGGCCTGTCGAAGTTACCACAATTACTGAAGCTGAAGGACCAGTAACTGCCAGGAGCGAATCATTGAAGGCCCTGCCGCGTCTTGTTGACATCGGTTCTGACACATGTATCCCGTGTAAAATGATGGCGCCAATTCTCGATGAGCTCAAAAAAGAATATGCCGGGAGCTTAAGAGTTGATGTTCTCGATATCAGGATTAATCCTGCCTTCGCCGAGGATTATGGAATTCAACTCATTCCCACGCAGATATTTTATGACGCTGCAGGCCGGGAACGCTTCCGCCATGAAGGATTTATTTCAAAGGAAGATATTCTTGCCAAGTGGGCTGAGCTTGGCGTGGAGCTTATAAAGATAAAATGATACGTCAGCTTTTTACAGTGTTGACACATGCGATCGAAGGCGCACCGGCAATCGCTATAGGTGCCGCTTTGATATGGGGGATATTAAGTGTACTGCTTAGCCCTTGTCATCTGGCAAGTATCCCTCTTATCGTCGGATTTATTGGTCAACAAGGCCGGATGTCCACTAAGCGTGCCTTTATCATATCAACCTTTTTTGCCGTCGGTATTCTGATTACAATAGGCGCTATCGGGGCTGTTACTGCTGCTGTCGGCAGGATGGCCGGGGATATCGGCAGATACGGCAACTACTTTGTCGCCCTTATATTTTTCATCGTTGGTTTGCATCTTCTGGATGTCATCCCTATGCCCTGGAGCGGGCCGGGGCAGGTCGGAATGAAACGCAAGGGCTTATTGGCTGCTTTTATTCTTGGACTGGTCTTCGGAGTCGCTCTGGGCCCCTGCACATTTGCCTATATGGCTCCAATGCTGGCTGTAACATTCAAAACGGCAACAACAAATTTATTCTACGGCATTCTTCTCCTGCTCGCCTATGGGATCGGGCATTGCTCTGTCATAGTCTTTGCCGGTACCTGCACAGAGCTTGTGCAACGCTACATGAACTGGAACGAGAAATCCAAAGGAAGCGTAATTCTCAGGAAGATCTGCGGCGTGCTTGTTCTGATAGGCGGCCTTTACCTGATATATATAGCAACGTAAGAATATCACCAGCCTTATCCATTCGTTGTTGACATGCTATGCGAGTCTGGTATATAGTACCGGTCAAGCAAGGTCGTCTATCGTGAGGTGGGTGATAAGCTACGAAGATTTACTACCTGACAATTAAGGGAAAGTGCTGAATGGATCCTGCGATTTTTAAGGCATACGATATAAGAGGTGTCTATCCCAAGCAAATCAACGAAGAAGATGCGTGGAAAATCGGTTATGCCACAGCCCGTTTTTTGCGGTCGCTTCTTCGCGGTTACCAGCGGGGCCAGGCGAATGCCCAGTCACTGTGTGTCGGCCGCGACATGAGAACTCATGGCGAAGCGATAGCAAATGCACTTATCGAAGGAATGAACGCCACCGGGGCAAACGTGATTGACATAGGCATGATTGACACGCCACAGATGTATTTTGCAATCAATCATCTCAGCACATGCGGCGGCGTTCAAGTCACGGCCTCTCACAATCCAGCCAAATATAACGGCTTTAAGATATCCGGTCTGGACGCCAAACCGGTCGGTGTCGATACCGGCCTGGAAGATATAAAGCACATCGCAATGGCTCTGCCTCATACCAAAGGCAATGTTACCGGCTCAAAACAAAAATGCGACCTGATCTCTGAGTATAAAAAACACGTACTTAAATTTCTCGATACAAATACAAAGAAAATGAAGGTCGCCATTGACGCATCCAATGGAATGGCAGGTAAAATAGTTCCGGCAATTTTCGACGAGCTGCCGATTGAAATAATCAGCCTTAACTTCGAGCATAAGGGTAAATTCAGGCATGAGCCGAATCCGCTGGTCGAAAAAAACCTGGCCCAGGTAAAAGATGCAGTGAAGAAAAAAAACTGTGACTTTGGGCTCTGCTTCGACGGTGACGCCGACAGGTTGATGATGGTCGATGAAAAAGGCGATACTATCGGCTGTGATTTAATGACAGCTTTGATGGTACCGTTTTTTTTAAAGAAGGTACCAAAATCAACCATCGTTTACGATTTACGCAGCAGCAGGGTTGTTATGGAAGAAATTATCAAGCACGGCGGCACGCCCCGAAGGGAAAGAGTGGGACACGCCTTTATGAAAAAAGCCATGCGTGATTCACACGCTGTATTCGGTGGGGAGCTTTCCGGACACTTTTATTATCGTGATAATTTCTACACAGACTCTGGCATGATTACGCTGGTATATATGATTAACATTGTCAGCCAAGCCCAGGTGCCTGTAAGTGAGTTAATCCAGCCTTTGAGAAGATACCACCAAAGCGGCGAAATAAATTTCGAGGTAGATGATAAGCAGGCCAAAATGGATGATCTTGCACGAAGATACAATGATGGGCAAATCGACCATTTTGACGGAATCACCAGCGGGTATAAAGACTGGTGGTTTAACTGTCGACCCAGTAATACGGAGCCGCTGTTAAGACTGAATGTAGAAGCCAAGAGTAAAGAGCTGCTCGATGAAAAATTTTCCGAAATCGCCGATCAACTCGGTAAGCCGGTGTGATTTATTCATATTGAATATCTATTCCTGCCCATATAGGAATGATAAAGGAAATAAAGAATCATGGAAGTACATACAAAAACATTTCAAACGCCGAATGGTCTGGTTGAAGGCGTACAGACTAGTTGGTCCGGCTTTGGCATTTTGCTGGTGACCGGCTCCAAAGGGTTTTTAGCTTGCCCTGCCATCGATGTCGATGCTTGTGAGGGATATGGTGTAGCTGCAGCGATTGTGGAGAGCACGCCGGATAATCCGATAGGAACACTCGAACGATTTTCGGACCGCAAGGTTACAAAAGTTAATGCAAAGGCCAAAGTCATAGGTATCAAAGAAGGCATGAAAGTCAGTGACGCATTTGCGATTATTGCGTAAGGCAATAATTTCCTCTTCTTAAAGGTAACAGGTGCAATGTTTGCAAAGCAAACGCTAACTTATTTGTCTGCTCTTTCGACATTTCTTTTATCTTTGACTATTCATGAATATGCACATGCTCGGATGGCCTTTGTCTGCCTCGACCCTTGAACAGCCGGAACTAAAATATGGACAGTAAAACCAATAACTAAAAAGAAAATAGGGAGTCACAGCAATGTTACAGAAAGGATTTCCCAAACTACGATCTGGTTATGACAGAGCCTTGTCGGCTCGGCGAACAAATCCGTCCGGAGGCACAATTATCAATATTATAACTGCGGTGATTTTCTTTGGGCTCATCGGCCTGGGTGTTTGGTGGGTCCTCAAGAGTACGGGAGAAACAAGCGAGCAGTATGCCAAGGCTATGATAAATACAAAAACCAGGGCGGAAACTGTCAGTTGTCAAATGAATATGAGAACCATTTGGCAGAATTTACAGATATATGCTATCAGCAACGAGAGTTTTCCAGATTCTATAGAGACTTTTGTGCAATGGAGCGGCAACCCACGGTTATTTCAGTGTCCGGATCCTGATGGGGAAAAATACATTTACATCCCCGGCCAGAGTTCAGACATGTCCGTGCAAAACATCCTGGTATATGAACCAAAAGCTGTTCACGATAATCGCTGCAATGTGTTACGGCTTAATGGTCAGATCGAATCGCTTACTCCTGAAGAGCTTAAAGCAGCCATAGCTCAAACCCTTAAGACTCTACAATAGCTGAGCAATCGAGAAGTTAGAGATATACATTTGATTCAAATGTGGAAAGAGAGGAAAAGAATGAAAGCCATGAAGTACAACCTCATTACGATCGTTGTTACTGCAATTTTTTGCGTTCCCACCATAGGTCTGGAAGAACCAACACTGAATAACGAGAGAGTTCTTCTGACAAGCCGGCCAGACCCGGCACTGGCTGGAATAGATAAACTAAATATTGCTATTTTGCGATCGAACATCGAGCCAAATGTAGATGGACTCAATTGGGCAGAACTCGAAACAAAGATAATTGACAAGCTCAACAAAGCCGACGTAAATCTAATTTCCGGAGTTTCAGACAGCATCCCGAGTATTCCGGAACTGAGGATTTATACGAATGCACTAAAGTTAGAAGATTCAAAACAGTATGTATTCCACATCCAAACTTCATTAGCAAGAGTGGTCCGCCTGGCAGAAGGACAGAGTCCGGTTTTCAAAGTTAACCTCTGGCAAGCTAATCCGGTTATGCACGCAGTATCAGAAGAGGACATGACTGCTGAAGTGACTAATTTAGTTTTGGAACAGGTAGATTTTTTTATCCACGCCTATCAGGCAGCCAATCCGCCGGGTCAACAAACAACCCTGGAGAAACAGACCGAACCGAGCGACGAATCGGCAGTTGCCGAACACAAATATGTTGCATCAAAGAGCAGCAATATCTTTCACAAGCCGGAATGTCGCTGGGCGAAGAATATTTCGCCGGAAAACCTTGTAGAATATAAGAGCAGGGATGAAGCAATAAAAGCCGGTAAAAGACCCTGCAAATCGTGTAAGCCGTAGAGCATATGACGGAATCCTATATGGTCAAAGGTGAGCAAAAACGGGTGGATGATATTTACAGGAATATGCCGCTCGAGGAAATCCCGTGGAATAATGAAACTCCACCGAAACTACTGGTCGAATTGCTTGATACCGGAAAAATTCAGCGCTGCAAAGCTATTGATTTAGGTTGTGGAGCGGGAAATTACGCTATTTGTCTCGCCGAGCGGGGATTCGAGGTTACGGGAGTTGATATCTCACCTACAGCGATAGAAATAGCCAGAAAAAACGCAGATAAAAGAGGCGTCAACTGTGACTTTTTCGCCGCAGATATCGTTGAAGGACTAACCGAAATCAATCGGTCCTGGGACTTCGCTTACGATTGGGGCATGCTGCATCACATATTACCCCAGCAGAGGCAAAAATACGTTGAAAATGTCCATCGAATACTAAATCCTGGGGGTAAGTATCTATCTTTGTGTTTTAGCGAGAAGGATATCGGCTTCGGCGGCCCGGGAAAATACAGGAAAACACAGTTGGGTACTGAATTGTATTTTTCTTCCGAAGATGAGCTTAGAGAACTCTTTGAGGCATTTTTTCAGGTAATCGACTTGCAGACAATTAAGATCGACGGCAAGTTCGAATCTCATATTTTCAATTACGTTTTCATGGAAAGAAAATAAACCGAGCGCCAACAGATTCATTCTGAAACCTTCTTATGGATCTAATTACAATCATAATAATAGCTTTTGGGCTGGCAATGGACGCTTTTGTGGTATCTATTGTAAGTGGCGGCGCTCACAAACATTTGCGTATAAAGCATGCGCTGCAAATAGCCGTTTTCTTTGGCGGCTTTCAGGCGTTTATGCCGCTGATTGGTTCTCTTGCCGGATTGAGCTTCAAAGGATACATCGTAGATTACGACCATTGGGTGGCTTTCGGGCTTCTAAGCGCTGTCGGCGGCAAAATGATTTACGAGTCGCTCAGAATCGAATCAGTCGAAAAGAATCTTGATCCGTCAAAATTATTCGTTTTGCTGGCTTTGTCGGTTGCGACCAGTATCGATGCCCTGGCAATCGGCATTACACTTTCACTTATTACCAGCTCGATTTTCACTGCGGTTACAATTATAGGCCTGGTAACTTTTGTGCTGTCGTATCTGGGCATTTTCATAGGCAAGAAATTCGGACACTTTTTCGAGAATAAAATCGAGGCACTTGGCGGGCTGATTCTCATCGGTCTCGGTATAAAAATATTGTTTGAACATTTGCTATCATAAGCCGTTCTTGCAGTAAGCTGAAAATTCAATATAATCTATGCTGCTTAGTTGAATTGAACGTCTATAAGATGGCAAGCAAGTACGTCTAAAAAAAAGGTTTGTTTATGAGTTCGAATGTATTTTTCATTAAAGCTTCTGTTAATGACGGCTCAAAGGTGATTTCTGAAAAAGCTCGCAAATTATTCAAAGCCGGTAGTTTTGCAGAATGCTTTAGGGAAAATGATTTTACAGCGGTCAAAGTTCATGTTGGCGAACATCGAAACAACACATACATTAAAGCTCCATGTCTTAAGGGTCTCGTCGATGAACTGCTTGAATTAAAAATCAAACCTTTCCTGACCGATACCTCTACTTTATATGCCAGCAAAAGGCGCAATGCCATAGACCATGCTATTACAGCCGCAAAACACGGCTTTAGTTTGGAAGTATTGGGGATACCATTCATTGTTGCCGACGGATTATTCGGAACATTTCAAACCCCGGTTAAAATTAAAGGCAAAATAGACAAAGAAGTTTTTATCGCGCATGATATTACCAGATGTCAGTCGCTGCTCTCAGTTGCTCATTTTACAGGTCATATTGCAGTGGGTTTTGGAGCTACGCTTAAAACGTTAGGGATGGGTTTTGCAAGTAAAAGGGGTAAATTGAGACAGCACGCGGCTTTGAAGCTTAGCATCACCGACGTATGCACACGTTGTGGAGCATGCATTGA
>CAZQXE010000163.1:0-7251 GCA_964597115.1 uncultured Pirellulales bacterium | reverse complement strand
AAAGACATCGGACAACTCGACAGGCTCAAACAAATCAGGGAGCCGAAGAACTGGAATCCGGCCCTCGACGGCGGCCCCCGAATCATCGTCCGCGAAGACCACAGAATCTAACCATTATGGGAAAGTCCGCCACACAAACGGCGGACAAGTCGAGTCCAATTCTTTTATAATTACCAAATTATTTTATACCTATTTTATCCAGATTTCCCGATGAACAACAAACTAACTTCGGATTGAAAAGGTATAGCCATATTTCCAGCTTTTGCCGCTGGTATCTCCATTATATCCCTGGATCAGCATTCTCCTTTCCCATTGCCTGGCAGCCGCCTCGGAAGTGAATTGCTGCATAATTTTGAAGTCGCGGGGGTTTCCATGTTCCCGTTTTCTTCTTTCCGGCTCATCCGTAAGTCCTGCATATCTCATAACAACCTCTATAAGAATGGTGGGGGCTAATAGTTTGTATTTTATCAGCATCGCTCCTAAATAACACTTTATTTTTTTCAGTCCCTGTTTAATCTCTTCCGTTGAATGATTTCGCGTGTGCAAACAAGTTGAACACCCAACGCAACTGGGCTTTGTCAAACAATCTCTTTACTGTAAAAAAAGGAAAAACAGTGACGACAAAATGTCTGCTATTTGGTAAAATCACTTTCATTTAGAGAGTAATTACTACAATATTCAAGAATATTCAGAGAAACTGGATTCTCCATAGATTATGGCAATCGATGATACCATTACGACACTTACCGAGATTTACCAGTTAATCAACCAGGGGATTCCAAAAATGGCCGCCAGTCCTGATGCTTTGCTCAATCACTTAAACGATTTATATAGCGAATCCATCGGAGAGCTTGCCTCAATAGAACTATTCGCATACGATGACGTCCAAAGCCCTTCAATAACACTCACTGTTAGGATTGATGTTGAATTTGATTTCAAAAAAATTATGGAAAATATGCGAACAAGATTACACGCAACACTGCATGGCCAAGTCGATGAAATAGGAAAGACAGGCATAGTTTGGTCTCATGGACGTTATGATTTTATATATAACGATGATTCAGGACTTCTACGAATATCACATCAATATAGCCATAAGCGAAAAGATACAAAATCTGTATTAAGCGTAATTAAGAGAATGATAAGTTATGCCAAAGATTATCTGGAGGAAGTCAGGAAATCTACAACAATGTAAGATGCGATATTACGCACCACTTTAATTATATCAGCCATCCACTCTTATCCAGCGTCTTGTAGACGGATCATTCATTTCACCCATTCCATTCGGCCTGCATTCTACATGAACTCATGACCGAGGGCAATGGCTGCCACCCGTCCGCAGAATTAATAATCCCACAATAAATTGCGGGGCTAAATATTTACCCCATGAAATAAGCCACAGGCTGCTATCTCACGGGATAAATGAACATTTCTCTGTGTGCTCCTTCGACTTCGCTCAGGATGGCGTCTGTGGCTTATAATATAAGTCTTCGTGTCTTGGAGTCTTAGTGGCAAAACAAACAACGAATGTTGACAGGTTCGGTCGGCTCGGCTAAAATGCATCGATTTTATTGTAGTCATAAGACTCAAGGTTACAGGCAGCCGTAAATCCCGGGTCTTATGCTTAACTACCGCGATGGAAACCTTTATTTTTTGAGGACAACCCAATGCCAAAACGCGACGATATCCATAAGGTTCTGATTATAGGCTCAGGCCCGATTATAATAGGCCAGGCCTGCGAATTCGATTATTCCGGAACTCAAGCCTGCAAGGCTCTTCGAAAGCTGGGTTACGAAATCGTGCTCGTCAATTCCAATCCTGCCACCATCATGACCGATCCCGGCATGGCTGATGTGACATATATTGAGCCGCTCAATGTCAAAACGATTGAGCAGATAATTGCAAAAGAGAAGCCGGATGCACTGTTGCCGAACCTGGGCGGGCAGACCGGCCTGAATCTTTCTTCGGAATTATCGAAAAGGGGTATCCTCAAAAAATACGGCGTCCAGATTATAGGTGTCAAGGCCGATGCCATTGAACGCGGTGAGGACCGCCAGGCATTCAAGGATACAATGAATTCACTTGGTATCGAAATGCCCAGAAGTGAAATTGCAAACAGCCTCGAGGAAGCTGAGAAAGTGCTTGAGAAAATCGGCCTGCCCTGTGTTATACGTCCTGCTTATACCATGGGCGGAACGGGCGGCGGTTTGGTTTACAATATCGAGGAGTTCCGTACCGTTGTCAGCAGGGGGCTTTCAGCTAGTCTCGTCGGGCAGATACTTGTTGAGGAATCCGTGCTCGGATGGGAGGAGCTGGAGCTTGAGGTTGTGCGTGACGCGAAGAATCAAATGATTACGGTATGCTTTATCGAGAACGTGGATGCCATGGGTGTTCATACGGGAGATTCGTATTGCACCGCTCCAATGTTGACGATAGATCCTGAGCTTCAGAAGCGTCTGCAGAAACATTCATACGATATTGTGGAGGCTATCGGCGTCATTGGCGGAACGAACATTCAGTTTGCACACGATCCCAAGACCGGCAGAGTTGTCGTTATTGAAATTAATCCGAGAACCTCACGCTCATCGGCTCTTGCTTCCAAGGCAACGGGTTTTCCTATTGCGATGGTTTCGTCGATCCTGGCAGGCGGCCTGACTATGGACGAGATTCCCTACTGGCGTGACGGCACGCTGGAAAAATATACGCCGTCGGGAGACTATGTGGTTGTGAAATTTGCACGATGGGCCTTTGAAAAATTCAAGGGCATTGAAGATAAGCTCGGCACGCAGATGCGGGCGGTCGGTGAGGTTATGAGCATTGGCAAGAACTACAAGGAGGCATTTCAAAAGTCCATTCGCTCGCTTGAAATTAACCGTTACGGATTGGGTTTTGCCAGGGATTTTAATAAGAAATCCGCCGAAGAGCTTTTAGAGCTGTTGAAAGAACCCACAAGTGAGCGGCAATTTATCATGTACGAGGCGTTACGCAAAGGCATCAGTGTCGATACGCTTTTTGAAAAGACATATATCAAGCACTGGTTCATTGAGCAGATGAAAGAGCTGGTGGAGCTTGAGGAAAAGATTCTGAAATACAAAGGCAAAAAATTGCCGGACAAGCTTCTGATTCTGGCGAAGAAAGATGGATTTGCGGATAAGTATCTGGCCCAGCTTTTGGGTGTTCCGGAAAAACAGATACGCCAAAGACGTTTGGCCCTTAACGTTGCCGAGGCATGGGAGCCGGTGCCGGTGAGCGGCGTGGAAAATGCGGCGTACTATTTCTCCACTTATAACGCACCGGACAAAGTTGAAGTCAGCAACAAACGCAAGATAATGGTACTCGGCGGCGGGCCCAACCGTATCGGCCAGGGAATTGAGTTTGATTATTGTTGTGTTCATGCCGCGTTCGCACTTCGGGACGAAGGCTACGAAACGATTATGGTCAATTGCAATCCGGAGACTGTCTCCACCGATTATGACACCTCGGACAAATTGTATTTTGAGCCGCTTACTGTTGAAGATGTGCTGAGTATTTATAATAAGGAAAAGCCGGAAGGTGTTATTGTGCAGTTCGGCGGTCAGACGCCACTTAACATTGCCGCGGAGCTGGAGCAAGCCGGTGTAAAAATTCTTGGCACCTCACCGGAAAAGATTGACCTTGCCGAGGACAGGGACAGATTTCGCAAGCTGATGAAAAAGCTCGGTATCCCGCAGCCGGAATCCGGGATGGCGAGCAATTTGGATGAGGCGCTAAAGATTGCGGAAAAAATCGGCTATCCGCTAATGGTCCGGCCTTCCTACGTTCTCGGAGGTCGTGCCATGGAGGTCATTCATGATGAAGAAATGCTCACATACTATGTTGCACGAGCTACGGATGTCTCTCCGGAAAGACCCATCCTGATCGACAAGTTTCTGGAAAATGCTATCGAAGTGGAAGCAGATGCGATTGCCGACGGTACTGACGCTTTTGTACCTGCGATTATGGAACACATTGAGCTTGCGGGTGTCCATTCGGGTGACTCTGCCTGCGTTCTTCCGCCTGTCAGCATTCCTGAAAAACATCTCAAGACCATCTACGAATATAATCGAAAAATCGCCATCGAGTTTAACGTGATTGGACTAATGAACATCCAGTATGCAATCGCTGACGACACTGTGTATATACTTGAGGCGAATCCGCGTGCATCGAGGACCGTTCCTCTGGTTTCCAAAGTTTGTGGCATTCAAATGGTTCGTATCGCCACACAGCTTATGCTCGGTAAGCGCATTTCGGATATGAATCTCAAGAGAATGTCCATATCGCATTTTGGCGTTAAAGAGGCAGTGTTCCCGTTCAATATGTTCCCGGAAGTTGATCCTCTGCTGGGCCCGGAAATGCGCTCAACCGGCGAAGTGCTCGGCATGGCGGATTCGTTTGGGCTTGCTTTTTATAAGGCACAGGAAGCGACACAGTCACCGCTACCGTCGAGCGGGACGGTTTTGATTACTGTTTCGGATGATGATAAAGCTGCTGCGCTTGAGGTGGCGAAGCAGTGCAAAGACCTCGACTTTAACATTTTAACTACCGAAGGGACTCATCGGTTTCTATCCGACCATGGAATAGAATCGGAAAGCGTTCTCAAGATGCACGAAGGCCGGCCGAATATTATGGATAGTATAAAGAACGGCCAGATACAGCTTGTTGTTAATACACCGAGCGGCAAGCAGAGTAAACATGATGATTCCTACATTCGTAAAGCAGCTATTAAATATAAAATACCTTACATTACAACAGTGGCTGCCGCTGTTGCGACTGCAAAGGGCATAGCTGCGTTTAAGAAAAAGCAGGGACAAATAAAATCGCTGCAAGAGTATCACGCTGATATAAAGTAAATAGAGAATGTCTGTTATTTGATAACAGGAGGTTGCAATGGATGCAAAAAACAGAAAAATCAATATTTGGATATTGACAGTTTCAGTGACGGTTTTACTGTCGGTTTCTATTGCTATGCCTTCGTTTGGACAGAGTGCCTCCGGAGCGGCACGTGTGAAGGTCGGTATTGAGCGGATTGCGGAAAAGCCAATCAGCAAGATGATATTCGGTCAATTTATCGAGAGCGGATTTGGCCGTCAGCCGGATGGGATGTGGGCGGAAATGATTTATAATCGCAGCTTCCAGCAGCCGGTGCCGCCTTTCAATTTTAAGACTTGGGAATGGTTGATGCTCAAACCTGACTTCTATAATGCTAACGCCCCTTTCTGGCATAGCGGTTATGAAGAGAACGACTGGGAACCCATCGATGAGCATACCACGACAATGCGCATTCTTGGCATCCAGACATTCAAAGGGCTCGACTCACTCCGTATCAATTATGAAGGGCAAAGTGACAGAGGCGGAATCCGTCAGAAGGGATTGTATATCAAGGACGGGCAGACTTATGATTTTTCCTTTTTTGGCGGCTTTGTAGGTAGAAGAGGTCGTGATGAGCAGACAAGAGATTTGCATGTAATCCTCAGGTCTGAAAATGATCCTGAAACAATTGTCTTCGATAAAACACTGGAACTCGCACCAAGTCAGAAGCAGTTTGATTTCAGGATTCAGTCGGAAGGATTTACAGGACGGGCTACGCTTGAATTCTCTTTCACCTCGCAAGATGCAGTTAATCTTTCGTGGTGTTCAATGATGCCGAGCAACAACGTCCGCGGCTGGAATGCTGAGGTTGTCGAGCTTTTGAAAAAAGTGTCACCGCCCATCATTCGATTTCCGGGTGGTTGTTTCGCCAGTTTTTACGACTGGAAAGAGACAATTGGCCCCCGCTCGGAGCGTCCGGCACGAGAAAGTTATTACTGGGGCGGGCTGGAGGAAAACGACGTTGGAATCGACGAATTTCTCGATCTGTGTGATGAACTGAAATGCGAGCCACAGATTTGTGTCAATATGATGAGCAGCAATCCATTCAAGGCGATGGAATTGGTTCAGTACTGCAATGGGCCGGATGATTCCCACATGGGACAGCTCAGGGTTTTCAACGGTGTCCGGCGAAATAACCGTGTCAATTATTGGGAGATGGAGAACGAGGCCCGGCGAAAGTGGACGGCTCAGGAATACGCGGAACAGATTGTCAAATTCGCAACACAAATGAGAAAAGCCGATCCGGCCATCAAAATTATGATGGAATGCTATTCTTACGACCGCAGAGGCAGCGGGGGTGCGCTGGATCAAATGCTCGAAATCGCCGGAAGTCAGGTTGACCTCGTGATTACAAGGGCTTCCGACTCCGAAAGCATCCAGAGGTTAATCGGAGTTATCCGCCAGTACAATTCCAAGAGCGGCAAAAATATTATTCTGTGCAATACCGAATGGCTCGCAACACGGGGCGATGCCGTCGAACCATTTGAAGATCCGGAAATACCGCAGCGCGGCGGCTGGCGGCCGGCTCAGCTCGAAGACTATCGAAAGGTTCTTAGCTTCCGCCAGATTCGTTGGTTCTACGGACTGAATGTCGGCAAAATATTAACCACATTCCTTTCTCACGGCGGCGAGCTTAACCATACGAATTTTAACAACTGTTGTAACACCTGGGGCCAGAACATAATCGAATCGGCGAAAGAAGGCGCATGGCTCTCGGCGGCGGGGCGCGTCTTCGAGTTTATGAAGAACAAAAATCTTGCGTATCCGCTCAAGACGGAACTGACCACCGGAGAAAATGTTTTCCTCACAGCACAGGCATGTTCGACTGATGACGGCAATATGGTTATCTTCATAGTCAACCAGGGTACCAAAGACGTGCCCATGAAATTAGAGATTCCATCAGGTTGCAGAGCCATGGCAACGGAAACTCTCTTTGCGCCGAACCGTCTTAGTAGAGCAAAACTTGACAATGATGAGATTCAATTCAAGCGGCGCATTTTAACGGAGCCGATTCTGATTCTTCGTCCTATCTCCATCACCAAGGTATTTGTCCAAGCCGACCTTTGATTGAATAGTTTTTGTGCAACTTTCGTTGTTTAGTTTTAAGGAGAGCTTTTTCTCGGCAACCAGACCGCCATTTCTCCCGGTTCGCGATGTGACCATGCGTAGTAAGGAATGGCTGATAAATTTCTTTTGTTACCGGATTTATCCAATACATCTCCTGTAATTACAGTGACGCCATTCAATAAATCCTTTTTGTATTCGGTTTTAAATTCAGTATTGTCGGGGATAACCATATCAAGCACTTTGCTATCGTTGTCAACCCATTCAGCACAGTAAACAATCGGGCCGCGAACCAGTGCG
>CAZQXE010000162.1:1247-7255 GCA_964597115.1 uncultured Pirellulales bacterium | reverse complement strand
GAGGCCGAAGATGTCGAAGCCATAGTGCTTGGATTGCCTTTGAATATGGACGATTCTGAAGGGCCTCAATCCAAACTTGTTTTGGAATTTGCCCGGAAGCTAAAGGACCATTTGAACATACCTGTCCACCTCCAGGATGAGCGTCTGAGCAGCTTTGGCGCCGAAGAAAAGCTCGCTTCGGCCGGATTTACAAAAGCCGCCAAAAAAAGCCGCCTTGATGCCGTTGCCGCCGCGGAAATCCTGGACGCCTTCCTCCAGCAGAAAAACAAGAGAGTCTGAAAATAGTTACATCGCAGCTCATACAAAGCTGCTGAAGCCAATTTTCCATATGATCGGTGGTATATCTTTTTTATTGGTCTATGGTGGAAAAAGCTTGCATGTGTCGCACTAGACCATTAAAATACCACCTTTGTATTATAGTTTGGGAAGTTTCTAAAAGGCGTATTTAGAAAGGGTTTGTCCAGAAGATGCTAGCGAAGCAGGAAAAAGTGAAGATTATCGACGATTTTGAGACGCACGAAGGCGATACCGGTTCACCCGAGGTCCAGATTGCACTGTTGACAAGAAGGATTAATGACCTTACCGAGCATCTCAAGATTCATCGCAAAGACCACGCATCCAGGCGTGGTTTGTTGAAAATGGTCGGGACCAGATCAGCGTTGCTCAAGTATGTGAGTAAGAAGGACGTAAAACGCTACCAGGAAATCATATCTCGTCTCGGCTTGCGAAAATAAGGGACTGTAAGATCGCAAACGCGTATGTATCCCGCAGTGAAACGAGCCAGAAGAAAGTCTTTTTGGCATGAGGCTTATCAATGAGGTAGTATATGTTTGATGTGTGTAGAGTAGAAAGAGAAATTGGGGGCAGAATCTTATCGATAGAAACGGGCAGGATTGCCAGACAAGCGGATGGAGCCGTAGTAGTTCAATACGGTGACACTGTTGTTCTTGTTGCCGCTGTAACGGCACCTCCGAGGTTTGAAGATATTGATTTTTTCCCATTAAGTGTAGAATATCGCGAAAAGCAAAGTGCGGCGGGGAAGTTTCCCGGCGGCTTTATCAAACGTGAAGGCAGACCGAGCACAAAGGAGACACTGACAGCAAGACAGATCGACAGGCCTATAAGGCCGTTATTTCCCGAAGGTTACTTTCAGGAAGTGCAGATCATAGCGAATGTCTTGAGTGCGGATCGTGAAAATGACCCTGATGTTCTGGCAATGATCGGTGCAAGCGCCGCCCTTACGATAAGCAAAATTCCGTTCATGGGACCCACCGGGGCCTGTAGACTGGGCAGAGTGAACGGCGAATTTGTTATTAATCCCACGCATAAACAGATTGCAGAGAGCGACCTGAGCCTGCTTCTTGGAGGCCGCAAAGATGCAATGAATATGATTGAGGTCGGTGCAAAAGAATTGCCGGAAAATGTTATCGCTGATGCTGTTGAAACGGCACAAAAAACAGTCCGTCAGGTTTGTGAAATGATTGAAGAGCTTCGGGAAAAAGTGGGTCTCGAGAAGGAAATTCCTCTCGTGGAAACCAACGAGCAGCTCCAGTCAGAAATTAATTCGCAGATAGCAGATAAACTTTACGAGCTCAAACAAATACCGGACAAGCAACAACGAAAAACTGCTGTGAAGGAACTCTTCGAGGAGGTTTTAGCAAAGTATTGTCCTGATGAAGATGGCCCTCAGCCTGAAAATAAAATTGATTCCGTATACAAAAAAGCTGTAGTCAAGCGAATCCTTGATAAGATGGAAGGCCAGGTTGTTAAGAAATTACTATTGAGCGGGAAAAGGTCTGACGGCAGAGGCTACAACGATGTACGTAATATTGCGTGTGAGGTAAGTATCCTGCCCAGAACTCACGGCTCGGCATTATTTACACGTGGAGAAACTCAATCGCTGGTTAGCGTGACTCTCGGTACTATCAGAGATGCACAGATTATTGACGGCCTGTTGGAAGAGTACGCTCAGAACTTTACGCTGCATTACAATTTTCCGCCATTCTCCGTCGGCGAAGTCAGACCGGTTCGCGGAGTCGGACGAAGAGAAATAGGGCACGGGGCCCTTGCGGAGAAGGCACTGACAGCGGTGAGGCCGCCGGACGATGAATTTGCTTATACTATCAGGATTGTCTCCGATATTACGGAATCGAATGGTTCCAGCTCGATGGCTTCAGTTTGTGGCGGCACACTGGCCCTTATGGATGCTGGTGTTCCTATAAAGAAGCCTGTTGCCGGCATATCTGTCGGTATGGTCAGTGACGAAAACGGCCGACACGAGCTGCTTACGGATATTCTTGGTGAGGAAGACCACTTCGGCGAAATGGATTTTAAAGTTGCAGGAACTGTTGACGGTATCACAGCAATACAGCTCGATATAAAAGCTGAGGGCCTGGAGCATAAAATTATGGTTGAGGCGCTTGAGCGGGCAAAAACAGCTCGGCTGGGGATTCTGAAAATTATGGCCGAGGCAATTAGCGAACCCAGACAGGAGCTGAGTGTATATGCGCCGAAACTGATAAGTATCGAAATTGATCCTGAACTTATCGGCAAAATAATCGGACCGGGCGGCAAGGTAATAAAGGGTATTCAGGAGCAGACCGAGACGACAATTGAAGTCGAGGAAGACGGGACTATTTATATAAGTTGCCTTGACGGTGACGGTCACCTTAAAGCTAAAGAAATTATCGAGGCGATTACACAGCCACCTGAAGTCGGACGGATATATAACCAATCAAAGGCAGTGTCTGTGAAGGATTTTGGAGTGTTTGTTGAAATCATTCCGGGCGTCGAAGGACTTTGTCATATCAGCGAGCTAAGCGATGGTTATGTCAAGAACGTCGAGGATGTCTGCAAAGTGGGCGATTTGATGCCGGTAAAATTGGTAGCGATTGATGACCAGGGCAGACTCAAACTTTCCCGCAAAGCTGCTCTTGCGGAAATAGGCAAAGAAGAAACAAAAAAGGAAGAATAAGTGCAGCAGTTTATAGCTGGTTTTGTTATTGCGTTATTAGCTGTTGTGCCGCTCATCGTGTTATTTCGACATAAGAATGCCCGCGCCAGAAATGGGGCGAGGCGGAATGCAGTTCCAGTGCGAGACAAAATTCAAAAAAGCGATAACGTCGAGCAGCTTGAAGAGCTGAGCAGGTTAACGGGAGAGCTTGCTCATGAGATTAAAAACCCTCTTTCCAGTATTAAAGTAAATTTGAAGCTCGTCAGTGAAGATCTGGAGGATTCAAATACTGCGGAGTCCGGAGAAATAGGCGCAGAAAGAGGTGGCCGCAGGTTTGCGGGTGCGCTCAGAAAGATACGTGTGATTCAAAAGGAAACGGACAGGCTCGAGCAGATACTCGACGGTTTTCTTCGTTATGTTGACAAGACCAAATTGCAGTTAGTAACTATCGACATCAATGAGCTCGTCGGTGATATGATCGATTTCTATTCGCCGCAGGCCCACAGCCGCTCGATAACCATCCGCCAGGGTTTGCATAATGGCCCGCTTATATGTAAAGTTGATGCAGACATGCTTAAGCAGGTGGTACTGAATTTGTTTATTAACGCCCAGCAGGCTATGAGCGATGGCGGAGAGCTGATAATAAGAACGAACCAGCGGCGAGAAGGTGCGGTCATTCAAATCAGTGATACCGGCAGTGGTGTCGCTCCGGACAAGCTCCCCCTTATTTTTAACGCTTATTATTCGTCTCGGCCGCGGGGCAGCGGTCTGGGTTTAGCGACGGCGAAAAAAATTATCGAGGCACATAACGGATCAATAAAGGTTGACAGCGAGCCGGGAAAAGGGACATCGTTTACAATAACAATACCGGTTCAGGCCCAGTGAGGTATCCGATTTGAAGCAGAAGACGGGTGTAATCCTGGTTGTTGATGACGAACGTGACCACGCCGACGGAATTGCCGAAGCGCTCGAGAAATTGTGCGCGAAGGCGATTGCCGTATATACCGGCAAAGACGCGCTGGAGATTGTGCGCAGCCGGCAAATTGATATTGTTGTAACTGATTTGAAACTTGGCGGTGACATTGACGGGTTGGATATTCTCGCAGAAGCCAAAAAGCATAACAGCAGGACGGAAGTTATTTTAATAACCGCCTACGCAACCATTGATACGTGCAAGGAAGCTATCAAGCAGGGGGCATACGATTATCTTGTAAAGCCGATCGATATCGGCCAGCTTCGTACCCTTGTGACGCAGGCCGGTAAGAAAGTTTCGGCAGCATACGCTCGTCAAATGCAGCAGCCTGAGACGGGCGCCGATGGATTTAAGTATGAAGGTGTGCGGGGAGTCAATCCCACCGTCGAGGGCATATTTGAGGTGCTTCGGCGAGTAGCGCCGACCAACATATCGGTCCTGATTGAAGGAAAGTCCGGAACGGGCAAGGAGTTGCTGGCAAGGGCCATTCACACCAATTCGAAACGCTGGGACAAGCCGTTCAGGCCGGTCAACTGTGCGGGCCTGAGCGAAACTTTATTGGAGAGTGAATTGTTCGGCCATGCCAAAGGTGCCTTTACCGGTGCGGCCGATGACAGAAAAGGCCTGTTCGAGGTGGTGGACAAAGGGACATTGTTCCTGGATGAAATCGGGGACATGGCGCCGAATTCCCAGGCCAAGCTGCTGCGTGTTATCGAGGACGGCATCGTCATACCGGTCGGCTCGAACAAGCCGGTCGTGGTAGATGTCCGCATCATCAGCGCGACCAATCAGGATTTGCCCAAACTCATCGAAGAGAAGAAATTCAGGCAGGATTTATACTTTCGCATCAAGGGTGTAAACGTTTCTCTGCCGGCCCTGCGTGACAGAGTCGACGATATTCCCCTGCTGATTGATTATTTTCTCGCAGAAGCTGTCGCAGAAGTCGGCTCCAAAGTCACCGGCATAACCGAGGCGGCTCTGAGTATTCTTGTCAATTACGACTGGCCCGGCAACATTCGCCAGCTTCGAAACTGTATCAGGACGATGGTTGTAATGTGCGATCACGAGAAGCTCGATGTGCAGGATATTCCACTTGAAATATCGCAGAGGCGGCAGTTGGCAGCCGGCAGCAGAACAGCAACAGGTTTGGCGGGTGTGTCGCTGGATGAGCTGGAAAAACAGGCCATTACGGAGACGTTGGCCAAGACGCTGGGCAACCGCGAACAAGCAGCGAAAATCTTAGGCATCGGCGAAAGAACGCTCTACCGAAAAATCAAAGAATACAACCTCTAAACGTCGCTCGTGACTCGTCGCTCGTGCTTCGTGTCTTGTGAAGCGTTCCTACCGTCATTGCGAGCTCACCGTTGTTTGGCGGGCTTGGCAATCTCAAATATTCCAACAAGCCAAACGTCACCAATAAATCACAAATCAAAGTTTAGCCCCGCACATAAAGTGCGGGGCTGTTTGTTTTGTTTAGACGCGGTTACCAAGGGCACAAGTTACCTGGTGAGATGCTGGCAGAGCCTTTTCTCACAGGGTAAACGCGAATGAGATGTCTTGACAGTATTGATTGTTAGTAGCGACGACCGCCGCCACCGCCACCGCCTCGGCCGCCACCGCCTCGGCCGCCACCGCCTCGACCGCCACCACCGCCACCACCTCGGCTGCCGCCACTGCCTCGGTCGGGTCTCGGACGAGCTTCATTGACGTTGACGGCGCTTCCATTCAAATCCTTGCCGTTCATCTCATCGATTGCCTTTTGGGCTTCGTCCTTAGAGGGCATTTCCACGAATCCAAATCCTTTTGACTCGCCACTGTACTTGTCTTTTATGACATTGGCGTTCTCGACCTGGCCGAAAGCCTCAAAAGCCTGGCGCAAATCATCTTCAGTTGTCTCAGGCGCCAAATTTCCCACATAGATATTCATTTCGATTTCCTTTTCAAATTTTGACGGTTACTTCCGACCGAAGGCACCAAGCCACCCAGCCGGACATTTCTTTGGCAAACCGGGGTTTCCCATATACACTTGACAGAAACACTTCTGCAAGCTTCGAGTCTCTTAATACCACAATCTCATCTCAA
>CAZQXE010000162.1:0-1147 GCA_964597115.1 uncultured Pirellulales bacterium | reverse complement strand
TGCGGGGTTTTGTGTTTTGTATTAGACACGGATCGAACGCGAATTCACATTAACTTTCAAAATATACACCGGCTTTTACAAGGGATTGGCGTAAATCTGCATATCGAAGTTCACGTGTACCATAGTTTTTGGCGGCACACATCGCAGCGGCTGTGCCCGCCGCCTGACCCTGACCCATGCAGCAGACGGTGTTTCGCGTGGACATATGGGCGCGGCGGTCGGAAGTGATCAACATGCCCGACGCCAGAAGATTATCAATTCCTTTTACACATAAGGCTCTATATGGGAATCCATACGTACCCCCGTCCTTGATTTGCAGAGACGGGGCCATATCGTGGAAGCCGTAGGCGAACACATCATCGTTGAAATGTCGGCCTTCGATAACATCCTCGTGGGTAATGTCGTAATCGCAGGTAATCATTCGCCCTCGCCGGATGCAAAGCTTTGGACTGGTCCGTGCCATGAATGCGTTTTCGCAGCCGGGCACATACTTCTTAAAGAGTTCCACGGCCCTGGCCATGTTTTTACGTATCGTTAGTTCCGCCTTAGACACGGTGTCCCGGTCTGTGGGACTAACCGGCAACTTGAGATTGCACTTGATGAACATCAGATAATTATCGTGGACCGATGTTGTGATCATGGACATACCGATGTCACGGGCCGCTTTTGAGAATCCGTCCGGCAGCCTGATGGACTCGGCGCCCACCCGGATGACCTGATCCGGTTTACCGCTCCGTGTCCCGCGAGCGAGCTGTCCTATGGAATTGTGTGACTTGAGATATTCATAATACCTGTCCATAGACACATTGCCGATTCCAACGCTATTGCATACGGCATGATCGTTGGGTTCGGTATACTCGGCACCTGCATGAGCCGCCAAATCACCGTAGCCCGTACAATCAATAAAGCATTTCGCATAAACCGCCTCGCGTCCGGCACGACTTTCCGTGATTACGTATTTTATCCGTGACCCCTCTTTGACGGCGCCTACCACGAGCGAGTTCAAGATCATGAATACACCCGCTTCGTCCAGCATCTCCATGGTGGTGAGCTTGTAAAGTTCCGTATCAATCGCTGTGCAGACGGCATCGTAATCGGTTCCTCTTTCCATCTCAGGGTAACCTGTACTGCCGCCGACTTTGACAAG
>CAZQXE010000161.1:0-7294 GCA_964597115.1 uncultured Pirellulales bacterium | reverse complement strand
GGAGAAATCTGCGACTTTGATGAGCGCTATGTTCAAAGGCGTTGGGGGAATTAAATTTGTTAGTCCTATTAAACTGGTTACCAAGCCGGCGGTGCACCTGGTTCATGATATTATGTTGTGGGTCAGTGGTTCGGCATTGGCAAGCTATATACTAATGTTGATTTTTTCGATGCTGTTGCTTTTCTTCGCGCTTTATTTCATTGTCAAGGTTATGAAGTCTCTGGTGATAAACAGGGCAGAGATTATTATGGATAATGTGATAAGCAGGAGCAGTATGCTGGGGCTTTTTGCGGGATTGTTTTTCACCATTATTGTTCAGAGCAGCTCGATTACGACATCTTTGATGATACCTCTTGCGGCTGCGGGTGTTCTTACGGTCGAAGCCATTTTTCCAATAACTATTGGAGCAAATATTGGGACAACGACCACGGCTATCCTAGCATCTTTCGCTACAGGAAATATTTCAGCCATTATTATCGCCTTTGCTCATTTTCTGTTTAACTTGACGGGAACTTTATTTATTTATCCGATAAAATTCTTTAGAATCATCCCCATAAGTCTCGCAAAGGCATTTGGAGATTTAGCCGTTGAGAAGAAAAGGTATGCAGTGATTTATGTGTTGGGTGTGTTCTTCTTTTTGCCGGCATTACTAATATTTTTGTCCAGGTTTTTTAAGTAAGGGGTAGCTAAAATGTTCAGAAATTTATTGAGTTTCTGGAAGGGTAAGGATTTTCTGGCTCAGGTCTTCGAAGAATTCAAGAGTATGTTGGACGATTCCGAAACCATGTTCAGGATTGTCTGCGGTCTTCTTCTGGATAATGTTGATGAGCCCGACATGAAGAAAAGGATCTATGAAATTGACAAGAAAGTTAACGACCTGCAAAAACAGATACGCAGGCGTATTGTCGAGCACCTAACGCTGCAGCCCACGGTAAATGTCACTGCCTGCCTGCTGCTGATGAGTGTGGTAAAAGATGCCGAGAGACTGGGTGATTATTGCAAGAATCTTTATGAGGTGACGGAGCTTCTACAAAAGCCTGTCGATAAGATGCTGTTTACCCGGTATTTTAACGATGTCAGTGGTAGTATTATGACGCTGTTCGAGCAAACGAAAGAGGCATTCATAGAAGCAGATGAAGAAAAGGCTCAAAAATCATGGCAATATGAAAGGACTGTAGCGAAAAAATGCGACGGGATTGTCAGGGATGTGGCAAAGAGCAGCCTTTCGGTAAATGAGGCTGTGTGTTTCGCATTGATAGCACGGCACTTTAAACGGATAGTGGCACATCTGGTGAATATTTCCACGTCGGTGATTTTGCCTCTGAGTGACCTCGATTATTTTGATGAAAGAAGGGTCGATGAATAAATTATACAAAACCACACTCTGCTTTCTTGTAGTAGTAATTGCCGGGGAGTTTCTAAGCACACCTTGTTTTGCATTTGATGATGAAGGTTTCCAATACTGGAGCGGGGCCAGTACCTCTTTTGACATTACCAAAGACTGGAGTGGAAAATTTGAAGAGGAATTCCGGTTTGGTAACGATGGCGGTAATCTTTATTACAATCATTCAGACTTAGGATTTGTTTTTTCTGGTTTAACAGATTGGTTAGACCTTGGACTCAACTACAGACAGGTTTTTGAAAAAGACAGTAAAAGTGAATGGAGACAGGAAAATCGCCCACACTTCAATATTACGTTCAAGGGCAAATTATTCGATTTTGATTTGAGCACCAGGTCGAGGTTTGAGTTTCGAGACAGAGAAAACAAGGACGATGTTTGGCGATATAGAAATAAAATTACAGTAAAATTTCCATTTGAATTAACAGAATTAAAACTGAAATCCTATCTGGCAGATGAAGTGTTCGTAACTCTCAACGACGACAATGTTGACAGGAACAGACTCTATTCTGGTTTTTCCCTTGATTTGTTCGAGAACATGAAGGCCAGTTTTTTCTATCTTTGGCAATCGAGCAGATCCAGCAGAGAATGGAAAGATATTCATGTTCTTGGGACCAGTTTTAAGATCCTTTTTTAGCAGTCTTGTTCCTTATGTTTTCATTGAGTCTAATTCGATGATTGCAATCGGCAGGAAAATGAAGACCGGCAGCCACGCCCACAACTCCGGCATTACTTTGTCGAAAACAATCTCCGTGGCAAGAATCTTGCACGCGAACGTCGTAACGAAACATGCCCCCGTTAAGGCGAAGCTGACCATCACCGCCGATTTCATTGTCTTTGGATCACGACAAACCAATATCGGCAGGCTTATCAAAAGCATTACTATATTTATGAGCGGATCTGTAATGCGAAAATGTTTCTGGCTGTAAAGCTGGGCCAGGTCCTTTTCTGTCCCTTGTTCGGCAAGGGCAATTAACTGTCGTAAAGACAGCATAGTCTTGTATTCCGACTTGCGTCTGACAGAGATGTTTTTAGCGGTAACGCTGCTGGTGTAAAAACCTATCGGCTGGGCGCCTTTGTATGAGCCGAATTCAAGAAGTCGGCCGTTAACCAGCATCCACTTGCCGGTTTTGCTGTTATCAGTTGCGCTATCGGCATCTATCCGGCCTGTTACTTCCCAGAGGCCGGGCCTGATTGTTTTACGCAGCAGGATAGTTGGATCATGGAGCATTGACGTTTCAGCATCGAATCTCTTGGAGCAAATGAGCGAGCCTTTGGCGTCGCTCAGGAACAATACGCTGTAGGATTCCTGGCCGGGTATATCATCATGGCTTCGTACAAGCCTGTCTGCAAGCCGTGGTATTATCAATTCCTGGTCGATTATCAACACGCCGGTAAACGCCAGTGATAGAAGCACAATCGGGCCGATTATCCGCTTCAAGCTGACACCCGAAGCCATCACGGCTACCAACTCGTTGGAGCGCACCATCCTGCCGAACGAAAAGGCCGCCGCAACCACGGTTATCATTCCGGCAAAATCCCGAAAGTAAAGTGTGCTGTTAAGGCCGTAGAATAGAAATATGTGTTTAATAACGTCCATGGTGGCAAGTTCGCTGTGCTCGGTGAATTCGTCGAGGTTTACGAACAAATCCGTAATTATTCGCATCCCTATCAGCACGCAGAGAGCTATGCCGTAGCCTGTCAAAAAGTTCTTTCCGACATATCTGTCCAGTATCTTCATGTTTTTATCAGGTTTTTTCCGTTAACGACAAGCGGTTCTTAGTTTTTCAAAAATTGATGATATATCACGACGGTCAGCAGAGACATAAATCCGAGACCCACCCACATCAATGCGATTCCGGAGACCATCTGAGCGCCGAGATTTTCGGTCAGTTGTTTACCGCTCATAATACACACTATCAACACGGCAGCGGGCAGGCAACTGGCGGCGAAAGCGCTGAGCAGGTGTCCGCCCTTTTTAATTATTCCCAGGCCGATGCCGATTAATATCATTGGTATGCAGCCAATTCCGAATACAAGCCGGGAATGTATTTCGGCTTTTATTTGAGCCAGTGCTTTTTGTGTTTTTCGCTTAAGTTGATATTGTTGAGAGGCCAGTATCCGGCTTGGCTGTACTACCGATAATTCAGAAGCCAGCTTTTCGGTTTTTATCGAGCCATACTCGGTCCTGAATTTGCTTGCTGCGGTTTCTACAGCCGGCGGCGGGATGAGCCCGCGAATAACGTAACGCATTCTTAATTGCGGCGAACCACCTTCCCTTGCGCTGGGGATATACATCGTCAGGGTCGGTGACAGTTCGTCACCCTCGATGTGCAGCGTGGCGCTTGTGCAGTTAAGAGTGTACAGTGTTCGTTTGCTGGTAGTGTCATATTCTACAACCACGACGTCATCGGACAGCTCAAGCTCTTCCTCATCTTGTGTAGTACAGCGACCTGCGGTAAACCTTACCGAGTTCGGCTCACCGATCATGTTGTAGTAATTCTTCGTATCGTCGGATTCGGAGGATTCTGTTATACGGGCCCTTATATCTTTAGCCAACAACTCTATGGTGAGCTGTGCATAGGTATCACGTGCCTGTTTGGCGATCGGATCAAACCGCGTCGGGTCGATCAGAATTTTCTTCATTTCGTCAATTTTCTTGAATTTAATATCATCGCCCAGCAGCGAGCCGAACTCACTCGAAAACGTTGCAGTTTCGGCACTTCCCTTGTCCCCGAAGCCTGTTTGATATGTTTTGTATGCCAGTATCTGTACCTCGTTGAATCTGTCGTGCATATTGAAATTTACTTTGGCAACCTCAGCGGTGACAATCCTTTGTATTTCGTTATTCTTTATCTCAGCGACAACGACGCCTGAAAGCATATTGTTTTGCATGTTGACATTATCGGCGTAAATCAGGTATCGCTCGTCCGGCGGAAGCGCGTAGAATTTTCTTCGCTGGATATTGCGGAATATTATTTGTTTTGCGTCCGCCTTGAGAGATTTTTCCGCACGGTGTACGAAGACCGGCATTACATAGAAGCTCAGTAGCAGGTTTGCAGTGGCCACTATGATTGCCAGGGCCAGGCCGGGGTGGACCAGAGTAAGCAGGCTTATTCCGCTTGCTCTGCATGCGTCAAGCTCGTTATCGCTTGCAAATCGCCCGTAAACCAGTGCCCCTGCGAACAAAGCCGCCATTGGCAAAACGAACGTCAGCGTTATCGGCAGAAAATAGCCCATTAGGTGAATTACCTGCCGATGTCCTGCGCCGAATTCCTGAACCGGCTGAAGGATACTACCCAGGCTCAGGATCAACGTCAGCGCCACTGCAGCTAACGCAAAGACTCTTAAAAGCTCCCGAAATATATATCTGTGCAGTGTGAAAACCATGCTCTTAATTGCTAATTTTTCTGTTGGTTATTTTCCAGCGTTCTTTTTAGTTATCGATTGCCTGATTAATTATCAATAGCGGGGACGTAATTTGCAACAGAATTCTTCACGGTGATAGAAAGGGAAGAAGCCGCGATTTGATGTTCGCGGCTTCTTCTTGATTTTTTTAAATCGTTCGGATTATCCTTTTAGTCCCTGCGTTTATGGTATGTCCCAAGGATCAATATCTTTGATTCTGTCTTCATAAATCTGATACGGATATTTTTTCAGCAGTTCTTTACCGTATTCGGCCAATATCTCCTCTCTACGCAGACTCGTGATTCTTTGTTTGATACGGTCGTTCATTTGTTCTGTATATTCTTTTATCTCGCCGGGTTTTTTCTCCAGAATTTTAACCATGCGCCATTTAATATCCCGGCCATCGTATCCTTTTAACGGCCCCAATACGTCATTCGGCTCGGCCGCCCAAAGTTCATCCCAGAACAATCCTTCGTTGTAGGGGCGAGTAGTAAAGGCCTTGGCTTTTTTATTCAGGGCGTGTTCCTGTTTGGCTGATTCGAAATCCTGGCCTCTGTCTATATCTGCCTTTGCCTTTTGTGCTGTCTCGAGGTCCTGGCACCAGATTAAATCGATCTTCATGCTCTTACTTACTCCGAACTCCTCTTTGTTATTGTTGAAGTAGGTAACTATCTGTTCGATTGTCGGTTCATTCACATTCTCGGTCTTTAGGCGCCTGACTTCACCGAATAAAAACCTGTCTTCATAGTTCCTGGTCTGCTTTATCAGTTTCTCGTCCGTGTCGAATCCCAGTGATGTGGCCTCGGTGACATAAAGCGGCAACCGTAGAGCCCTGTCCAGCAGCATCTCGATATCCTTCGGAGTCTCCATTTTCGGGCGATTTGGTGGAGCGAAACGGCACAAAGCCTCCAGCCAGTCCTTCAGCATTATCTTTCCGCCGTCATAAGTGGCCAGCAGGAGGTTTCGTTCCTCCTGTGTCATTTCCTCGGTGATTTGATATTTATGGATAAACTTTAATTTGCGGGCCTTTACCGGTTTATTCAACAATCTGTTGTGAATCTCCAGTGCTTTGGGGAAGTTCTCGCTGAATTTTTGAACGTTGCGTTTTTTGTATATTTCGTCATAGTACTGGGCCACTATTTTTCTGCCCTGCTCATTTTGAACCATCATCTTTGCCCGTTCCCGAGCCATGTTCGGATCGGCTTTGAGCTTCTCGTCTATGTCGCTTTCCGTGATATTTAATCTTTCCTCAACGTACTTTTGCAGCATTATGTTTGCGAGCTTCGGTTCCCTGAACTGTCGAACTGCTGAGTTTACCCTGCTGCTTTCGAGAAGACCGAGTTTGCGGCTTTCTATCATAATAGCTTTTTCCGTTAACATATCGATCAGCACGTCGTTAGCAACGACCGGCTTGGCCTCCTCGAAGGTGTTGTATCTGTTGGGGATAATCGCAGCTCTTAGTTTTTTCTCAAACTCATCGCGTGTGATGATATAGTCGCATATTGATGCGACGATGTTAGGATCAGCCGGTGCTTCGACGACTGGTTTCGTTGTTTCTGCCGGCTTTTCTTTTGCTTTCTCTTCCATGGCCATTGGTTTTTCTGCCGGTTGTTCTTCAGGTTTTTCTTCTATGACCGCTGGTGCTTCCATCTGCTGTTCTGCCTGTTCGACGGTTGCTTCCGCTTCGGGTGCCGAGGTGGTGCACGAACAGATTAAAATCGCTGACAGGACCAGAAATGACAACATCAATTTACAAACAAGTGTTCTCATGGCAACTATCCTCAAATAATTTTAGTTTTCATTTACTTCGTTAATGGATACCGAAAATGTATTTTTCGGCGATTTTTAGTCCTCAAATCCAATTTTTTGTAGGCGTTATTATAACTTCTTGACCTGGATTTGCGAGTCTAATTATCATTTTTTCTATACATTAAAGTGCATTTACTCGGCTAAGCTTCATTAGCGATGATGGTGGAATGGTGCTTTTTTGTCTAAAATGCCGTTATTACACTTTCACGACATTTTGCTTGACTTTCTAAGACAGGGTCTATATATTAAGATTTTAAGGAGCAGGGTGAAAGTTCTGTGTCTTTTCGTCCTTTCGAGCTTTCCCTCTATAAGAAATATTGTTCTTTGAACGGAATCTGCTATGGATTTGAACAAAGAATAGTATGTCTGCATATAAGTACTATTAGTTCTTTGGAGTAGAATAAAACACATTCATTAAGAGTAGGGAATAGATGATGAAAAGATTAACGATTTTTTATTCTGCATTTGTTTTACTTTTATTCCTTGCTGAATCGACAAGTCGAGCTGGACATGTCTTTTTCGATGATTTCGATGATTATACCGGTTGCATACCTTGGGCAGATACATGTTGAAATTGAACGAATTTAAGGTAAAAGTTTTAGTCGTTTGTTTCCATATTTACTTTTTTTAGGAGGTTTATGATGTGTAAAAAATTATTTTACTCAATTTCTCTTGTCT
>CAZQXE010000160.1:0-7306 GCA_964597115.1 uncultured Pirellulales bacterium | reverse complement strand
ATGCGATTCGTCCCTTCAAATTCCGGCGCTTGGCGGATCCCTTCGCCCTGGTAATTCAGGCTGATGACGTCCGGGACTTCGGGCAGTGGCATGTTCGGCTTGGCCCAGTTCATCGCGGTGGTGGTGGGACGGGTGGGATCCTCCTTCACGATGTCGTGCAGCCGCTGCGCTATAGCCGCTCCTTCCTCACTGGTGTATTGCTCGCCGACCTCGTTGCCGAAGCTCCACATAATAACCGATGGGTGGTTCCGATCGCGACGGACCATGGCACGCAAGTCCTGCTCATGCCAGTCCGGGAAGAGCAGATGATAGTCGAGCGGCGTTTTCCTCCGCACCCATACATCGAAGGCCTCGTCCATGACCAAAAAGCCCATCTTGTCCGTCAACTCGAGCAGTTCTGGCGCGGGCGGATTATGGCTCATCCGGATCGCGTTGCATCCCATCTCCCGGAGCATCTCCAACTGCCGCTCTGCTGCGCGGTAGCTGAACGCTGCACCCAGCGCGCCCAGATCATGATGCATGTTGACGCCTTTGAGGTAGATGCGCTCACCGTTGACGAAGATTCCCTTGTCGGAATCGAAGCGCATGTCGCGGATGCCGAAGGGGGTCTCGTAGCTGTCGGTCAACGCGCCCTGGTGTGATACGGCCGTGACCGCCACATAACGGTTGGGTTGCTGGTTGGGTGGCGGCCCCCAGAGCCTGGGATTGGCGATGACGACGGATCCTTTGACCGTGGCGCTCGCCCCTGCTGCGACCGGCGTTTCCACGGACTCTATGCCGGCGACGGCATCGCCCGTTTTTCGTCCCTCGGCGTCCAGGGTGAAGATATGCGTGGCGACGCTGACGGTCGCGTTCTGCCTGGAGTCGTTGTCGACCGTGACGTCCAGATCGACCGTGGCAGACGACGACGAGACCTGCCGTGTCGTCAAGTAGGTGCCCCAATGGCCGACGTGGACGGGTTGAGTCTTCGTCAGCCAGACGTTGCGGTAGATGCCGCCACCAGGATACCAACGCGATGACTCGGATGGATTGTCCAGGCGGATGGCGAGGACATTGTCCCCACCGAAGTTGGCATAAGGAGTCAAATCGACTTGCCACGAGGCATAGCCGTATGGCCAGCCGCCGACGTACCGGCCATTGAGCCAAACGTTGGCGTAGGACATAGCGCCATCGATGTCAAGGTAGATATGTCGGCTCTGATCGCCGACCGGCACGGTGAAGTACTTGCGATACCAGCCGACGCCCGCGAACGGCAGCTTGCCCGTACTACCCGGAGCTCTGGGATCGAACGGTCCCTCGATCGCCCAGTCATGCGGGATCGTGACAGGCCGCCACTCCTTGTCATCGAATTCCTGCTGTGTGTAGGCAACGTCGGAGCCGGGATTGCCCACAGGCAGCTTCTTGTTGGCGAAGTTAGGGTCGTTTGTGAATCCAGCGCCGGTCATCATGACCCAATCGCGGATACTATTATAGCTGAGCTTGTCCGCGGCACCGTTGGGATCGTCTTTGGTAAATCGCCATTCCGTGTTGAAGGAGATCCGCTCCCTGACAGGTGCCTGCGTCGTACACGATGCCGACATCAGCAACAGAATGAGAGTGATACCAGCTAAGAGACATCGGTGAAGAAGACTCATGCCCGTGAACGCTGTGACTTCAAACGGTCGCTTCAAACGCGCTCCTTTCGATTCGATTTCGTCCGCGATTCGGCCCACACACTTCTTGCCAACCACGGCCGCCTACGTAGTCGTCTGAACCAGTTATCAAGTAATGTTGATCTAAAAAATATATGATATCCTACAATAATTGTCAATCGTAAAAACTAAGAATTTCGGATAGCCATTGACATATTTAACACGCCTCAGCTTTAAAAGGCATTTGCTGCTAAATCCCTTAAAATATTCAAAAGTTTTTTAAAAAATTTGCAACAAAATTCCAATACAGGCAACTATATACATGAAAAAAGTTTTTTTATTCACTAAAAACGAACAGTAAGAGACCGAAGCTATGGATTCTCAAGACACAAACAAGATAAGACAAAGGGCCAAAACCGAGACCGAGGCTTTTATCAATCGCCATCTTAATGACACGGCTAAAGGATGGCCAAAAATCTATCTTTACGGCTCAACATACGACAAATATTCCCAGGAGCGAAAGATTAGAAAACGTTCCGAATTAATTCATTTAGCCACGAATTAACACGAATACCTAAGGCACAAGTTTAACTAATCACTAATATTGTCATTCCTGTGAAAACAGGAATCCATGCGAGATACGCTTCACGCTTCACAATTCACGATTCACAAACCACTAACGACTAACAAATCACGGCATGACACCTTATGTGAAAAAAGTACCGGACCCCTTTAATTCCCCCCTTTATTTCCCCCCTATCTTGAATTTTCCTTCTCATCAAAAATCCGTTCACAGAAGTAACATCAGGGAGATTATCAATATAAGAATCACCAATACCAATGCAACAACGCACATTATCAACGCAATCCTTTGCCGCCTTATTATAATTTCATATTCCAATGCACTCATTTCTAGCGGAACAAAATCCCCGCTGGCCAGTGGCGAGAAACTGTTAACGTCAATGCTCTGATGGGCCCTGATAGGGGGATCTCCTTTCAACAGGCTTTCTATGTCATCAATAAGAATCTTGGCATTTTGATAACGGTCTTCAGGATTCTTCTTCATCATTATCTCGATCACCTCGCTAATACCGATTGACAGCTTTTTGTTCACATGGTCTGGCGGGGTAAGACTTGTATGTAGATGCATATTCAATATATTTCTTCGGTCTTCATGATAGAATGGGACTCTGCCTGTCACCATATTGTAAAGGGTTGCTCCGAGGCTGTATATGTCAGCCCTTCCATCAACATCCATTTTGCCCCTTATCTGTTCAGGCGCTATATAATAAGGGGTTCCCCAAGTCTGGCCCTCCTCAGCTTTTATGGTAGCAATGTCGGTAAGCTCTCGCGCAATGCCCAGGTCAGCTAACTTAACCACGCCCTCATTGGTAATCATTATATTTTTGGGCTTGACATCACGATGGATAATCCAGTGTTCGTGGGCATGCTTAAGGGCCCTTGCAACCTGAATAATTATATTGAGTGCCTCTTTTTCTTTAAAAACCTTTCCTTGCTTCAGGGCAGCGCCGATTGTGTCACCTTCGACATACTCCATCACAAAATAATGGTATTCGCCCGATTGACCAACATCGATCGCGCTTACGATATTATGGTGATTCAGCTTGGCTGCCGATCGTCCTTCACTATGAAAGCGTCTGACATAATCTTCGTTTTTAGCCAATCTGCTTCTCAGGACCTTTATTGCAACAATCCTGTTAAGGCTAGTCTGCCTGCCCCTGAACACTATAGCCATTGCGCCGGAACCGAGGATCCCTTCTATTTTATATCCTGGAATCCCCTGCTCCCACAGCCGTTTTAATATTTCTTTCTGTGTTTCCGGATTTCCAGACATAGGATTTTAATAGGGATGTGTACCTATTTTGAATTTTAATAGAATTTTAATAGGGACGTGTACCTATTTTACCTTACCTTATTCAGTTCTTTTACTTTTGTTCATTTACAATTTAAAGCCTGCTTTTTCTTATTTGAACAATCTATTGCTCATGGCCCTATCACATGAGCATGGCCATCCCGTGCGGGAGGTTAACGAAGCTAAAAAATAGTAAACGTCCTTAATCACTCAAGGCAATTGTTGGCCATTCTACTGTCTGGCAATGAATTGAAGGAAATCCCGCACTTTCGCCTTATCCTTAAATGATCCCTCAACTCGATCTCCATTTGAGAACGTGATGATGACTTCGTATTTCCGGAAATCGCCGCAATCTCCATGAATCTGATGTTGATCGAGAAACTTGATCGCATCGTCGATTGTGGGAAACTCATTCGATTTGCCATAAAGCGGAATGACGACAACTTTATCAACCATACGGTCCAGTCGTTGGTCAAGCGAGGCCATGAAGCTATTGAGTTGCTCCTGATTAGCGTTCACAAGATGATCTTTAATCCTCTGCATCTTCTGACGGGGAGCCGACTCTATTTTCTTTACGCATCGCCGAAAAACTGCGTCTGGGGTCGCTTCATTGAAAGCGATATCGATCTTTTCTTGGGCAAAGGCGGCAACCAATGTGTCATATGGGAAATACAGAACATGAAAACCAAGGGAACGCAACTGCTCAAGAGATCCTTCAGTAAAAACACCAGATAGCACTGCTCCGAGAAAAGGGCTGGACCACTGGAACTTCTCGGCCAGAGGCAGAATAGCCCCTTGGATTTCCTGTGCCTTATTGCGCGAGTGCTTCGTGTACCGACGCCAAGCGACCTCAATAAACGCAATTGGTGTACCCATCGTCGTGTCCGTGCCATTCATCTCTAAAACATAGTCTAGATCGTGAACATTACCGTAGGGATCTTCCCATGTGACCTTCTTCCCCTTCCTTGCTTTTCGAGGATTCTTTTGATGATCGAGATAAAGATGCTTTTCCTTCGCAAACTTCGACAGAAACGGTTCGACAACAGCTTCAATGATATTACCGATGGTCTGTCCGAATTTGTGAGATGGAGACTCAGCCATGCACGTTTACCCTTCTATCCAGAGCCTACCTTCCTTCAAGGGGACTCTATGTTTTCTATTCTTCCACTTGATGTTCCGATCTCGAATCTTCTCAAAGGAATAGGATTTAAAGCCTGCGGCGAGAGCCAACTCACCCAGCCAAGTGTCAACATTCAGGTATACACCATAAGGGGCAGAATCACCGATTACAAAACAGGCTAAAGAACCGGGCCGACAAAATGCACGCAATGACTTGAACACGAGACCAATGTCCCGAAAATATGCAGCTGCCATTGTATGATAGTTTTTCCTTCCACCTTTTGTCTCGCGGATTTTCGCTAGTGTATGGCAAGCATTTGATAGACCTTCACGGATCGGATCGACGACGGTCTCTGAAAGTAAGTCAGCGAGCACAAGTTTCTCTGCGGCGGCATGCTGTGAGCATGAGCAGATGAGATGTTGACGAACAGCATCTTGAAGATCTCCCCACCCTGTTATCTCACCCCAGAATGTCATTTCCAATCGGGTAGCGTCGGCGTAGTCGTAATTGTTCGGATAGGGAGGAGATGTCACAACAAGGTCAACCTGAATATCTGGACAGCCCTGTGGTGTGCGCGCATCAGTCATCAAGATTTGGCTGCTGGCGTGCCAACCGTTGAGCTGAGCGTACTCCACGTCCTGCAACATCTCAGAGGCTTTGGACTGAAACGCTACCAGTGGTGTTTGGACGCTCGATTTTATCTTGTTTGGTAGTACATACTGCCACTGAGCAGTCCCCACACCACTGCAGGAGCGGAGGATCGCGGTCAGGGTGAGCCAGAGCAACTCCGACTCAGGGGTTCCTCTGTCGAATTTAGCCAAGAACATATCTCGCATCGTGAATAGTTGAGATAATGTATCTGGCGTGTAGCATTTGGCTAGAAGTGCTGGAGTCTCGTCTAATTCGATATCTGATGTCTCAGGAATAGAGCTAGCAAAATTTTGAAAGAGAGATCTGAGAGTTGAAAGATCAACATGAATGCCACAGAGCTTTGCTTTGGCAATCCGGTGAATGAACGGATGTGTTTCAAATCCCCAACTTTGAATGTTTTCGGCGTCACAAGCTAGCAAGGTAGTGCCCACACCGGAGAACGGATCTATGACAGCAAATGATGACGAGTCGCCACAACGTTCACGGACTAGCCATCTGACCCAATTGGCGGAGAAGCCTGCAGAATACCGGAACCATCGATGGACTGGAAGTATCATGTTGTCGATAAAAGCCCCAGATCGCCCATTTAGCTTATCGTGCGTGATTGGGGCCACAGTGTCTATTGCAAAGAGGTCAGGTTGGTATGAAAAAGATATCTTCATATCTCAAGATTACCATAGTCTAAGTGTTTTTTAAACCTTGTTTTCACTACCAGCGATAAGTTGAACCGATGCACATTACACGAAATTGCCGCATCAGAGCTAACATATCCGCTCCGTCAGGGCTGCATTACAGTTTTAGGAGTTGCCGGGCTGATATATTCAATTATAGAAGTGCCTGCCTGTTGTGCAAGCACATTCGGGCGTTCTAATTAGATGGGCGTATCTCACGGGGTTCAGCCCATGAGATAACTTTAGCCCCTTCTTTTATATTAGAGGCGTATCTAACGCAGGTTTACCCCGTTAGATAACAAAAGCTGCCCTTTTTAATGAGATAGCGTATCTCACGGGGTTTAGCCCATGAGATAACTATAACCTTATCTTTCTAAATCGGAGGCGTATCTCACGGGCTAAATGTTGACAGAAAAATCGGGATTCCAATAGATTTCTCCACTGCGGTCGAAATGACAAGGACTGCCAAAAACGACATATAGACCCTTCGGCGAGCTCCCCCCTTCGCTAAAGCTACGGATGGCAGGCAGGGCGACAAAATCAAAAAATAGACCCTTCGGCAAAGTTTACCCTGAGCGTAGTCGAACGGGCTCAGAATGACCAAAAACGACATATAGACCCTTCGGTTTCACTCAGGGTGACCAAAAACGACAAAAAAATTTTACCGTTTTGGGTCATTTATTGTTGATTTATGTTAGCTGATATGTTAAAATACGCAATAGTTTGGCAGAAGCCAAACGGAGCACGCCAGCAGACACAGTAACAAGTCAAAAGGCAAAAGGCAAAAGTCAAATCGTTCACCCCGTGAGATAGACGGAAACGGCTTTATCTCATGGGGTAAACCACTAACAATCCGGAGGGTAAATTATGTCAACTGAAGCTCAAATCAAAGCGAATCGACAAAATTCACAGAAATCGACTGGGCCGCGGAGCGCCGAGGGTAAGGCGGCCGTCTCAAAAAATGCAGTCAAGCACGGCCTTTTTACGCTTGAGGCAGTGGTAAAAGGCGAAAGCAGGGAAGATTTCGAGGTTTTCCACGACGAAATGCTCGCCGAGATGGCCCCTGTCGGGCCAGTGGAATCCATGCTGACCGAGCGGTTTGTCAGTCTGTCGTGGCGGCTGAAACGGGTCGAACGCATGCAGAACCAGGCCATCGACGTGATGATTGAACGTGATGAGCAGCCCAGCCCTTTAGCTAAACTGGCCCAATCGCTGCTGCCCAAAAACCTCCGCCAATCGCCGGCCGATGCGAGCGCCTCTAACGGCGATCTGGTTCTCGGCAGAGCGGCTATAAAGGATTACTCGAATTCAAGGGTGCTTGACCGGCTGTTGATGTACGAACGGCGAATCGAGCACAGCA
>CAZQXE010000159.1:0-7318 GCA_964597115.1 uncultured Pirellulales bacterium | reverse complement strand
TAAGACTATACGGACAATTATCCGTTTTTTAACACGAAGGATCATCGTAAATTTTCTCTTATGTTTCTTCGACAACAAAAAAACACCAATTAGAAAACAAACTCTCAGAACTCGGATGATGTCTCTTTCTGCTTCTCGGCGGGTGTCTGTTGAGGTCCTTCTTTGCAAAACATATAGTTCATCTCCTTTTAAAAGGGACCGGCTATAGTCGATCACGACTCAATTCATAATGTTATGTTACAGTCCCAGAAACTGCAAATGAAATAGCATTAAAAGCCCTCTTCTGAAGGCCGCCATCTCATGGGATAACTTCCTTAATTTTGCTTTTTGCGTCTTAATTTTTGCATTTTATCTATTCGTCTTCTGTAATTTCCGGCATATTCTCCCCCGTCAGGGGTTCATTGAACTGCTCCCAATACTCTATAAATACTTCTAAGTCATTCATGTCCACCACGCCGTCACCCCAGGGCATCGGGCCAATGTCACAAGTTGAATCATCAGTACCCCAGTTATCAATCATTATCAGTAGATCATCGGTGTCTATATTTCCATCGCCGTTGAAGTCAACGATTGGGATAATTGGCGCTTGCCATATATCCATACTGCCACAGCCCCCAGGCCGAGTAGATCTCATATATAGAGTATAACCATCGGCTGAGATGTTCGGGGCGCCGTCAAAGAAAGATGTGTTAATGATTGGTCCAAGATTCACAGGCATCCCCCATTCGGCATCTAAGTGTGGCCGGTTTGCCATCCATATATCGCCGTCACCAAATCCTCCAGGCCGACGCGAGGCGAAGAAGAGCCATTTCCCACAGGGGGAGATATTCGCAGCAGCCTCCCATTCTGAACTGTTTACAATCGGCCCAAGATTCGCTGGTTCTCCCCAGTCGTCGTTAGTTGTCGGCCGTCTTGTTACCCAGAGGTCCTTATTTCCGTACCCACCGGGCCGGTCAGAATTAAACATGAGCGTTAATCCATCGTTTGAAACAAATGCATTTCCTTCCCATCCTGAAGAATTGACTGATGAACCAAGGTTGATCGGAGTACTCCATGGATCGTCTTTTGTCGCCCGGCTCGACATCCATATATCAGAATCGCCTGAACCCCCAGGTCGCAGGGAGTTAAAGCAAAGCGACAGACCATCGAGAAATATATTCGGGTGATGGTCATTATATAAACTGTTGATAGTCGCCCCAAGATTCTCAGGTTCTCCCCAAGGATCATCTATCGTTTCCCTTCTCGTCATCCATAGATCCTTTTCGCCATAGCCATTAGGTCTAGGGGAATGAAAGTAAAGTGTTAATCCGTCGGCTGAAATGCAAGGCCCACTGTCGTAATCTGAACTGTTAACTATCGGTCCTAGATTCGTGGGTTCGCCGAAGGTGAAATCCGCCTTCGCAAGCCCACCGCCAAACACAACAGTGGTCACACATCCAACTAACACCAATCTAATTCTTATACAATTTAACCATTTCATACTACACCTTTCCTTTCTGTACTCCGTCAATATTTATTTACACAGTAACTGTGTAACACTACTTGCAAAAAATGCGACATATACAAAGAGGTCTTAGGTGACAGGCCTTCGCTGCATTCTTCATTTCCGAAAAATATCCTCAAAAGACAACATATACTATTTAGTGAATAAATTCAAGAAAATACCGGATTCATTTGGTCGGCTTTGAGCAGCCAAATAAGCCGAAAAATGGCGAGCAAAAATCGCGCCTATTGACGATGCGTAGTAAAGGGCAATTTTGTGTAAAAACGCGGAATTTTCTTGTATTTTGGCCGGTATTGATTAAATTGTATTCAACAATTTAATAGTGAATCATCAAATCAGAAATAAGTTCTAAGCACTAAATCCTAAATTCTAAACAATATCTAATGTTCAAAACCCAGAATTTCCAAAACGTAACTGTAAAGAAGCTTTTTTGTTATTTTGAGATGAAAAATACGAGATACGAGCGACGAGAGAATAGTTCGACATTTGTCGAAAGTATTCGACAAATTCACCCTTCTTATGCAAAACAAAGCCAATTTTGGTTAGGCTCAAATCAACGCAAGCTCTTTGATAACAAGGTATTAAAACGAAATGCCGGAGTTTTGTCGGCGGAAAAACAAACCCAATTCAAAGCCAATCTGGCGCAAACCGGTTCATATTGTCCGGACTTGGATTTTGTTCGGAAAGGATTGTTGTGATATACTATCCATAAGGATTCTATTATTTTCGATTAACAAAGTACTGCTGACAAACGACTTATTAACGGTGGATGAGTATGAATGAAGATTATCCCGCATCAGCGAAGGTTTATCCGACCGCCGAGTACGGAAAGTTCAGCATTCTCGATATGTTGAAGTACTTCGAGGAGCATGGCGCCATGCGTGTTTCCGATCTGCACATCAAGGTCGGCGCGCCGCCGGCATATCGCATCGACGGGGACCTGGTAAAGCTCAAGGGTGCGATTGTCACGCCGGAGATGTCAAAGCAACTGCTCTATCCGTTCCTGAGCGAAGTGAATGCGGAAAAATTCAAGATCCAGCACAGCATAGACTGCTCTTACCGGCTCGGCAACCTGCAGTTTAGAATAAACATCTTCAGGGAAAATGACGGCATAGCAGGGGCTATCCGGGCGCTGTCACTGGATATTCCGCAGGCAGAGAAAGTCGGCTTTCCAAATGACGTCTGGAAGGACATCATCAATCGCAAGCATGGTCTGGTTCTTATGACCGGCATTACCGGTGCCGGCAAGTCCACAACAATCGCCTCGCTCATCCAGCGAATCAGTGAAAAAAGTGCCTGCCGAATTATGTCCGTCGAAGACCCTATAGAATATATCTTTCAACAAAAGTATTCGATTATCTCGCAACGCGAGATTGGAAGAGACGTCGAGTCCTTCCACAACGGACTGAAAGAAATGCTGCGGCAGGACCCGGACGTAATATTCGTCGGCGAGATGCGTGACGCCGAGACGATATCCATGACACTCATGGCAGCCGAGACAGGTCACCTTGTTTTCTCCACGCTGCATACAAGGGATGCAACCGGCACGGTGTCACGGATACTGGATTATTTCCCCGAAGGCAGACAGGCTGAGGTGCGAAATCAGCTCTCGCTCGGGCTGGCTTACATCATCAGCCAAAAACTCGTGCCGAAAAAAGACGGAACCGGAAGAATAGTGGCGATGGAAATATTGAACAACAACTACGCCTGCGCAAACCTCATACGCCACGGCAAGACAGAGCAGGTATATTCGCAGTTGCAGACAAAAACTCAAAATAAGCCCGATGAAAAAATGTTAACGATGGAAAAACATCTGGCAATGCTCGTTAAAGACGACAAGATCGACCTGCTGGAGGCGAAAAAATGGGCGAACAATATTAAAACCTTCACCGACTGTATGCAGCAGTACTAATTGGTCGCCTGTGCTTTTGCTTCGCTCGGTGCCGGGTGTGTGCGAGCCATATCAATCATAAAAGAAAACGCAATATCTGTTATGAAAATATGACGATTCGGTTCAACTGTCCAAACTGCGATGCGCTGATCGCTTTTGACGACAAATACTGCGGAAAACAAGCACGATGCACCTCGTGTGGAGAGCGATTCATAATCCCCTCACAGGATAAGGAAGTACCGAAGAAAGTTGAGCAACCCGAAGAAAGATTCGAGCCGCTGCAAGGTTTCTATCACGCGGTGTTCATTGACAGCTTGAAGATGTTTGTAAAACCGCAAAATGCAACCGGACTGGTTTTTGTCGCGGCAGCGGTGTGCTTTAAGTTCTTTGCCGGCCACACAGATTATTCCTGGACAGTGGGTGGATTCAGGTTTCAGGCGCCGACCGGACTCGTGATTACGCTGGCTGCCTGGGGATGTCTGTTTTGGTACTACATGGAAATGATCTGTTTGGCGGCGTCCGACACCGATGAGCTGCCGGACGTTGATATGGGCGGACTCTTCGGTTTCATTTGGAACATCATCAAGTCTTTATTCATGTTTTCCTTCGCTCTTGTGGCAGTTCAATTGCCATGCATTATTTTCATCGCTGTCTCGAAAAATGTCGGCGTCATTTCGCAGATATTGAGCCTCATGGGCTTGTTCGCTTTTCCGATGGCAATTCTGACTCTCGCTGTCGAGGGGGACACCGCGATGGTACTTCGGCCGGATTATCTTCTTAAACCTGTTGCGAAGGCTTTTTGGCCATATCTTGCCGTAGTCGGTATATTCATATTATCCTGGCAGTTCCAGCTAATAACCCCCGAATACGGTGGCTTATCGGCAAGGAGTAATCTCGTTGTGGGATTACATCTGCTCGCCAAACTCGCCGTCCAGGCCCTTGCAATAATTTCTATGCGTTCAATAGGTCTTTTCCGCCACTACTATAGCTGCCACTTTCACTGCTGACGAATAGATGAGTCCAGGAGGATATTTATCTACACATCACGAGCCGAATCGATAAAAGAAAAAAGGGCCTATGCCGAAATTAATCGGTATAGACCCTCGTAATGATGCACATCCGACATAGCTCTTTCACATGTGTCAATCGAAAAAATCAATCGCTACATCAGTTAACTTCCGGTTCCGGAAGATACAAACGAATATCATCAAAGAAAACATGGCCCGTACCACCAGCCGTCATACTCGGATTGTCCCTGTTGCCGAAGCCGATCGTTATCGAACCGACACTGCTGAGATTCACACCCTGACTTGCAAAGTCCTGCAGGGAAATGTCCCATTGTGTCCACTCGGTAACTAACGCCGCGTCCTGGTCATCGTTAGTGACCACAACATTGTCAACGACGATATACATCTGCTCAGCAATGTTACCCGGATCACCGTAATAAAAAAGCGTCAGCTTGACAACATCATCGACAGTCCAGTTGCGCACAGAAGAATCAAATGTCCTGGTCACTTCAGAGAGCGGTGCGGTGCTGTTATCATAGAAGACCGGCATCGACCAATCACCGCTGTGAACAACTGTACCTTCCAGGTAATGCTCTCCGGCAACAAAATCAGGATCGGGATAACCTGCCGAGGAACCATTAAGCGGATTTTCGTATCCGTCCAGCCACGTGTTCCATACTTCATAAGGCGGATAGTCGTTGTAGTCCTCGAAATCGTCCACAACATGATACCAGCCTACCGTAAAGCTCCAGACCTCACCTTTCCAGACGACTTCATTGACCTCATCAACCCTCCAGTAGTAGGTTGCGCCGAATGGTAAAGGATATCCGAGCTCACCCGTGATATCAACATTGTTAATGTCATAGGCCAGGTCCTTATCGTAAAACAGTAAACCAGGGTGGTCTGCTTTGCTGGCGTTGTTCACATTGTCATAATCGGCGCCGAAATATATGTCGTGTGTTCCGGCACCTTCCCCAGGTGTCCAGCTAAGCGTTGGTTCCCTCTGCACCTCTGACGCATCGCTGCCCCGCATCGGATCAGAGGCAAGCTTCGAGTTGTACAATCGAGCATTGTCGAAGTAATACATACCTCCGGTATCTGCCATTGTGGCGATACTTAAAGTTAATTCATTAGGCTCAGCAGGAAGCAAACTAAAATCAATAGCAGAATAATCCCAGGTAAACTTCGTTGTACTAAAGTCACCAACAGAACCAATAACCGTTTCACTCTGAGGCGCCAGTTGCAATCTTTCAATCCCGTTGCCATCGATAATAATACTCTCGATATCCCCTACAAAGAAGGAAGTATCCCATGTCACGTCCAAAGAGAATCTATTGTTAGCCTTAAGTTGGTGAGTAAAACCAGTTTCGTTGATCGGGATTAGCACAGTCTCATACCATTGTTCCGGAGCTTCCACTGTTAGGCTGTAGTTGTTCAATGTGGCCCCATCAGTACTGTAGCCTAACACCATATTGGGATCATTAGGATCGGCGTCGATCCATCCGTCCATCTGCTGTTCCCAGTCGCCGATTACAGTGCCTTTTGCGCCCAGAAGAAAAGTCGTAAAGTGCCAGACATCACCTTTATCAGGGTTGCCGCCAACAACTTCATCGATCCGCCAGTAATAAGTCGTACCATTAGTGGTTCCACTTAAAGTATAGCTGTTAAGATCCTGGTTCTCACTGTAAAACAGCAAACCCGTTTGGTTTGTTCTGCTGGCGTCGTTTACACTGTTAAAATCAGTGCCGACATATACATCGAATGTGTCAGACAGTGATGCTTCATCCCACTTAAGGGTTGGGTTAAGCTTTACGCCCCACTCTCCGTTTCGCGGTTGCTCATTACGGCTGGCCAGAAGTCGTATATTGTCTATGTACCAGGTACCCACGCCGGTGTAACCACCGGTATTGGTGGCAATGATAATCTCTACACCCGTAGCAGTGGCGGGCATCTGCCTTTTAAATAGAGTGTAATCCCAGGTAACTGTCATAGTATCGTTAGCTTCGAGGTCATTACTATCCCAATCACCTTGGTTGCCTATGCCGGTCAATTGATACCTACTGTTGTCCTGGACACGCAAGTCGAGGTCGCAATAATGGTCTCCGGTTCCACGTGTCCACTCGTTAGATAACCGCGTGATATCCATTGAGATGATGTTGTTATTCCTGAAGGCATCACCATTCACACTGGTATTTATCAAAAACCAATACCACCCGGTCGGTTGCACCGCCTTGAGACTGTAGCTGCCTAATGTGACCCCGGTCGTGTTGTAACTAAAAGTAGGATTCCCGGGAGGGCCCCAGGTACATGCTGCCCATCCGTCCATCTGCTGCTCAAAATCGCTTATCACAACATCGCCATAAGTGGTGGACGTCAGACTTAGTATCAAAACAAAAAGAATTAAAAAACATAATTTCTTGAACATAATAAGTCCTCCTAATTTGGATAAAGAAGAATCATGACAGCCATTCCGCGGCTATCCAAGATTTAGTTAATCGCGATAAAGATCTGTAACAATCCCGCTTTTTACGCAATCAAAACCCGCTCGTTAAGAGTATATTTTTACGGCTTGAAACTACCTCCTTCCTTACATTGAATGAACCGTCACGAAAAGTTGACAATCATAATCACTAAACAAAACACTCAAACGTAATATAAATTCCTACCTTATCATATATTATAAACAATATCGGCTGTTTTTGCACGTTATTTTGCGTAAAAGAAGCGTCATTTTGCGTACTTTTTATCGTCGCAATGATGTGCTGAATTATGATAAAAGCTCGCGATGTTTATTCTGTGGAGCTTTTACTGGCTTCTGCTGTGCCGCCGTAGGCGCCCATATTGATAATCCCTCCGTTCGGCTCCGGCTCATCGCCGACAATATTGTTCGGGTCACCGGCATCTATACATAGACTT
>CAZQXE010000158.1:0-7473 GCA_964597115.1 uncultured Pirellulales bacterium | reverse complement strand
GAAGCCGATTAGCTTTTTCAGGGCAATTTAACCACAGATTTGCAAGAGCGACGAAAATCGGCTTGCCTTTGACGACAATTCGGGAGATAATATCCTTGGATCGCCAGGACCTTCAATCTCGGAACCTGTGATTAAAAACGAAACAAAATAATAATTCTCTTGTAGGAAGATACTGTGACAAAAGAGGCTTACTCAACGAAATCTCAGCCCACAACTCCTTTTTTCCATAATCATCACATGACAAAGTACAAACATGTTCTTGCTCTTTACCCATACTTTGGCGATTCCATCGCCGGCAGGGACATATTCCCTCCAACCGGCCTCGAATATATCGTTGCGAGCATGAAGGACCTGGTCGGCAAGGTTACGCTTCTTAACCTTCGCTATGAGAAGGCCTACCAAGATCCGCGAGCACTCACCAAGTTCATCAAAGACCATATAGACCTCATATGCATCAGCATCGGATGGCCGTCTCAGTTCGAAGAGGTATGTGACCTCATTGCTCAATTGCCCGAGGAGGTCTGCACGGTCGTAGGGGGATACAAGGCCACACTTGAGGTTGAGCATTTGTTTGAGCGCTGCCCCAACATCGACATGATTGTGCGAGGTGAAGGCGAAGAGATCATTCGACAGATCGCTACGGGGGTTCCAAACGAAGACATACTGGGGCTCTCCTATCGCCGGAACGGCCAGGTAGTCCACAACAAAATCCATCCTTTACCTGATATTACGCGTATTCGGTTTCCTGACCGGTCTTTGAGACGACACAATTACTACTTGGCGCATCAAGATGTGCGTCTTGCCAGATGGACATTCGACACGATACTGACCACGAGAGGGTGTCCGTTCAACTGCAAGTTCTGTACTTTCAGTCTAAACCCGCTCGGACAAAAGAGGAGCTACACAGAACGACCCATCGAATCGGTCATAGAGGAGTTGAAGACAATCACAGCAGACGTCGTGCTCATTAGCGATGACAACTTCTTCACCAACCTCAAAAGAAGCGAGAGGTTCTGCGATCTGGTTATTGAGAACAACATCAAGAAGACTTTTGTTGTTCAGGCACGTGTTGACATCGCCAGGCACCGAAGGGTCCTCGATAAAGCATATGAAGCGGGCTTCAGGATATTCCTGATTGGGGTCGAGTCCCCGCATGATTGGATATTGGAGCAGTTTGATAAACGCATCACCCAGCAGCAGATACGCGATGCTTTTGAGGTTCTGACGCAGTATGATTTCTGGCTCCATGGCTATTTCATATATGGCAACATCGGGGAAACAGAAGAAGAGATGCTCTACATCCCCAAGTTTGCGAAGGAGATCAAGCTCGATTCCATAAGTTTCCAGAAACTCCGCATCGAGAAGTTCTCGCCTTTGAAGGAAGTGGTCGATAAAACACCGGGCTACCGCTACGCACGTATTGGGGGTTCTGTGTATTCGGACCGCTATGGGCGGAAGGAGCTAAAGCAAATCCGGAACCAGATCCGCTCGCAATTTTACGATCTTTCACAAGCCATGCACATAATCAAGAAAGCCAGGCGAGTAGGCATTGCCGATTGGCGCGGTCTGATATTTGGGTGTATGCATTTGCCCCTCCTAATGTACAGGTTGGCCAGGCGAAAACGGCGAAAGAACAGGTAACCTAGTTTATAATTCTCTTAAGCGTGAGGGTAATGTCTACCCACAGAATCGGCAAAACGAAAAACGGAACGGAAGATATCCGGTGGATTGATAAAGATCAGGACTATCCCAGACTATCGTGGGAACTGATTGAAGCGGAAGCCAATTAGAAGTTCTCCACAACAGTTGCGGTGTGTATTGCAAGAAGCATCAGGTAATCCAAATCGCTTAGATTGTAGCTCTCCTGATTTGCGGCGTTATCGACATATAGCACGCCGAAGCAACCGTCAGGGTCGATAATCGGTGCTATCATTGCAGAGCATATTTTATCATCTTCTGTTACGGACGAAACATGCGGTATGAGCAGGAATTCCTTCTCATCAACTGCATGGATGATTTTTTTATTGAGCTTTATGCCACTTAACTCCAGTGGCTTGCCGTCCCGGCTTTTACCCGCGTGGGAAGTCATGGGCCCTTCCGGCAGGTTTCGCAAAGCAGCCCAGGAACGATATGCGTTAAATTGCTTCAACGTAACATTTAAAATGGCTTTCAGCACCTCATCGGGGCCGCTTGTTTTGCAGATTGTCTCGGTGGCCTGCAGAAAATCCTGCACCCTTTTGGCCGGCAGCCTTATATCGGGAGCATTTTCGACGTCCGGCTTTCTTGCGATTATTTCACGTGCCGGTTCCGCCTCCGCAGGGCGCGATTTGCGAACGGGTGGAATGAGCGTATCTTCCAAATGAACCGGATCTTCATCTTCGGCCCCGGTTTCGAGATTTATCTCGATATTAAAATCCACAATACGAAGACAATCGCCGGTCTTAATTTGAGTCTTGTGGACTTCTTTACCGTTCAGATACGTTTTATTTGACGAATCCAGGTCCTGGACAGTCCATTTTCCGTCCGGCGTCGCGAAGATTGCGGCATGCTGTCTTGACACCGCCCTGTCAGGCAAATACACTTGGCTGTTCGGATGCCTGCCGATATAGACCGGGCCCTTGTCGAACCGCAACTCCTTAACAATCTGACCGTCTCGCTTCACTACCAAATGCATATGTTGTCCTCGCATTCAGGTTCACATTTCCTATCGTTAATTATCCATAATTTGAAATGATTTGTCAAGTAAATTACCCCACCCGGTCAATTTTAACACAGAAAACATTTGCAGATCAAACAAAAGACCAATACAATCATATTATTAACCAAGCGACGGGAACAGGCAATAGCATCGGCGTGTGAACTTGACTCATTAAACACCGTTAGTGAAAGGATGTACAATGAGCAAAGTAAATTCCGATCAGGAGGTTCTGGAATATGCCATCTCCAGAGAAGTCGAGGCGTATTACTTTTATCTGGCACTTGCCAGACGCGTCGACACCGAGCGGATGCGCAAAGTATTCGAAACTCTGGCTGAAGAGGAGCTGGAGCACAAGGCCAAGCTGGAGCTGGAGATAATCAAGACCGGCATAACAGTAGCAGAGGACATTCGGCCGCCCCGCCCCGACAGCGAGTATATTATCTCAAACGACCCGTCACAACTTGACATGGATTACAGGGACATGCTCATGTTGGGCATGGAAAAGGAAGAGGCGTCGTTCAGGACTTACGTAAATCTTCTGCCGCAGGCTCACGATGAGCAATTGCGAGAGACACTTTTAAACCTGGCCGAGGAAGAAGTCAAGCACAAGATTCGCTTCGAAAACGAATACGAGGCGATAGTTAAAAACAAATAATCCGGAATATCCTTCGCATCGCATACAGACAGGAACCACGCATCAATAAGTCTGTCGAATTAGAGACTTTTCTTTTGTAAAAAATTTCCATTTCGATTTTGACATGTTAATATATGGCCCATGTACGCATTCGCATCCATAATAATATCGCTGGCTGTACTGGTAACGCTGCTGCGGCTGAAGGTCAGGCTCGGCGTCTCCATGCTGATCTCAGCCTGTGCGATGGCGATATTGCTGGGCGTCTGGCCGTGGGACGCCGGCCGGGCATTGGTCGCCGAATGGCAAAGCCAGCCGCTGACACGAACCACGGGGTATCTCTTCGTGTCACTGACCGCCCTGCTTCTACTGGTGAACGTCATCGGTGCAGCAATGGAAGAAATCGGCCTCACCCAGCGGCTCGTACCGGCCATGCACGGCCTGTTCAAAAGCCGCAGGTTTGCCCTGGCGCTGATACCGCTGATGATGGGAATGCTCCCCACGCCCGGCGGCATTATGCTTTCAGCACCGATGGTGCGCGAGGCCGGCGATAAAATCGGCGTCGAGCGAAGCCGGCTTGCAGCGATAAATTTTTTATTCCGGCATCAATGGGAGCCGGTCTGGCCGCTCTTCCCGGTGGTTCCTCTTATCCAGAGCCTGCTCGGTATCTCCGCGTTAAAATTATTTTCCTACCACATTATGCTGAGTGTCGCGGGAATCCTTGGCGGCAGCATCGTCCTGTTGATGTTCGGTATACCGCCGAAACAACCGGAGCAGCAACAGGAAAAACGTCACATAGGTCACCACTTGAGTGACTTCATGCACGCCTTTTGGCCAATCGCATTCACCGCTGTGCTTTACATCGCATTCGACGTGCCGCCCGCGGCCGGCGTTTTGATAGCCATCTTCGGTCTGCTGATATTACACAAAGTCCCGCCCAAGCGATGGTCGTCGGTATTCAAAGCAGCCTGCGAGCCGGACATGGTCCTGCTGATTTTCGGCGCGTTGCTTTTCAAGCTCAACCTCGAAACCAGCGGCGCCATCGGCAGCGTCGTGGAATTTTTCACAAACGCCCACGTGCCGCCGGGCGTGCTGCTTTTCACTTTGCCGTGCATAGTGTCCTTCGCGACTGGAGTAAACATGCCCACCGTGGCAATTACTTATCCGTTCCTTGTCGGCTTTATCGGCGTCGGCTCCGAGGTCAACATGGGGCTTGAAACGTTGGCTTTTTCCGGTGTGCTTTTCGGCCTCTGGCTCACGCCCGTTCATTTGTGCATCTCTCTGTCGGCCAGCTATTTCGAAACTTCGCTGCTCAAAATCATCGCAAAGCTGTTGCTGCCGACCGCCGGCGTGGCCATTACCGGCATATTAATAGCGATGTTTTTCGGATAAAATAAACCCCGCATAGTACACTGGGCTAACAAATTTCTTACACAATCACGTCAAATCCACACCCCCATTTTTGGACCATTTCTAGTCAAAAAAGCGAGGGTACCTCGGAGCAAAAATCGGAAAATAGAAATATTTTTTTACTCTTTTAATACCAGGCGCTTACGCTTCCGACCCCGTTAAAAAATTGCTCAAATTTCGTCAAAAAAACGTATGTAGCTCCAATTATAGAGGGGCGTCTTTCAGCCCCGGCCGAAAGGCGGAAGTTAAAAGTAAAAAGGTAAAATTATGACGTGAATCTTAAATACATCTCATAAACCGTGTCCTCACTAACAAATCACTAATTCTCTAATCGACTCAATTCGGAGCGGGGGCTTATTCAGATTGTTATTAACATTCCGCTTTGGCTCGAACACCTTTTGATTTTTCCCGTGCTTGTCTATCGCCGATTACGCTTCGGCTATCCTTTCCGCCGGATATCTCTGACACGGGGAAAACTCGCCATTGTTGACCCGGTCGATTACTATTGTCTCTGCGGTGATAAATGGTTCGCTACAAAAAACGGCTCCACCTTCTACGCAAAACGCCATACTCGCAAAAGAGATCGATCTAAGATAAGTTCTGTTTTCATGCACCGAATAATAATGAACGCTCCCGACCATTTGGTGGTGGACCATATAAATTATAACGGTCTGGACAATCGAAAGGCGAATCTTCGCCTGGCGACCCGCAGGCAGAACAGCATTCATGTCATAAGAACGATGAATCCCGGTTCCTCAAAATACAAAGGCGTCTCCTGGCGCACTGAAAAGAAGCGATGGCACGCCCAAATCACCACCCACGGCAAAACCATCCGACTTGGCTATTTCAAAGACGAAATCGAAGCAGCTAGGGTATATGACGAAGCCGCAAAAATCCACCACGGCGAATTCGCCGCACTCAATTTCCCGGAATCCGCCACAAAGGCACTAATTAACCGCCGATAGCGCTGACGCAGTCCCGAGCGCAGTCGAGGGAGACCGCATAGTTTTAGTTATATATTGATTTATAATATAGAAATGAACTTTTATTCTCTCCGCGTTCTCTGCGTACTCCGCGGTAAAAAAGAAATGCAGCTTAATCACTCATCCACTCATTAACCCATTTACTGATTTACTTATTTTTTTCCCTTGCAAACCACCCCTATCCATATACAATTATTATCAAATGCGGATTTATTTAATTGCTGAAACTGAAAGAAAAGGTAGCGAACGGCGTTAAGTCTCCCGACCGAATAGGTGTTTATAGTAAGATGGAGATGTTCGTAAGAGGATATTCAGTATGAGGCTGAAGAGGATAAAACTCAAGAATTTTAGGTGTTATAAAGAAGAAACAGAAATATGCATCGATGACTTAACTGTATTTATCGGTAAAAATGACTCCGGTAAATCATCGATTTTTGATGCTTTAGAGATATTCTTCAATGAGCCTAAAAACTGTCCCGATAAAGACGACTTGAATGTCTCTATAGATGATGGAACCATTTCTATTGCCTGTGTATTTGAGGATTTGCCTCAAGAACTTGTAATTGATGCCACATATCCTACGACGCTTCAAGAGGAGTACATGCTTAATTCTGAAGGATATCTTGAAGTTAAGAAAGTCTTTTCTGTCGGAGCAAGAATTACTAGCAAAGTGTATGCAGTAGCTGTCCATCCAACAGCGCAAAATTATGACGACCTTTTAGCAATTAACCAAACTAATTTGCGTAGACGAGCTACTGACTTGAATGTTGATCTTTCAAGAACTGATCAGAGAGTGAACACGCAAATACGTAAAGCTATTTGGGAATCTTCAGATGACTTGAGATTAACGCAAGTTGAGATTGATCTATCTAAAGAAACTGCCAAAGCAATATGGGACAAAATTAAATCCCAGTTGCCGATTTTCGCATTATTCAAATCAGACAGACCAAGCACAGATCAAGACGCTGAAGCCCAAGATCCTATGAAAGCCGCTGTAAAAGAAGCCATTGCGGGACAGGAACAAGTATTGAATGACATAGCGGAGCATGTTAAAAACCAAGTTCAGGAGATTGCAGATAGAACAGTTGCAAAAATCAAGGAGATGAATCCGGAACTGGCGAGCCAGCTTAATCCAAGAGTGACCACAAAGAAATGGGATACACTATTCAATGTCAGTCTAACAGGAGATGAAGATATACCCATAAATAAGCGTGGAAGTGGAACTCGGCGTTTAATATTACTTAATTTTTTCAGAGCAAAGGCAGAGCAAGAGTCAATCCACAAGGATAGCGGGATAATCTATGCAATCGAAGAACCTGAGACATGTCAGCATCCAAACAACCAAAAAATGTTGATAGATGCATTTGAGGATCTTGCGGAGGATATTGGTTGCCAAATATTGCTTACTACCCACACTCCAGTCCTGGCCCGCCGGTTTAACCAGAAAAGCCTGCGCTTAGTGACAAAGAATATTCTGGGCACAGATGTATCAGAAGGTGATGACCAAGAGGCATTCGAAAACATAGTTCACACTTTAGGAGTACTGCCGGATCATGATGTAAAAGTGTTCGTAGGTGTAGAAGGCAAAAACGACATCAACTTCTTGCGGATAATCTCAAATATACTTAATAGTGCAGGTGAAGATATTCCTGACTTGAAAAAAGCTGAAGCTGAAGGTAAACTGGTATTTGTTCCTTTAGGAGGTAGTAATATCGAATTATGGATTTCTCGCTTAGAGGGATTCAACAGGC
>CAZQXE010000157.1:6128-7493 GCA_964597115.1 uncultured Pirellulales bacterium | reverse complement strand
TCACTTTAGACGCTTCCAATGCCATATGTACGATTCAAACGACACAATCATAGCTGTCAGTTCCCCAACCTCGGACCAAAGGGTGATTGTTCGCATAACCGGCTCGAACACACTTGATGTGTTGCGGCAGATTTTCGACGCACCGATAGCCGGAGAAAAGAGCGGTCTGATTGCCGGCGCTGTGATTGTAGATGCAGGATTAAAAGTTGACGCTCAACTATATCTGTTCTTATCGCCGCATTCATACACCAGCGAAGACGTTGCAGAGATTCACCTGCATACAAATCCTGCCGTCACCGCTGCCCTGGTTGACAGATTGCTTCTCCCACAAGGGATGGCCAAGCCCAAGATGGGCCTTCGCCCAGCCGGACCGGGCGAATTCACTGCTCGAGCGTATCTGAACGGCAAAATCGATTTGGCACAGGCCGAGGCTGTGAACGAAATCATCGTCAGCTCCAACAGATTTCAACTGGCGGCAGCGGAGAAACTATTAGCCGGGCGATTAGCTGAAACAACCGTAGAGCTCCGCGAGAATCTAATGAATTGCCTTAGCTTAATTGAAGCGGGGCTGGATTTTAGTAGCGAGGAAATCGAATTTATAACTCGAGAAGAGGCGGTCGAGAGATTAACTGCTATAAAGAAAAAACTAAAGGAATTGCTCTGGGGGAGTATTAGTTGTGAGTCTGTAATCGATTTGCCATCCGTGGGGATTGCCGGAGCTCCGAACGCAGGAAAGAGCAGCCTGCTCAACAAGCTGCTCGGTACCGAAAGAAGCATCGTTTCAGATCAATACAAGACCACAAGAGATGTTTTGACCGGCCTGCTGACGCTGGAACACTGTCAATGTGTGCTTTTCGATTGCGCCGGACTAATACCGTCGCTCGTCGCTCGGGTCTCGGGTGACGGGACAGGAAATATTCTCGATGAATTAGCACAACAGGCCGCGATTGAGGCATTGAGAAACAGCGACGTAATTGTTTTTTGTGTCGATATATCTAAAGCGGATTGGGCTGAGGACGTTTCTGTACGCCAACTAATAGAGTCGGAGATTTACATACCGGCTGCAACAAAGTGTGACTTGCTCACCGATAAAGTTTTAGCTGACCGTCTTGCCAGGCTGAATGAATTATTGGGCGCCGAGTTTCTCTGCATCTCAGCAGAAACCGGTGCCGGAATTGAATTATTACGAAAGACAATCGAGAAAAATTTAATTGAGGAATTCAAGACCGGGCGTACAAGCGTCACGGTTCTTACCGCCCGGCATAAACAGGCTGTCACTGAGGCAATTGAAAACGTTAGTGAATCGGTTGATGAATTGAAGGCCGGCAACGATGATGTCACCGCAATGATGCTCAGGGCCGCTTA
>CAZQXE010000157.1:0-6028 GCA_964597115.1 uncultured Pirellulales bacterium | reverse complement strand
GCACAACATTGACGACGAGATACTGGACAGGATATTCTCCCGCTTCTGCATCGGAAAATGAGTTGGGGCAAAAACTTAATCCGGAATCCCGATTAATCGGATGCATCGGGATATGGAACGGGTTTGACTTTTACGGCGATATCCCTGTCAAAATCGGGAAGCTCAATCATCAATTCCTCGTCCTCACAACTTGCTTCGCTAACATCAATAACGCCGCCGTCCCCACGTGTTTCGTAAGCTTCTATAATATAATTTCCCTGCTTGAGGCCATTCAAAACGAACTTCACGTCGTGGAAAGTTCCATACGGAGTCCCACCTTTTTGACTTCCAATGTCGTAAATCCAGATGTAAGCATGGTCGTCACCGGATAGCCCAAGGAACCGCAGATAACCCTCGCTATTGCCATTGTTCTCTTTGAATTCATAGTTTGAGATATTAAACCAGTCCTGGCCTGTGTTCCGGATTTGTACGCTATGATGACCGGCTGGAAGTGGGACTTCGATTATAATATTGGCCGAACCGGCAGGGTAGCTCGATGAAAAGATTACATTGGTATCGACAAGCACTCTCAGGCTATTATTACACCAGTCTGCGGTACTCTCAACATGGATTCTCAGAGATCCCTCTTGCGGCAACTCCAGATTAAAAGTGGGATCCGAACGATAGTCCGGCTTGGTGGAACCGTGCAGCCATTGCGAAAGGTTTCCTATGCCGGGGACGGTTCCATCGGCGCCAATAGTAAAAACCGTTTGTGTTGATATCGCCCAGAAATCCTCCAGACCCGGGGTGGCGGAAGCCCACAAGGGTAGCCCTGACGTATCAATATCTGCTTTGGAGAGATTGTAAGCTGCCGGGTCTTCTCCTTCGACATAAGCCGAAAGAGCGGCGAATTCGTCATACAAATTATATCGCTCAATAAAATTATCCCACCACCATAAGTTAGCGGTGGAATTGACGTGAAATGCGCTCCAGATGCCATTATGGAGGACCAGAGAGCCTTCTTCAATGTCACTGCGGTCGAAATCACCGAACTCACCCATTATAACCGGCTTACCGTAGCTGCTGAGCCTGGAAAAAGCCTCATCGAAGAAATTTATCAGGTACGAGCCATAGTAATGAACCTGTATAAGGTCCATATTATCCTGGCTCCAGATATTCTCGAAGCCTGATTTGTCGGAGCTGGTAGTGACCAGGTGGCCGAACGGATCTACAGATTTTATGTAGCCAGCCATTTCATCGTGCCAGTCCACGACCGAAGCCTGGTTATTTTGCCAGCCGTTGGTAAACTGGACTTCGTTGAAAAGCTCCCACGCTAAAACAGCTCCCGAATAGCCCCATCGCGCAACGATATAGCGATATTTGTATTTTGTTATTCGACGGGCCTCAGGGTCGGTGAAAAAATCATCCGCTCTATTGAGGAAGCCGCCATCCGAAGCAGCATGAATAATATTATAGGGATTGTCGTTCCAGTTCGGATTAGTATTGGTACTGAACTGGCCGTGGTGCTGTAGAGCCAACTGCATCGAGACACCATTTTGCTCGCAACTTTCAACAATCCGATCCAGCCTCCACGCTATCGGCATACTAAGAACTCCAACGCCACCGTAGTATCGTTTACTTGCCCTCCATTCCAGAGTCGTACCCTGATAGAAATGGGTCATCCAGATACGCGTCCAGTTTTCACCGACGTTTTTCATTTTTTCAAATGTATCTTCCCACTGGCCGGTTCCATCCTCATTCCACCACCCGACGTTCTGACCGATGGGAATGTAAGGTTCATTATTATCGTATCGCAAATAATAACGATTTCGGCTGTCCACCCTGATAATTCCTTTTGCGTCACTTTCGGCGCAGGTAAAAGCTATCTCTGTATCAATATTATTAGTACTGTTATGGTCAGTGATCGTAATCTGATTTATTACATAGGTACCAAGTTGTGAAGGGGCAAAACGCACTTTCCAGCACGGGTCTCTGCCGTTGACAAAGTAGCCGGAAGAATTTTCATCATACTCCTCATAAAAAAAGGCCGGCACATCTATGCTGTTGCTATCCGGTTCGGTGAAAGTCACCAATATATCAACAATATCGGTATCGAAAGGATTGCTGTAGCTCTGCGAGAGGGTGAAAGTCAGCTCGAATTTTTGATACACGCCGATTGTCTCAGCATTTTGCGAAATTGATACTATTTCGACTTGCGCCCCAGCGATAGTTGAAAGAAGGCATGTCAACAATATTGAAAGAAAAAGCAACTTTTTTAACATAATCGACCCCGATTTACAGGGGTGCATCCGTTCAATCCCAAATGCCTCTGTTATAACAACAGATATTATACCAAATGATCGCTCAATCGTCCAGATTACTTGTCGCTAAAAGCTATGGCCGGTTCTGAATAAACAAGCCGGAGAAGGAATTTGATTAATTCACATAATCCTGCTCCGGCTTTTGGAAAAAGTATTATGATTATCAGCTCCTTAAAACAGGAGGCTGTCATCGCTTGATAGTAAATCGTCAATCGGCTTAATCATCTTTAGCTTCAAATTCGGCATCGATCACATCATCGCCGTTTTTTCTTTTGACATCTCCTTCAGGCGGAGGTGTATGGCCGGCAGCTCCGGCCCCAGGGCCTTCGCCGGTCGGTGCCGAAGCGGCCTGCTTCTTGGCTGCCTCTTCGTAAAGCACTTTACCCAATTCCTGACTGGTGGTTCCGAGGTTTTCAATAGCTTTCTTTATAGCATCGGCATCCTCGCCTTTAATTGCTTCTTTGAGATTGTTGACTGCACTTTCAATATTGCCGCGTACCTCTGTAGAAACCTTTTCGCCGTGCTCTTTGAGCGTTTTTTCTGTTGAATAAATCAACTGGTCAGCCTGGTTCTTCAAATCGACCACTTCTCTTTTCTTCTTATCCTCTTCGGCATGGCTTTCAGCATCTTTTGACATCCTCTCGACCTCTTGTTCGCTCAGGCCTGAGCTGGACTTAATCTCAATAGACTGCTGCTTGCCCGTACCGAGGTCCTTGGCCGAGACGTTCAGAATACCGTTGGCGTCAATATCAAAGGCAACCTCTATCTGTGGAATGCCGCGAGGAGCTGTCGCTATTTCCGCAAGCTGGAATCGGCCGAGCGTACGGTTGTCTCTGGCGAACTCTCTCTCTCCCTGCAGAATGTGGATATCAACGGTCGTCTGGTTATCCGCGGCGGTCGAGAAAATCTCCTTCTTGCTGGTTGGGATTGTTGTGTTATGCTCAATCAACCTTGTGGTAATGCCGCCTAATGTCTCCACGCCCAATGAAAGCGGCGTGACGTCCAGAAGCAGAATGTCCTTTACACCCGCATCACCGGCCAGCACCGCTCCCTGAATTGCCGCACCCAGGGCGACAACTTCATCGGGATTGATACTCTTGTTCGGCTCTTTACCGAATATGCCTTTGACAATCTCCTGGACTTTCGGAATTCTCGTAGAGCCGCCGACAAGTAGTACCTCAGATATATCGTTAGCGCTCAGTTTGGCATCTTCTATTGCTTTGCGGCATGGTTCTCTAAGCCGTTCCAAAATGGGCTCCACGAGCGACTCGAACTTGCTGCGAGTGATGGTAATCTGCAAGTGCTTGGGTCCGGAGGCATCTGCGGTGATAAACGGCAGATTGACGGTACTTTCCACTTGTGTGCTTAACTCGCACTTGGTTTTCTCCGCAGCTTCTTTGAGACGTTGATGTGCCATCGGATCGCTTCGAAGGTCGATGCCTTCGGTCTTCTTGAATTCATCAGCCAGGTAATTTATCAAAACCGCATCCAGGTCGTCACCACCTAAGTGCGTATCGCCGTTGGTGCTGAGAACCTCGAAGACGTTGTCGCCGATATCAAGGATGGAAACATCGAACGTTCCACCGCCGAAGTCGAATACTGCGACTTTTTCATTCTTCTTCCTTTCAAGCCCGTAGGCAAGTGCGGCAGCGGTCGGCTCGTTGATTATCCGCTCGACTTCGAGCCCTGCAATTTTACCGGCGTCTTTGGTTGCCTGGCGCTGCGAATCGTTAAAGTAGGCCGGCACTGTTATCACGGCGTTCGTGACCTTTTCGCCAAGATAATCCTCCGCGGTCTTCTTTAAATCCTGCAGAATCATTGCCGAAACCTCCGGCGGCGTGTATTCCTTGCCCCGGACATCAACCTTGACCAGCTCGTCTGCGGCACCGGTTATTTTATAAGGCACGGTTTTCTCTTCCGAAGAGACCTCATGATGTCGTCGGCCCATAAAACGTTTGATAGAGAACACCGTGTTTTCCGGATTGGTTACCTGCTGGTGCCGTGCGATTTGGCCGACAAGCCTTTCGCCCTTATCCGTAAAGCCAACCACCGAAGGCGTCAGCCGTGAACCCGAGGAGTTAACAAGCACCTTCGGAGCCGAGCCTTCCATAACAGCAACAACAGAATTTGTCGTTCCTAAATCTATTCCTATGATTTTAGCCATAATTTTATTCCTTTCGCTATAGTTTCATCATCTCTTGGTGTCAATTATGCAAAAGACGTGCCAGATACAGGATTGTATTTAAGAAAGCAGCTTAAACCGCCTGATAATAAGAAGTTAAATTTTTTCCGCTCTTTTTTACGGATTTCCAAATCCCGATTTATCGGGATTATCGTGCCATTTTGGCAGATTGAAGCGAAATTGACTTTGAACCTGTCCGGTCCGGCAATCCGGCAATTTTTAAACCCCATATTTAGCCCACGGTCCTGTGCCGTGGGGAAAATTGGCTTTGTTTGGCTTTGTTTTTCATCGCCGCCCAATCGCCAAAATTCTCGTATTCACTTATCAAAAAAGAGCTTATATCAAATTTGCCTTGCGGCAAATTGGCTTTGTTTTGCATAAAAAGGGTGAATTTGTCGAATACTCTCGACAATTGTCGAACTTCCCGTGGCCACAGGTGCCAGGGCTAATGTTTGATTTTTGCATTGTGATTTTACTTTTTGCATTTTGCATTTTGATTTTTGACTTGATTCTGCCCCTCCGCTTTTCGACATGCTATATACTAAAAACTAAACACTAAATACTATTCAATTATTATACGTATTATACGTCTCGAAAAGTTAATCATAAAGGACATTCCGGAAAAATCTCCGAGACTCACCACTGCTTCTTGGTTCGTATTGCGTCTCGCGTTAAACAAATCTCGATACTTAAAAGGCCGAGAGAAAAATATAAAAACTATCTGCTATCCAAAAATAAGTTGCAAAAAATGATGTGACGCTGATTCCTCCTATGCATCTCTACAAAAAATATATCTATCTATCACATAAATAATTACATACCTTTTTACTATAACATGCAATAAATTATTTTAAAAACCAAAAAGCATATTTGTATAATAATTTAGAACTTATAAACAATTACTAATTTTATTGGAGGGATTATGAAAATGAGAAATTCTTTTGAAATTAAAATAACGTGGAAAAAATCTGAAAGTGGAAAAGTATGTTATGCTTCCGCTATTTCAAAAAATGGAAATATTCTAGCAGAAGAGCATATTATTTTACCTGAGAAAAATACTCCGGAATATTATAGATATTGGGGTGATTTGGGTGATGAAGAAATTGAAAAAGTTGCGCGGTACATAGTAAAATTCAGACTGGAACACCCAGACTTATTTTGATATTTTGCTGCAATTCTGCAGTTGTAAATTCGTAGATAAAACCATCCAATAAAGATATGCGGACGAATCCTGAAGCGACAATGTCACGATTATCATTATAGATAGTTTAAATGAAGTTAATGACAGTACATTAATCTTTTTTATAAGGATGAGAAAATGGCAAATGAAAAATTAATAAACAATAACAAAGACAAAAATGAATTAGACGTCATCAGGAAAGTAATTAATGAACTAAGAACTGAGTTTCAACAATTAAAGAAAACGCTGAATGAGGTTCTGGAGGTTGTAAAAGCAATAAGAAGAGATATGTAATATCAAGAGATTAGGTCATCTATAAATTTGTAAAATAGTTCTTCATCAAGATATAGATTGTATTATTAATTT
>CAZQXE010000156.1:4486-7554 GCA_964597115.1 uncultured Pirellulales bacterium | reverse complement strand
CACTAATGAACACGAATGTACACAGAGTATTATAAAACAGTCATTTTCGTGATTTTCAGTTCTCTCAATGGCTAAAGAGTGGTGTTTAGAGCAGATTTTCCCGGTTTTCACTTGATTAAACGCGGTTTTTGGGTAAAATACAATCGACAATTGAATATCGTATCATCGAATCAGGGGGGCGTAAGCAAATCAAAAATCAAAGTGTAAAAAGCAAAACTACAGTGTAAAAATCAAAAATTGAAGCCTATCGTTCGAAATAAGCCTGTTCGTAACCTGAAACTCTATTTTTGGACTTTAATATGTCATTTTTCTATTTAATTTTTAATGTTTTATATTTAGGCGGGAAAGGAGCAGCCGCAAGAAATATTGGAATCCGGGCATGTCGGAAATTTGGGAGTATAATTCACCCTTTTTATGCAAAACGAACCCAATTTCCGGAAAGCTTAAATGAATGTAAAGTTAATTTTGACAAAGGATTATGGCGATTTTCGCTCATTTGGCTGTATGAAAAACGAACCCAAACGAAGCCAAAACGAACCCAATCCTTCGACTACGCTCAGGACAGGTTTATTCGTTATGCGTACTGCGTGATGCGTATTGCGAAAAGGAATTTGAAAAAACAAAGCCAATTTGCCGCGAGGCAAATTTGATATAAGCTCTTTTATGACAAGTAAATATGAGGTTTTAGGGGATTTGGCGGCGATGAAAAACAAAGCCAATTTTCAAACCGGAAGGCAGATGACAGACGACAGAAGGCAGAATATATAGCTCGGTCCTCCGTTTTCTGCTCGTAGTATGCGGTGTTATTGGTTCAGGGCAGATATTACGCTGATTGCGTTGAAAGTTGCGTGGATAAAAACAGGGCGCAGCAGCGAGCCGCTCTTTTCGTAAGAGTAGCCGATACATAACGACAGCACGAATAGTGAAGGCCAATGCCCGGCATCTGCATGTACCATGGCAAATAAGATGGAGCTTATTAGAATCGCCAGCCACGCGCTGTATCGAGTTTCCAAATATGACCTTGCAATTGTCTGGAAAAGCCCTCGAAACAAAAACTCTTCGAACAAAGGCGCTATTATCACGGCGGCGATAACGATAATTATCCTCAGCGAAAGTTGCGGGTATTCCGTTATCATTTCAAGCTGCTGATGCTGCTGCATTTGGTAATCCTGACCCCAGATAAGTTCGCCGAAAGTAATCGTCAGAATTATTGCTGCCATGATAACCGGCTGGATGGTAAGCAAATTCACAAGAGCAACTAAGAAATCTTTGATAATCGTCTTCATATTCAGGCCGAATCCGATTAACCGGCGGGGAAAGTAGATTCGGGCCAGAAAAATAATTACTAATATGGCTGTTAGCTCACTAATACAAAAAACAAGATTGTTCAGAAAGTCTCCCTGCCAACCTGATAAATCGCCCACGAAGACTCTTGCGAGAGATGTTGCCGGGGCAATGATCCCAAACGAGAAAAACATAACGGCAAAGGGCATGTAAAAGGGCATGCTGTTTCGGCGGGGTGCTGAGTCGGCCAAAGCCTTTGTACCCAGCGAGGTGTTGAGTAGCCAATAGGCCAATATTGTGATGCCTGCGATAATCTCCGCCCGGAAAAGCAAGTCTCTTCCGGCTGAAGAATTCATAAGCTGTATGATAAAATCAAGAACTTCCATCGATATATCTTTTCAAAAACTTGAAGACAAAGTCTTTTTGTATTACATTAGCTGCGTATTTTCAAGGAAAACAGAGTATGGACGTATTTCGTATAGAAGGACCGGTCAGCCTTTCCGGCAGTGTCAGTATAAATGGCTCAAAAAACTCTTCTCTGCCGATAATGGCTGCGACCATTTTGGCTGCCGGTAAGTCGTCGCTCAAAGCGGTGCCTTGTCTTTCCGACATTTCCGTGTGCAGCGAATTGCTCGGCCAAATGGGTTGTCAGCTCTCGCGAAGTCCGAACGGCGATTTGTTTATAGATTCGACGGTAGTTGATAATCCGGTGGGCGAGTACGAGATTGTCCGCAGAATGCGAGCCGGTATTTGTGTGCTCGGCCCGCTGCTTGCCCGTTGCGGCAGAGCGGAAGTTTCGATGCCCGGCGGATGCGCAATCGGCGACAGACCGGTGAACATCCATCTAAGAGGCCTGCGCGAGCTTGGCGCACAGATTCAATTAAAGAACGGCTACATCATTGCTGAGGCCCCGAAAGGTTTGAAAGGCAAAGATATTTTCATGGGCGGCCCGTTTGGCTCGACCGTACTTGGCACCGCGAATGTGCTTATGGCGGCAACGCTTGCAAAGGGCCGGACTGTTATCGAGTCGGCCGCATGTGAGCCGGAGATAACGGACCTGGCAAACTGTCTAAATAAAATGGGTGCGAAGATTACGGGTATCGGTTCGCCTCGATTGATAATAGAAGGGGTCAGGCAGTTGCAGCCGGTGCAGTTCGAGGTGATTCCGGATAGAATCGAGGCCGGTACTTTTATGGTGGCCGCGGCCATAACCGAAAGCGAGCTGCGGCTGCACAACTGTCAGCTTGATAATATGATGGCTGTCGTTGACAAGTTGAGAAATATCGGCGTGACGATTGAGCCTGAAGGCGATGGCTGTGTTGTCACTCGCAAAGGTCCTGTCAAACCTGCCGAGATAACCACCCAGCCGTATCCCGGTTTTCCCACCGATTTGCAGGCCCAGTTTATGGCGCTTCTGTCGCTCGCCGAAGGCAATAGTGTTGTAATCGAAAAAGTTTTTCCCGACAGGTTTATGCACGTTGCGGAACTAAATCGAATGGCTGCAAATTTACGCAAGGAAGGGCCGGTCGTTATTATCGCCGGCGTGAAAAAACTAATAGCAGCCCCGGTGATGGCTTCAGACCTGCGGGCATCAGCGGCGCTGGTCCTGGCGGGGTTGGCCGCCGAAGGAACAACAACGATTAACAGGGTCTATCACATTGACAGGGGCTACGAAAGAATTGAGGAGCGATTGAATCCTCTTGGCGCAAAAATCACTCGGGAGGGCGTTTAGTGTGGCCGCCCGAGTTGACAATGAATCAGGGCAACCACACGGGGTTGCCCCT
>CAZQXE010000156.1:0-4476 GCA_964597115.1 uncultured Pirellulales bacterium | reverse complement strand
ATCATCCGTGAAAAAATTTAGCCGCCAGAGTTAACAATGGATCAGGGCAACCATACGGGATTGCCCCTACTGAATCATCGTGGGACGCTGTCCCTCACCGATCTTCTTGTAGTGTTCGAGAGCACTTTCGCGATTATCGAAGTCTTTTTCAGTGAACATCAAAGTAGTCTTGCCGATACGGATTTGGTCGCCTTCTTTGAGTATGATGGGATCGGTGATTTTTCGGTTATTGACAAGCACCCCATGCTTACTGTTCATATCTTCAGCATTGTGCTCGTTCGTTTTCTCGTCGTAGCGTATTCGCAGATGCTTGCGAGACACCATATCGTCCAGTACCTGCATAGGAAGGTTCTCGGCTCTGCCGATAACGTTTATACGCCTGCCGAGTGGCAAATACTCACCTTTGTGCTCTCCGGATGTGATTATGATAGAAGCCATTCGAACTCCTTCTGACAGGCACCTGCGGAATTATGCGTGTCAGTAAAAACTATCGCCATTCTGACTTAATAATTATAGCACAATATAGTATTAGCTATTCGCGGTACAGTCAAGTTATTTTTAGATTTGTTTGAAGAGTTTTGCCACTTTGCAGAAGTCTTTTTTTTAGGCAGGGCCGGGATTCCAAGTGAGCAAAAAGCACATCCGGCTTTATCCTTACTATTATAAATGTTCGGCATGTCGTTTAATACGTTAATGGCAGCTATTGCCCGGCTGATTCGTGATATGGCCGGCCGGCGTTATAAAGCTTTAAGCGGGATTCGAGCTCTGTCGTTGAGGCCTTTGGATTGAGGCGTACAATTTTTATTGCCTGTTGGGTTGTGTTTATGGCCTTGTCGAATTGACCTGCTTCAGCATAAGCGGCTGCCAGGGTGTCCAGCAACGGAGGGGATTTGTAAGCTGTGGCCTTGCAGACCCACTCGGCCAATTCGACCGCCCGATTCCCATCGCGATATATTGCTTCGGGAGCGGTTGCCAGAACCCATGCCAGATTGCTGGCAATAGTCACATCATTGGGCGTGCCACTGTAGGCGGCCTCAAGGTGGTTTAACGCCTCTCCGTGACGTCCCGTACTGCTAAGCAGCGATCCCAGCAGGCCATGAATCTTGGCGCTATTGGGAACCACCAGAGCAGCCTTGCGTGTAAATTGAATGGCTTCTTTCTCCATTCCCATTCGAGCCAGGCACGAGGCCAGTAAAAATAGTGACTCGGCGTGATTGGATTTATCTTTTAGGGCCAGTTGGAAGTTTTCGATAGCTTTGGTGTATTGATGGCGTTGTTCATGAAGGATACCGGCACGGTAATATGTGTAGTAGTCGGCAAATTCCTGACGAATTTTTGCGAATTGGTCCATCCGGGTATTGACGAATTCAGGGATATTAGCTGCTCGATTGGCCGCAGTAAAGTGTTCCAGCAAAACAGGCGGCGTGTCGTTGCCGTCATCGTCGATGTGTGTAAGCCACAGCTGTGTGAACGGACCGTTTGCCTTGGATGCGAAGACCAGCCACTTGCCGTTGGGCGACCAACTGTGCCATGAGTTCATCTTGTCGGGGAAGTTGCATTGCATACGCCTGGGCTCGCCGCCGGCGGCGGGCATTATATACATCGTACTGTCGGGTCGAAGCAGCATGAATGAATCGCTTCGGCAGAACACAACCCATTTTCCGTCGGGAGAAAAACGCGCGAAATAATTACTCTTTCCGTTACCGGATGCCCCGGGGACCGGTGCAGGCGTGCCCCCTTTGCCGTTATTAAAGGGAATGTTGTATATATCAAAGCGGAATTTTTTGCCACCTTCAAAAAACTCCGACACTTCCTCGCGTGTCAGTAGCGCCGAAGAAGGATCCTTGAGGTTGGGAAGCTTGTATGCCTTGGCGCGGGCAAAATAAATCGTTTTGCCGTCCGGACTCCAGACGGGATTACTTTGCACATATTGGCGGTCGTCCGCTCCGGGCAGTGAAAAGAACTGTTGGTTTTTTCGGTCGTAGACGACAAGAATTCCTGTGATGGGAAAGAACCGCTGAGAATAATACAAATCATCTACCGGGGAAAACACGGACCTGTCCTTGACCGTGCTAATGACATAACGGCCGTCCGGCGATATTTGACTAAGCAGTCCGAAGGTGGGTTCCTTGTCTTCACGCTTATAATCACTCCAGGATATTACCTTTTCCTTTTCCAGCACTGTCTCGGGTTCGATCTTTGCAATGACGTACGAGCCTTTGTCACTACCATAATCGACGTCCATGGCGAGTGTTTTGCCGTCCCGCGTAAAGGAATGGCAATTGCCGCAGACTTTCATCTCGCTTAACAAAACCTTTGGCTTGTACGAGGCGACATCGCCTAAACGCCACTGAATGGCCTCGAGGTTCTGGAGTACGTACCGAAACGGTAACGGCACATCGCGATAAAAAATCGGCGACCCGACAGGGTCGTCTGAAGTGGTGATTCTTATACGTCCTCGTGACAGGCTTTGGTCGGGATACTCACTATTAAAGCCAACAATCGTGACAGTCGCAGACCGGCTATGCGAAATGTTTTTTATCAGCTCCCAAATTTCCGGACTCGGCATCCATCGGCGGGCTGGGAACGTCGTCTCCGGCGATTTGTACGCTAAAGTTTCTTTTGAATCGCTCCTCGGATCGCTGTCACGGGCCGGTGGCGGCGATGCCCCTTGTGTGAGGACGTAAAGGTTGTCGTGGCCGTCGCCGGAGAGCACGTTAATTAACCATGTATCCGCCTTAACAGCCGGGTCGCTCCAAACGAACCTTGGAGCTGCTATGTCCAGCGGGAATACGGCTGCGTCCATTGGGTAATCTACCTTGATTTGGGGCAGGTTCGCATCCGCCGAAATGGATTCGGCAGCTTGAAGGATAATCTTTCGCAGCTTCTTCTCGGAAGTTGAGAGTTCCGGTGCCGAAGGAGCAAGAACTACAGCGTTTTGTTCACCCAGCAGGCCGTGGTTCGCAGAAGCAGCCTCACAAGCGAATGCCCCAATCGTTATAAGAGTGATGATAATATATCTCATAAAACAATTTAGCCGATATCAATATTAATAACAACACTGCAGTATTTCTCGACATTAAGCCGTCGACACTTAAGCAGACTGACCGGCAAGTTGTGTTATCCCCATTTTTTTAAAAAGAGCTGCAGGCAATGCGCCCGCAACCCTGAAAATATTCAATTATTTAGATGCAGTTACTTATATTTGCCTGCGTCGTCGTAGCCAGGTGACAAGGCCGGTCCCGATACTGCCGAGCAGTAAGGCGCCGGGGGCAGGAATGGGATTAGTTACTGGAATGCCTGTATCACCGGCTAAGATCGTAGTGCTAAGAAAACCCCAGGGATCATCCTCATCCACATCCTCAAACGCTAGTACCACGGGCTCGTCCTCATAAGCCCATCCATCGATAGTGACCTGCATAGTATCTAATCCGAAATCCGTAATGCTCGAGATGTGCAGCAAGTTGTGCAGCGATTTATACGATCCTTCGTCGCCGCAGCCATGTAACTAGGCCTGTGCCGAAGCCGACCATAAGTAGCGCTCCCGGTGCGGGAACTACACCAGCACCGATCGCGACACCCGGTTCGTCCTCATACGCCCATCCGTCAAAAATGGCGGTGTGGCTGAACTCAACGATCCCGATCTCGGTCTGGCTTGCCAGGTGCAGCCAACCATAATATGTGTCGCCGCCTGTGAACATCCGCAGTCCAATATACCCGCCGTCCTCATCAAAATTGCCACTGGTCCGTATTCCACCTGCGCCTTCTGTAAGAAGTTCGTTGATGGACCATGAGGAGCACGGGCCGATGGGAGTTCCAAAGGGAAGATTCGCCACGTTGGGGAACAGATCGCCAACGATCGGCATGGCCATAACATCATCGCCGTTGATGACCAGGCGAGTACCCGGGATACCCATTACGGCCGACCCATTAGTCCCGGAGGCCATTGCCATTGTCTCCCACATCTCGACGGTGAAGTTATCCCAGTCTTCCGTCGAACCTGCAACATGAATGGTTATGGAATCACCCGGTGTCACTACGATATTTTGTGAGCCGGAGTAGACAATGGCCGCAATAGCCGGACTTGAGAACGTAAAAGAAAACGCAATTGTGAACAGTAAGAATTTCTTCATTATTTTCCTCCTTTACATTTATGTTGAAAGCTCCAAAGCCTCCTTGTTTGCTATACTCTCTAAGATAACATTAAAACCATTCTGATTATAGGGATTGTTCCCAATTTTATCAAGAGAAAAAACAGTTTTTTTGTATTTTCCGCCTGTTTTTGCCAATTTGAGCATAAGCTTCCTGAAGACCATGTCTATATTCTTATTACCTTTCTTTTATTATCGGCCTTTATGGCCGATTTTCGTTAGATAGTTAAGCGATTCTTTATCAATTGTTAAAATGGAGAAGATTGGCGATGCCCGCCCTTCAGGCAACTTGGGTTTGTTTGGCTTTGAATTGGCTTTGTTTTTC
>CAZQXE010000155.1:0-7581 GCA_964597115.1 uncultured Pirellulales bacterium | reverse complement strand
AAGTGAATTGAAATATATTACGTAAGATCAAAGTTTTTTGTGTTTTACAATAACCGCGATACCCCAAGTAGCCCATATGCCTACTTGTATCAATATATATATACCCCACATTGACATTGGTTGGGCTAAAAAAAGCCAGATTCTAATGAAGACTGAATCTGGCTTCGGAGGAGGGTGATGAAAAGCTGATAATAACAATCACAGAAGCCTATATTCTATTTATAATATTCCCTATTTACTTAATCGAGCAAATACCAAAAATAACTTTAAGGAAAAAGAAGAAAATATAAGAGAAACATACACTTTTTATTATGTGAATCAAGCTTATAATTATAAGAATATCAATATTTTTTAATATTTTTTGAAAACAGCCGAATCTAAATAACCAACCCAATTAGATTACGCTTGATTAAGTACCTTTGTTCTCATATTTTAACTATCAAGTTGTTATTTCTTCGTATGTATAGATAACAGGAAGGCTAATTATGAATAAGAAGATTACAGTAGCTGATCTGTTCGAAAATAAGCGTCAGGCTCAAAAAATTTCTGCTATCAGTTGCTACGATTACACAACAGCCCAGTTAGTTTCAATGACTGATGTTCAAATGATAATTGTTGGCGATTCTGCTGCTCAAGTCGTGCTTGGTTACGAATCAACGCTGGCAGCAACGATGGATTTTATGGTTACCATAACGGCTGCAGTGAGAAGAGGAGCAAAGAACGTTTTTCTGGTTGCTGATATGCCATTTCTTTCTTATCAGGTGACGAATGCTGAGGCTGTGAAAAATGCAGGAAGGTTCTTTACAGAAGCAGGCGCACAAATGGTAAAAATTGAAGCGACTGGTGCGCAACTTGATGTAATTAAAGCAGTAAGCGATGCCGGCATGGCTGTTATGGCGCATATCGGTATAAAGCCGCAGAGCATCAGCAAGATTGGTAGATTTAAAGCTGAAGCGACAACTGCTGAGATGGCGGCGGAAATGATAAGTCTTGCTGAGCAAATGATAAGTTCAGGCGCAAGTTCGTTACTGATAGAGGGAACCGCAGCCGAAGTGGCGCAGATTATTACAGAGAAAAGCGAAGTACCGGTAGTTAGCTGTGGTTCCGGAATGGGCTGTGATGGGCAGGTATTAATTGTGCATGATATTCTGGGATTGACGCAGGGACCATGTCCGAAGTTTGCAAAAAGTTATGATAATTTAACTTTACGCACCGTAGAAGCATTCAAAGAATACGATAAACAAATAAAAAGCGGGCAATACCCTGACGCTGAGCATAGTTATCACATGAAATCCGGGGAATTTGAGAGACTGCAGGAATTACTAAAAGACAAGCTGTAGTTACATCAAAAGATAAACCTCAACAGTTATCTGAACGCATATCAGGGGCCTTGCCTTCACAATCGTTTATTCACAATAGCCTTAATTGTCTAACAAATATGGGACGTACAGGAAAAATATGTGTAAAAGAAACCGTTTGAAAAACATGTTCTCATGCTCAAGTGCCTGCTTATGCGGGTCGATAAGAGAAAAGACTAATGCTGCGCGTAGAAGGTACGCTTTTTGGAAATGGGTAAGCAGATAATTGCATGGAAAGATGAGAAGAGGATTTTCACTTGTTGAATTGGTAATAGTAGTAGCTATTTTGGGAATTATGGCTGCTATTGTTGTACCCCAATTTCAAACGAATTCGACGCAGGCCAAGGGGGCCGTAGCCAAAGACAGCCTGCGTATATTGCGAAGTGCGATTGAGTTGTACACTGCGCAGCACAATAGCGTCCCTCCGGGTTACGAAAATGATGATCCGCAAGTAACACCAACGAGTTCAACCTTTAATGAGCAACTCATAACCAGCGGAAAATATTTAATGAAAATGCCCAAGAATCCCTTCAATGACCTTCGAAACCTCATGATGATTGGAAACGATATTACATTTCCTCAAAATCCGGTTGATGGATATGGCTGGGTTTATCAGGCGGCCACAAAAACAATCAGGCTCAGTTGGCCGGGTGTAGATTCGGACGGAATCGCTTACTACGACTACTGAGAATCCACTTGTTGGTGGCTCACTAGCTTGATATACTTCTTCCTGATATCATAATAAGGAAATACAAGTATGAGCAAATCCAGCAATTTCGCCTCAATTCTTATCCCTGGCGCGACGGTATTTATCTCAAGTTTCTGTATTATGGTGCTGGAGCTGGTTGCGGCGCGTCTGATTGCCAGGCACCTGGGTTCGTCACTATATACATGGACGGCGGTGATAGGGATAGTTTTGGCAGGGATTACTATAGGCAATTATTTGGGTGGCCGAATCGCAGACAGATTCCGTGCTAAAAGGGCATTGGCGGTTCTTTTTGCCCTGGCTTCCGCAGCATGTGTTTTGACGATAATCCTAAACAATGTTGTTGGACAGTGGTTATGGCTATGGCACTTTAGCTGGCCCATGCGTGTCTTTAGCCATGTATCTTTGGTTTTCTTGATTCCGTCCACACTGCTCGGAACGATAAGTCCGGTCGTTGCGAAGATGGCTCTTGATAAGGGAATGCCGACAGGTAGGACCGTCGGGAACATCTATGCCTGTGGCGCTGCCGGAAGCATTGCAGGGACATTTGCGACAGGATACTATCTGATCTTAGCGATGGGAACCACCGCTGTAGTCTGGGCGGTTGGAGGTGTTTTGCTGCTGTTGGCCATCCTTTACTGGCTCAGAGGCTGGTTGTTGTATTTATGGGCGGCGATTTTCATAGCCTTAATGACGATGGGTATGTCACCTGCCGACTGGGCCGAGGGAACGGGTGCCGGCCTTGCTTTGAGGGAGAAACCTAATCCAAACATCATCTACGAAGAGGAAAGTCAGTATTGCTATATAGCTGTGGAATACATCTCTAAGAATCCCGACAGGCGTGCTTTTATGCAGGACAAGCTTATGCACAGTGATCTCGTAATGGACAATATACTGGATTTGAAATACCCTTACGAACAAATTAATGCTGCAGTAACACGTTTGTTGAGCAGGGGCAGGAATAAACTATCGGTTTTAATCATCGGAGGGGGAGGATATGTATTTCCTCGATATGTTGAGAAAATATGGCCCGGAAGTCGTATTGATGTAGTAGAAATTGATCCGGGTGTGACAGAGGCAGCTATGCAGGCATTCGGGCTGGAAAGGGACACAACCATAAACACGTTCACAATGGATGCCCGCAACTATGTCAATCAACTGCTGGAGCAAGAGCAGACTCAGGGACAACAAACGAAGTATGATTTCATATATGAGGATGCTCTTAATGATTATTCGGTACCGTATCAGCTCACTACGAAAGAATTTAACGATAAAATCGCCCAAATATTAACAGACAACGGCATATATATGGTCGAATTGATAGATATTTTCGACGTTGGATTATTCATTGGTGCGTTTATCAATACGTTGGAACAAACGTTCAGCCATGTCTATGTCGTCACCGAAGAGGAACTGCGCTCGGTGCGCAATGTTTATGTCCTTATCGCTGCCAACAGAGAAGTCAATTTTGAGAACCTGCCCCTGGAAAAAGCGGCGGAAAATTTGGATTTGTGGATATTAAACGATTCAGAAATAGAAATGCTCAGGAACAAAGCCAATGGGATCGTATTGACAGACGACTATGCACCCGTTGAGAATCTTTTGATTCCCGTAGTGCTAGAAAGTGCTATGGATTTGCTGGCGGAGGAATATCTCAATCAGGCGGAACAGCTCGAAAGAGAGGGGAAATGGAATGAAAGTATCTCGAAATATAAGGATGTTATCAGCATCGATCCAAGATTATCGATGAAGGCATACAATGAAATTGGAATGATTCTGGTAGACCGGGGCGATTCCCGTGAGGCTGTTGAGGCTTTCAAAGGCGCTATTGAATACAATCAAAAGGCTGAAGAAAAGCAAAGCGTTTCGAACATCAACTATAATATAGGTATATCGCTGCAACGATTGGGCGATGACGAATCGACGGTATATTTGCGTAAGGCAATTGATGGATACAGGGAAGATTTGGCGAAGAAACCGAATTCGGTAAAAACAGTGAGCAGGCTCGGCAATGCCCTGGCATCGGTAGGTGATTTTGACCAGGCGACAAAATATTTCCAGCAGGCAGTCGATATGAATCCGAACGATGTGCAAAACCATTCGACACTTGCGCAGGCACTCGTGATTCAGGAACGCTACGATGAAGCGATTGCGGGGCTGAAAAAAGCCGTTACTTTCATGTTGCGCATCGGCAACGAAGAAGATGCGGTGAAGCTACAGCAACATCTTGAGCGTGTTGAGTTTAAAAAATCAAAGCAGGAAAAATAACTTACTCTGCTTTTGAGACCTTCTGAAAAATCAGGCTTTCCCGAGGATTGTCGTTCGGGTCGAAGGGGAGCTTGTAATTATTATATTTCTTAGTATCTGCTACGTATTCCGGGAAGGTGAACCGGTCGGCCCACCATAACCGACCATCCTCGGATACCGAACCAACGAAAAAATCATGGGTTCGACCTTTTATAACACTGTCGCCTAATTCTGTCCGAAAACGGTCAATTATGATCTCAACGATTAACTCTTGCTGCTCCTGTGAGTATTGGACCGTCCACTGGCCCGGCTCGAATATTCCTTTGCCACCAAGTTTCATAGGAACTGTTGTTACATGTCCCGGCTTTATCCTTACTCTGCCGAGGCTGATTATCGCTGAAGAGATTGCTCCATCCGGCTCGAAAACAATTTCCCAATTCCCATCGTTTGCTTTCCATGTGCCCACAAGCGATGCCGGAAACTGTCCATCGCCGTCGATGATTACATCTACGCCGCTATTGAGTTTAGTGGAATTCTGACAGCCGATTGGTATAAAAACAAACAAACTGCAAACGAACAAGACAAGCAACCGTTTCATGAACCGGGTCCTGAATATTCTTCGAGCTTTCAATTCAAACAAGAGTTCTGTAAAAATCAGATATTAACAAGAAACCAAAGATATTAAGAGCTCCCGGTGTTGGCTGCAAGATAAAAAAAGAGGCAAGCCCGTAGACTTGCCTCTATAGCTAACCGATTCGTTATCGTTAGTCTTGGCCAAGGCTAACTTCTTATTGTTTGCGACGGCGCAGGAACAGGCCGCCGAGTCCGAGCAACAAAATAGTCATTGGCTCGGGAATAACGGTTACAACCACCGAAGCGGCCGGAGTCACATCGGGATCAACGTACAGCGAAATTGTTGAGGTCTCATCCAGTAGAGCACCCGAAAAAGTCATAGTGAACTGATATCCGACAGCAATTGCCGGATCGCCACCGGGACTCATTGCTACGTTAAACTCGTAACCAGTGCCATAATCGTCCGAATAGGGCGAAAAATCGGCCATGTTACCTGCTGCGTCTAGATTCGTTATATCACTCAGTACTCCCGGACTGCCTGCGTCAACGAGAATATAACCCAGCCAACTGGATGCGTCCTCACTGACAACAGTAATCACCGCAGTTTCTCCGATATTAACAGCATCGGCAGTCTGGCCGTCCACCTCTATGATCACCGCATTCGCCGCCGATGCCATTCCAAGAACCATAATCAATATAAAAAACTTTCTCATCATCTTCTCCTTTCATCTGAAAAGACAATCCATCAAAAACAGAATTTATGTCCTTTTATTTTCAAATTTACCAATGGCTACGTAGCTTCTGAAAGCTTATTACGGGCAATCAGGAGCCGGCGCATCGGCCTGTTGCCAGTTGGAAATCAGGATATCAAGGTCATTGGTAGAGACACGATATTTATTCTTACCCTGTGCCAGATGATCGAAGTCGGCACAAATCTGGTCGCCACTGAGCGATTCCAGCGGCTTATTCCAGGCTGCGATCAAAATGTCAAGGTCGTTGGTCGAGACCCAGTACTTATTCTTACCCTGGGACGCACCATCTACGTCACCACGGCATTGTCTTGCATTAATACTGGCGATCCAGCAATCGGGTCTGCCAACTTCTTCCCATTGATCGGGTTGCGGGCCCGTGTATGCACTGACACCGGCGACCGGATAATCGGTTGCAGCATCCAAAATCACTATTGCTTCGGAAGCATCTTCCAGCACCACGTTGCCGCGGGTTGCATTTGTCGTGACAGTCAATCTGCACGGCTCGCTGCAGGTGACAGTACAAAGTCTGCCTTCCAGCGCGGGGGCCTCAGTGTCATAAAGAGAGCCCATCTCAATGGTGATACCGCTCGTGCCGAGACCACCCAGTGCGCCCGGGTCGTTAGCATCGGCTACGGGTGTATAACCATTTACAACCCAGTCGGTGACCTGGCCGCTTTCAGCATCAACGGTGATGTATCGGCTGAAGTTGGCCGGGAAAATGCCGTAGCCGTTGTTGTTATCACCGATTGCGAAATCGCTGATGGTATTAATGGTGCCGGCGTCGACTGTGATGTCCAGCGCGAATGCTCTGGCTAACTCGGTCCCTGAATAATCGATGGCGACTACTCCTCCGCCTAAATCTGTGGCAGTGATGGTGATATCTGCCCAGGCCGGAGTAGCAAGCATGGCGATTACCAAGGCAAAAACCATCTTTCTCATAATCAAACTCCTTCCTTCTCTTTTCTTCGCAGAGCTACACACTCCGCAATATCTTGGTTTTGTTTCCTGCCTAATACAATGTTGTTATTGAACATGGTGTTCCGGCTGGCAGGTTTGACCGGATATAAAAAATAATCTCCTTCCTTCGCCTTCTCCTTTCTCGCCTATTGGCTGAAAATGCGTGCTACCAATTTAGCACAGGTTTCTATTGGTGAAGATTTATTTTATAGTAACATAACTTTTCGTGCGTTTCAAGAAAAAAATGCGAAAAATGGGCCGGAGAACCGGATTAATCATCCCCATTCCCCAGGGGTAAGTCTACTGGCGATTTATAAACAAGGGGCCTGCCCTGAGCCAACCCCAAACAGTGCTTGGGACTAAAATAATTGGGTTTGAATTGGGTTCGTTTGGGTTCGTTTTGGGTTCGTTTTTACCGGTTATCAAAGCGGAAAATTTCTCATATTCACTTTTTATAAAAGAGCTTACGTTAATTTGAGCCTAACCAAAATTGGGTTCGTTTTGCATAAAAAGGGTGAATTTGTCGAATACTTTCGACAAGTGTCGAACTATTCTCTTGTCGTTCGTATCTCGTCGCTCGTATCTCGTAATTATCATCTCGAAATAACGAAAAAGCTTCTTTGCGGCTAATTTTTCCTTTTGCCTTTTTGCTCTCTGACATGAATTTCTCCCCCTGACTTAATGATACGATATTAAATTGTCGACTATACATTTTAACCAAAAACCGCGTTTAATCAAGTGAAAACCGGGAAAATCTGCTCTAAAAACCACTCTTTATCCACACTTGTCTGGCATTATTTTTGACGGAGAGGCCTCAGATGGCACCGAGAAAAGATTAGTAATCATTTGAACCACGAAGGACACAGAGAGCCACGAAGAAAAAATAGTAAATAGTAAATAATAAATGACAAAGCCTTCGTGTTCCTTCGCGATCTTCGTGGTAGAAACTTGTCTTTCTCCTGAAAAACACAAGAATTAACTGCTTTTT
>CAZQXE010000154.1:0-7587 GCA_964597115.1 uncultured Pirellulales bacterium | reverse complement strand
AATCCTGAGTCAACCTTGCCGTGGTACACGCCCTGGAGAATCATTGCTATAGGGAAAGGCCCTGGACCAATAATGGAATCGACATTGGGTACGGATTTAGCTTATCCTTCAAAGCTAAAGGATACATCGTTTATCAAGCCGGGCCGGGCTTCGTGGAGCTGGATTATACTGAAGGATGATTCTGTAGTGTACGATGTTCAGAAACGCTTTATTGACCTGGCTGCCGATATGGACTGGGAGTATTGCCTGGTTGATGCGGATTGGGATAGAAAGATTGGTTATGACAAAATCAATGAGCTTTCTGAATACGCCCAAAGCAAAAAGGTTAGCCTTCTTTTATGGTACAATTCGGCGGGAGACTGGAATACCGTCCCTTTTACTCCGAAAAGCAAGCTCCTTACTCAAGAAGACCGCATTAAAGAATTCGGGAGACTAAAAGGAATGGGTATAAAAGGTATCAAAGTGGATTTCTTCGGCGGCGATGGTCAATCCATGATGGCGTATTACCAGGATATTTTCGAAGATGCCGCTCAGTTCGGTCTAACGGTGAATTGTCATGGGTGCACTCTGCCAAGGGGCTGGCATCGCACATATCCAAACCTGGTGACGATGGAAGCGATAAAAGGATTTGAGTTTGTAACTTTTGAACAGGTAAACGCCGACCTCGAACCAAATCATTCCTGCGTAGCGCCGTTTATAAGGAATGCTTTTGACCCAATGGATTTCACACCTGTATGTTTTGGCGAGGTGCCTCGCATAAAACGGGTGACGACAAACGGCTTTGAGTTGGCTGTTTCGGTTATTTTTCTCTCGGGCATTCAGCACTTTGCAATGACGCCTGAGAGCATGGCTGGGGTTCCGGATTATATTAAGGATTTCATGCGAGAGATTCCTTCGTGTTGGGATGACACTCGATTTATAGAAGGATTTCCCGGAAAGCTTGTGGTTGTAGCCAGGAAAACAAAAGGCACATGGTACGTAGCCGGTATAAACGGCGAAAATATCGAAAAAAGCCTGAATCTTGAACTGCCGTTTCTAAATGGCAACAAAATGGCAACGCTAATAACCGATGGCGAGGATAATCGTTCATTTAATAAACAAGAAATTACGATTACATCGGGCAAATCACTAGAGATTAAAATTAAGGGAAATGGAGGTTTTGTATTAAAACAGTCTTTATGATTGCCTGTGCCTTTTATGTTATTGGCCGATTAAGTAGGAAATATTATTTTGCTCCTCAATGAGGGTGAACTCAAATTCACACAGGAGGAGAAAAATCTCAATTTCTCCATGTAGCAGAGCGACTCAGTGAGCGTGTCTTTGCTCTTGTTATAATCAACCTAATACTGAAGAATGGAGATTGTGACATGTTGAAGAAACGATTAAGTATTAAACTTGTATCTTATGTTGTTTTAGCAGCATTTGTGTTAGGAATCTTGGTGACTACAGATGCGGTCTGGGCGCACGTTGAAGAGGCTAATTTCAAGTTTGATTTCGGGTCAGGCGAGGTTGAGTCGGGCTATATCCAGATACTACCAACTACTGTTTACACCAGTGAGCTCGGCTATGGATTCGAATCCACAACACAGGTCACGGCAGTCGACAGAGCCGGGGAAGATGCGCTGTGCAGCGATTTCTGCACCGGCGACCAGCCCTTTTACTTTTCGGTTAAGTTACCTGAAGGCAATTACAACGTGACAGTCAAACTTGGGGATCAGTGCGGTGAATCGACCACTACTATTAAGGCCGAGTTGCGGCGGCTTATGTTGGAGAATGTGCAAACTGCATCCGGAAAATTCGAGACGCGAAGAATGACTGTTAACACTCGTACTCCCAAAATACCCTCCGGCGGAGTGGTCAGGTTGAAAGACCGTGAGAAAACGACGGAATTATGGGCATGGGATGAAAAACTCACTCTGGAATTTAACGATACGTGTCCCTGCGTTTGTGCATTGGAAGTTGTTGGAGCCGATGATGTTCCCACGGTTTATATCCTGGGCGATTCTACTGTCTGCGACCAGCCACTTGAGCCCTGGAATAGCTGGGGACAAATGCTGACTCGTTTCTTCAAGCCGGGCGTAGCAGTTGCCAATCACGCCGAATCCGGAGAATCCATACGCAGTTCCCTCAGGGCCGGAAGGGTAGACAAGGTCATGAGCCTTGTGAAAGCAGGGGACTACCTTTTTATTCAGTTTGGACATAACGATATGAAGGATCGCTCTCCGAATGCAGTGGAGACATACAAATCCAACCTGAAGCGTCTTGTCGCAGACGTTCGAGCCAAAGGTGTAACTCCCGTCCTTGTGACGAGCATGGAACGAAAGAGTGGTTTAAAAAAAGATACACTGGGAGATTATCCTGCGAAGGTTCGAGATGTGGCCGACGAAGACAAAGTAGCCCTTATCGATCTGCATGTAATGAGTAAGATTCTGTACAAAGCGCTTGGCTCGAGCCTTAATAACGCTTTTCAGGACGGCACTCATCACAACAATTATGGTAGCTACCAACTGGCCAAGTGTATTGTAGAAGGAATCAGACAGAATAAGTTGGACCTTTCAGAATATATCGTAGATGATTTTCAGGGATTCGATCCTGCTCATCCTGATCCGGTTGATAGCTTTAGAATCCCGCTTAGCCAGGAAAAAACTATCGGAGCACCCGATGGTAGTTAATTAGAGCGCATCAAAGACTTAAATGATATTTCGTTCTCAATATTATAAGTTCCTAAGGAGAAGATTATGAGAACATATCGCGTTTGTGTATATCTGGCAGTTATTCTTGTAGTAGCTGCATTTCTGGCACCTGCCACTGTATTTCCGGCATATTCCGCAGAGCTTATCCTGTTCTACGAAAGGGCTGCAACGGACTGGATGACAGAAGCTCTGCCTATTGGCAATGGTTCGCTGGGTGGAATGTTATTCGGTGATATCAACCAGCTGCGCATACAGTTTAACGAAGATAGTCTGTGGACTGGTAACGAGAGAGACACTGGCGCCTATCAGAACTTTGGTGAGCTTTTATTGAATTTCACCACAGAGCATGAATCCAATGACGAGCCTCTGGATTATCGGCGTCAGTTAGATCTCAATACGGCGATACACAATGTACGATGCCGGAGGGATGGTGTCGTGTATGAGCGGGAAGCATTTTGCAGCTATTTTGACCAGGTAATGGTTATTCGATGTACGGCCGATCAGCTTGGCCAATATTCCGGAAATTTAAGGCTGACCGATGCGCATGGGGCTGTAACAGTAGCTGATGGAAACGCGCTAACTGTTTCCGGGGTGTTGAATAACAGTCTTCAATACGAAGCCCAGATTCGTGTACTCTGTGAAGGCGGTGACATTAAGGCTGAAACGAATCAGTTGACATTTGAACGGGCTGATAGCTTGGTAATTTTATTGGCAGCCGGGACGAACTATCTCAATCAATCAGACCATAGCTGGCGCGGTGATCCCCCGCACGATAGGCTCATGCAAGTTCTGGACCAGGCTGCGGCACGATCCTATGAAGACCTGCGTCAGAGACATATCGATGATTATCAGCAACTCTTTAGTCGATTTGAATTGGATTTGGGGACATCCCAAGCAGAAACTCTGGCTTTGCCTACGGATCAGCGTATTCTGGCTTATCATCGCCAACACGAAAACGATCCTGATTTGGAGGAGCTATTTTGTCAGTATGGACGCTATCTCTTAATCAGTTGCTCCCGTCCCAGCAGTATTCCTGCCAATCTACAAGGGCTCTGGAACAACAGTAACAATCCACCCTGGCGCAGTGACTACCATTCCAATATTAATGTCGAGATGAACTACTGGCCTGCCGAAACTACGAATCTTGCGGAGTGTCACGAGCCGTTCTTGACCTATATCAACAGTTTGCGCCAGGTGCGCAAGCAAGCCACACAAGCTTATTATGAGTGCGAACGAGGCTGGACAGTGCAGACCGAAAATAATATCTACGGCGGATCAAGCTGGCGATGGAATCCGCCCGGAAGTGCCTGGTATTGTCAGCACTTGTGGGAACACTATGCCTTTGGGCAAGATAAGACATATTTACGAGATACGGCTTATCCGATTTTAAAAGAAGTCTGTGAGTTCTGGGAAGATCGGTTATTGGAATTACCGGACGGTCAACTGGTGACACCAGATGGCTGGTCACCGGAGCACGGGCCGGAAGAGCAGGGTGTAACCTATGATCAAATGCTGGTTTGGGACCTGTTCACTAACACAATTGAGGCGGCTGAGGAATTGGCGATTGATAATGCTTATCGCGAACGTTTAACCGGCTTGCGCGAGAAATTGCTCGGCCCGCGTGTTGGTCGATGGGGCCAGTTACAGGAATGGATGACCGACCGCGATGATCCTAATGATCAGCATCGGCACGTATCTCATTTGTTCGGATTACATCCGGGTCGTCAGATTTCGCCTGCTACAACTCCGGAATTAGCAGAGGCGACCCGAGTTTCGCTGACTGCACGTGGGGATGGCGGTACGGGTTGGAGCCGGGCCTGGAAGATTAACTTTTGGGCGCGTTTAAATGATGGTGACCATGCTTATATTTTACTGCGAAACCTGTTGACGCCTGTGGGTTTCAAAGAGATCAACGTGACTGGTGGGGGAGTTTATCCCAATCTTTTTGATGCGCATCCGCCGTTCCAGATAGACGGCAATTTCGGCGCGACTGCCGGAATCGTCGAGATGCTGCTGCAAAGCCATGCAGGAGAGATACACCTTCTGCCGGCACTTCCCTCGGCTTGGCAGACTGGCTCAGTCAAGGGATTATGTGCTCGTGGTGGCTTTGAGGTGGACATTCAATGGAAAGAAGGAAAGCTAACCGGTGCAACCGTGCGAAGCCGCAAGGAGGCAAGATGTCGAATCCGATATGGTGAGAAAGTTGTGGAGATACAATTAAATGCCGGTCAATCCTTTGTGCTGGATGGATCTTAATAAAAGATTCGGTCTGGCTTAAAGTGAATTGAATTAACAATTGAGGATTTGAAAAATGAAGCGCATGATCATATTGATTATAAGTGCTTTACTGTTTTCATTTGCGTTTCGGCGAAATAAGTAAGGGATTTATCATGACAGATGGATCGGTTTTAATATTCCACCTTAATTTTACGAGCGTAAATCCATAGAAATTTGCTTGTTATTAAAAAGGAGTGACGATCATGAATAAATTAATTAATCTGCAAAGAATTCTTCAAGTTTGTGTAATTCTTTTCATGTCCGTTTATTCTTCAGTCGGTTGGGCTGATATGAAACCGCTCAAAGTGGTTTTCGATGGAGTCATATCGGAACACAAGTGGGCTTTGAAGGAGCTGGATCCGAACTTGTTCTCCGATTGGTCCGGCTACGAGTACCTTGTTATTGAAATGAGGATTTCTACGCCCCAGCGGTTCTTTTTATGGATTTATACTGCTGATGGACCGCGGAGGTTGGTGATGCAACCCTTTGGGCAGGGTGTATGGTTACGTGCATCCGTGCCGTTGCAGTATTTCAAGGGAAAAGACCAGCGTGGAACTGATCTGGCATCGACTAATAACAGACGTACCAATTCGTTTTGGATGTCAGTCTGGGGTCCGTTTGGAGAATTGAAAGCGGTCGAAGGTTTAGGGGTGACTATGCAGTATCCAATTGGCAAGCCTACACTTGAAATTCGGTCTGTTCAACTAGCCAAGGAAGACACAGGGTCTGAGTTTCTGGAAAAAACGCCGGTGGTGGATGAATTCGGGCAGTGGGTTCATGTGGACTGGCCCCGCAAGATTAAAAGCCGGGAGCAACTTGAAAGGGAATTAGCCGAAGAGGAAAAAACGTTGCAACTGGATCAGTTCAACCATTGCCAGTACGGTGGCTATATGAATACAAAAGCCAAGGCGACGGGCTTTTTCCGGGTCGAGCAAATTGACGGAAAGTGGTGGTTTGTCGATCCTGACGGACACCTGTTCTTATCCATGGGCTCAAATTGTGTTGGAAGAAGGCGCGATCGGCGTGGACTTATTAATGACTCGAATGAAATACCTGATCTATTACCTCGTCGTCTGAAAGCGTGGGGCTTCAATACTATTGGGAACTGGTCCGACTTGAGATTGTGGGAAGTTCAGAAGAAGGCCTATGTCGCAACATTTCGAGGCCCACGAACTATGATTAGATACCTGGGGATGCCCGATGTTTACTCAGAAGAGTATGCTCGCGGCATTGATGAGTCTGCTTTGAAACAGTGTACGCTGAGAAAGGATGATCCTTGGCTAATAGGATATTTCATCGGTAACGAACCACCTTGGGCAGGGCGTGAAAGCGAATTGGTCGATATGTTTTTGAATGGTACCGATACTGCAACCAAGATCAAACTCAAAGCGTTCCTCGCTGAAAAGGATACTCCGGAACGTCGCAAAGAATTCATCTATGCCATGTTCGAGAGATACCTTGATCTAATTTGCAAGGCGATTCGTAAGTACGACCCTAATCATTTAAATCTGGGTATCCGTTTTGGGGGAGTTCCTCCGGAACAGATTATTCGGATGGGACGTGTTTTTGACGTTTGCAGTATTAACGTTTATGAATACGAGCCGGTCAGTCAGATGAAAAAGGTATATGAGCTTACCGGACGGCCTGTCCTGATCGGTGAGTTTCACATCGGAGTACCAGCCAATGGACTCGCTGCCGGTCTGGTTCAGGCATGTGACCAAAAAGAGCGAGGTGTAGGATATCGCTTTTACGTTGAACAAGCGGCAGCTTTACCATGTTTTCTCGGATCGCACTGGTTCATGTGGAGTGACCAACCAGTCCTGGGGCGTTTTGACGGCGAAAACTATAATATTGGATTAGTAGATGTCACAAATCGTCCCTACCCCGAATTAGTGGCCGCTGCAGAAAAGACCCATAAGCGGTTATTCGATGTTCATTCGGGCAAGATTCAGCCTTTTAGCCAGAGGCCTAAAGCATCCGAAGCCGGGACACCCGATTCCCCATGGAATTAAAAAGGTAGCAAAATTTTATTGAGGATACAAAAATGAGTTTATCTATAAAATCAACGAGGATAATTACGTTGGTAGGATTAATTATTCTATGCCAGGTTGTTTCCTGTGTGGAGTCAACTCAAATGAATAGTAAAATTATTTGGAATCCGAATAAAAGTGACGATTCATATAGAAATCCCATCATCTTTGCGGATTACTCGGACCCTGATGTTGTTCGTGTTGGTAAGGATTTCTATATGACCGCATCAAGCTTCAACTGCGTTCCGGGTTTGCCGATACTGCACTCCATGGATCTGGTCAACTGGACTCTAATCGGCCATGCAATTCAACATTTTGCCGATGAGCGTTTAAATATCCCACAGCATGGCAATGGAATCTGGGCGCCGTCGATTCGTTATCATGATGGCTGGTTCTGGATATTTGTCGGTGATCCCGATGCCGGCATTCTTATGACCAAGGCCAGGAATCCGGCGGGACCGTGGGAGTCTCTTCATCTTGTTCAGGAGGGCAAGGGCCTTATTGACACATGCCCTTTATGGGATGACGATGGCAAGGCTTATATTGTGCATGCCTGGGCGAATAGTCGTGCCGGCATCAACAGTATC
>CAZQXE010000153.1:0-7623 GCA_964597115.1 uncultured Pirellulales bacterium | reverse complement strand
GGCTATGAATTTGAGTAGAGGCACAATGCCGGATAAGCTCAAGACTCTGTGAAATGCATACAAGAGCGGAGAAAGGTAAGGCATCAGCAAATCCGCACGGTAGAAAAATAGGTTCTTGGGAATCAGCTCGGAGAAGACGAAGAGTATTGGGACCATCAGCAAAGTGGCGAGTAATTCGGCCCTATGTTCATATTCGACTCCCAACCGGCCTAGAAACGCGCTGGTGACAAGGCTTGTGGCGAGATAGTTGACGAGATTATTTCCTATCAGGAGCGAAAACAGCAAGCCGGAACTGTCGTGTAAACAACGACCGAGGATAACAAACGGCATCTGCTTCTTTTCTATACCCAGTCGCATACGAAGCCGGCTGAGCTGATATAGACCGGTCTCGGCGCCGGAAAACAAGCCGCCCAGCATAACAAAACACGCAACAGCTAATACCATGAGTGTGTTATCGATCATTGTTTTGGAACGGTTCAAGGATTAAAATAACAGTTTCTATTCGACGCTTTCGCACTTCTTCAACCGTAAACTTCAGATTCTTCAAACGCACACTATCGCCGGGTTTGGGTATTTTCCCGAGCAGGGCGGTGACCAGCCCGCCGATGGTGACCTGGCGTGTCTGGGATAAATCGACACCGAAAACTTCAGCCCAGTCATGAATGGCCAAATTGCCGGCCAGGCGATATTCGAAAGGACCTGTTTGTTTGATCGGTTCGATCTGACTGGTCGGCTCTATTTGCCCGAGCAGTTCTTCGGCGATATCTTCGAGGCAAACAGAACCGGCGATGCCGCCGTATTCATCAACCACAATGGCCGTATCGGTTCGACTCCTGCGAAAAAATTCCAAAAGAGATTCGACAGTCTTTTGTTCGGGAACAAAATAAACGTGCTGAACAATTTTGTCTAATGAGATATCAGGTTCGAGCAGAATTTGCCGAAGATGTACCATGCCGACTATATTATCTATTGTCCGGACATAAACAGGCATTTTTGTCAGATGATATTTTTGCATCTTTTCAAGAGCTGTCGTGCTCGAATCAGTGACATCACAGGCAATCATATCCACTCGTGGTCGCATAACATTTCGAACCTTTAGAAAGCCAAGCTCGATGACCTCAGCTAAAAGCCTATTCTCATCTGCGCTGATCAATCCCTGCTTTCGGATAGTCTCGATAAAAGATTTGAATTCGCCTACGGTGATTGCCTTGAGGTGCTTGGCCGGTCCCAGAAGCAGCCGTAAGGCAGGTTCTAAAATGAACACTTTGAACACGAATTCGATCGGTCCGAATATCTGCAGACAAATAAAAGCCGGCAGGGCGGCGGCGATACTCAAGGATTTTGAATTTGCATAGGCCAGAGATTTTGGCAATATTTCACCAAAGAGCAACAGAGCGACAAAGCTCAGCAAGGCGGCAAGTGCAGCCGCCAGACTGCTATAGTCCTTGAGCCGGATTATCAGGACACTGGCGACGGCATAAAACAGAACGTTGACCGTCATATTTCCCAGGAGAAAACAATTGAGCAATTGCCGGCGTTTTCTCAGGAGCTTTGCGACCAGCTTCTGCAGGCTGTGCCCGGATTTCTCCAGCAGCTGTATTTGCCTGGGTGATAGGTTCAGAAATGCGGTTTCCGAGCCTGAGAAAAAAGCTGAACCTGCGAGCAGCAGTAACATTGAGATGATTTGGTAAAGCTGAGCCACCATCAGATTATACCTGATTATGGTTTGGGCAGCGTTATCTTGAATTTGCTTCCACTGGCGGGTTTGGATTCGACCGAAATAAGACCTTTGTGTTCATCTATGATTTTTTTGCAAAAGGCCAGACCAAGTCCGGTTCCTGAATATTCTGATGTTGGGCTTTTGTCTGTCTTGGTTGTGAAAAATGTTTCGAAAACATTTTCCATGTTGTCCGATTCGATTCCGTCACCAGTGTCGGTCACTTCTATTTCAATGATGTCGCTTGTTTCCACAGCTTTAATGGTTAGGACACCACCTCGCGGCAGCATTGCATCGCGTGCATTAAGAATCAGGTTCATTAAAACCTGTTGAAACTGAACGGGCACAATCCAAATCGTCAGGTTTTCAGGGATTTGGACTTCCACAGTTATCCCGTCCTTGGCGAAATCCCGACAAAGACAAGTAAAAATTTCCTCGACGAGGGTCATTAGTCTGACATTTTTCTTTTCCTGCTTTTGGCCGTCCGCCAGGGCAAGCATGCTTTCCATGACCTTTGAGGCACGCTCACAATTAAGTTCTATTATTTGAAGCGCCTTTTGAGTCAGGGCTTTGTCATCAGCATTATCCAAGGCAAGAGTGGCATAGTTTCTCAGTGGCGTCAGCAGGTTATTGATTTCGTGGACTATCATGTGGCTGACAGTGCCGATATTGGCAAGATGTTGAAGTTGGGTAAGTTGGGAATTTAAGGCATCATTAAGTTGTTGCTGATCCTTCAAAGACATATGTAAAGAAAGGCGTTTTTCTGTAAAACTTGCCAATTATCTGCTCCTGCGATAGAATCTACGTTTAATACGAGACTATTACCTATTGCAATCTAACTGTTTACAGATATTTATATCGACTTTTAATGCGTTTTTCTTGAGTCTCTATACGTGTAATATATTATATAGCAGATGAATGAGCAGAGGATTTTAGAGGAGCTTTTGGCGTTGTTGGAAGCAAACAACGTCACAATACGTAATGAACCTCTTGGTGGCAACGGTGGGGGGCTTTGCACTGTTAAAAATGAACGAATTTTCTTTTTGGACACTCAGGCTACGTCGGCTGTAGTAGCGGCAGTCTGTGCCGAGGTGGTGCCGAAGATTGTGGACGTTGAGCAGGTATATATAAAGCCGGAAGTTCGCCAATTTATCGAAAATCACGGAAATTGTGAAAAGGAGTAGTGCAATGCCAGCGAAGAAGGTCGCTATCATGGTTGACGAAATGTACCAGGTTCTTGAAGTCTGGTATCCGTACTATCGATTCTGCGAAGCGGGACTGGATGTTAATTTGGTTGCAGCCCAGGCGAAGAAAGAATATCATTCAAAAGAAGGTTATCCCTGTATTTCGGAGATTGCAGCGGCTCAAGCGAATTCAGGAGATTATGACTGTATGCTCGTGCCGGGCGGATTCGCGCCGGATTTTATGCGAAGAAGCGACGATGTGATAAAGTTTGCGAACGATATGGTAAATTCAGGCAAGATTATAGCAGCTATTTGTCACGGTGGGTGGCTGTTGTGCAGTACAAAGATTTTTAAGGGCAAAAAGGCAACATGTTTTATGGCAATAAAAGATGACATTAAGAACGCAGGAGCCGAATACGTGGATGCCGAATGTGTAGTAGATAGTAATTTGATTACATCGCGCAAGCCGGACGATTTGCCCGCTTTTTGTTCGGCTGTTATAACAGCTTTGGCCGATAAATGAGTATGTAAACTGGAGCAATTATATCCTATGAGCAAGTTAAACTCGAAGAAAGAGCAGGAAAAAACACCCACGGTGCTCGTTGTCGATGATAATCTGCAGAATCTCGAACTTTTACAGGCATATCTTGAAGATGTGGATTGCCAAACAATCCCTGCTCACGATGGTCTGGAGGCAATTGAGATCGTTACTAAAAATCCGCCTGATTTGATCCTGTTGGATGTGATGATGCCCAAGATGAGCGGCTTTGAAGTCTGCAAAAGAATAAAGAACGACCCCAAGACAAGTGACATTCCCGTTATAATGGTGACTGCACTTAACGAGTTCGGCGACATCGAACGCGGTATTGATTCGGGCACGGATGACTTCCTGAGCAAACCCGTAAACAAGCTGGAGCTTCTGACACGGGTTAAAACCATGCTTAAACTGAAGCACTTAAGCGACAAGCTCGAGCGCACATTAGCATATCTTAGCGAGATTGAGCAAAAGGCACAGATGGCAAAGTCGGAACCCGATAATCAGCCTTCAAAATCGTAACAACCCTCACATCACACACAATCGCCACAACGAAAAGTCAAAATAAAAAGCAGAGCGGCTAAATACAAAAAGGCCGGTTAATCCGCCAGCATCTATTGTCGATAAAATGGTTGTGATCAGCAGCGGATGAGAATTGATTGGCAACTTCCAAATCCCGACAAATCGATACTTGGATGTGAGTGGTGTATGAGTCGATTACTGGAAATTTTCGGCAGGGCGATAACGGTCGATACTGCCGATTTGATACAACACTGGTTGCATGCCGTCAGACTTCCGGGCAACGGTGGCGAGTCCGGACAATATCACCAATTGAATAAAGCTATTGAGCTAATGGGTCAGACGAAGTTCGCAGCAGCCACCGAACAGCTTAGGATGTATCTGTTTGAGAATCCGTCCTGCGTATACGGCAGGCTGGCTGTAGCGGAGATTTGCCTGCATAATAATCAACTAAATGAGGCGATCAAAGAATTAAATTCGGTCTATCTGCGCCAGCCCAATAATACAATGGCTCTTTATGCTCTTGGGTATTGCTATGAACGACTCGGCAAAACCTCGCAGGCCGTGGAATTCTATCAGGACTGCCTGAAATTTAAGAGCTATTTACAGCTTCCCGCCCAGCGACTGGCTGCAATTTATTTCAGAAATAATCAAACGGAAAAAACCATACAGCAATATGAGCTTCTGAAAAATGAATATCCTGACGACATATCGATGCTTGTTACTCTCGGGCATTTATATATTGCCGTTGCCAAATATGCACAGGCTATTGAAACGTTTAATACCGCAATACTTATACATCCTGACAATTTCCACGCTCCGGAAGAAGATGTAGACCAGTTTATTGCCGACGGTCAGTGTCACGAGGCACTTGAGCTGCTTGAAGATTTGCTGCTTACAGAACCCGACAGGGTCGACCTGCTCGTCAAACGTGCCGATGTTCTCAGGATGTTTGGCGCCACAACCGATGCTGTTTCACAATATGAAGAAGCTGTTCGTCTTTGTCCGGATTTTCTCGAGGCCACTATAAAACTCGGGACGCAATATTTACAGTTGAATCAGGAGCAGCTCGCCGCTCAGCAATTCAATAAAGCTGTCGAGATAAATGATGAGATAGTCGATGCGTACATCGGTCTGGCAATGTCCCAGAAATTGGCAGGTTATGACTCGGATGCCCTGGGAACGTTATCACTGGCGGCTGCGATTCAGCCCAACAGTTCGTTGCTTTTCGCCGAGACAGCTTCTCTGAGATTTAAGGCCACTTTGAACGAACATTCACCGTTTGAGAACAAAGACGATTCATCTAACTTGATTCAGGCCGTGATTGCAGCGCATTGCCAGCAAATCACCCAACGCCGACAAAATCCGGATTTGCATTACCGACTGGGTGTTTTAATGATGAATATTGGTAGAATGGAGGAGGCTGTTGAGTCCTTCCAGATGGCGTTGAAGATAAATCCGTTCTTTATGAGAGCTAAAAGCAAATTGGTCGTTTGTTTTTTCGAGATGGGACGAAAATCGGAAGCGATCGAGCATCTTCTCTGTCCTGACTGTCTCGACAAAGATACACTTGAGCTCCACTATAAAACAGCGCTGCTTTATTGTAATAAGATAAAGTTTGCTTCGTCATTAATTAACCTTGAGCGTCATCTGGAAAACAATTTTGCATATCCGGATGCGGCGATTAACATTTCCATAGTCCTGCAGAACCTGGGTCTGTTAGACAGAGTAACTGCGATGTGGGAAAATCTATCTGAAACAGCCAACCAGGCTATTAATACCAATTAACCTTTCCTAATCGCCTGCAAGCAGATTTCCATCAAAAAAGCTGTAAAACACAAAAATGGGCTGATTGTCTCGAAAACATGACTGAATGAAACATAACATATATTATAGGACGTTTGGGATGTTTTTTTTTAGCACAATTAAATTCATTGCGTTTACATCAAAGAAAATGCGGATAGCTATATTGGGTTAAATATCTTAAAAATTATCCGATAGATTACGAAGCGACAATGGTTTTCCAAGGATTTCATAATGCAGGATTGCTCTTCTTAATTTTTCCGGATCGGCGTAATCCAGTAAGAGTTCGGAAATATATTCATCTTCAGGAAATTCCGGTTTGTTTGGAAGAATAGACGAAGTTGATATTGATAGATTTGGCTTTACGGAATGTTCGTGGGTTCGAAGTATGGTAGATTGTTCAGAATCAGGAACGACTTTATGAATATCAGGCATGGAAGCGGATGTTTTCGATTTAGATTGAGGAACATTGGGACGATTCGTTTTTCGTGAGGCAGAGTCTGCTGGCTGACGAGTTTGTTCAAGAAATTGTTCCCAAAGAGACTTGATACGATCTGTTGAACTGTGTATCGGTTTTCGAGTAGGTTGTTGCTGGTCAATGGATTTAGAATAAGAATCTTTTGTCTTTTCTTTTACAACGCCACGGATAATCCAAAAAACAGCAAGTACTACGACAAACAAAATATTTATCCATTTGTCGGCATCTTCCGGAGCAGCTAAGATTGTTTGTACGAAAAAAACGTTCATCATATATGCTTAAAATTATACTCTTGGCAGACAAACTAAAATTAAAATATCAAATAACAATTATAAGCCTGGAATATTCAGGTTATTCTTTCTTTTTGGGCTTTGCGATGGAATCTCGCATTGAGGTATCAGCCATGACATTCTTCATTTTATAATAATCCATGACACCGAGATTTCCTTTTTTGAACGCTTCAGCCATAGCCAGCGGGACTTTAGATTCATTTTCCACCACCAAAGCACGCATTTCCTGCTCGCGTGCGAATGCCATTGCGCGGCGTTTTTCCGCCTCGGCCTGTGCTCTTGCCAGATCAGCCTTGGCCTGTGCCCCCTGCAGTAGAGCGCCGATATTTTCACCTACATCGACGTCGGCAATATCAATAGAGAGAATCTCATAAGCCGTTCCGGCGTCAAGTCCCTTGGATAAAACCGACTTGGAAATATCGTCCGGATTTTCCAAAACGCTCTTGTATGTTATCGCACTGCCGATTGTTGTAACGATGCCTTCACCTACACGGGCAATAATAGTTTCCTCGGTTGCTCCGCCAATAAGCCGCTCAATGTTTGCTCGGACGGTAACACGCGCCTTTGCCTTCAACTGGATGCCATCCTGAGCCACTGCATCTATCGTGCCTCTGCTCTTCGCAGGATCGGGGCAATCAATCACCTTGGGGTTGACGCTTGTCTGGACTGCTTCAAGGATATCGCGGCCTGCCAGGTCGATTGCCGTGGCAGTTTGTAAAGACAAATCGATATTTGCCCTGTTTGCGGCTACCAATGCGCGTACGACATTTGGTACCCGGCCACCAGCTAAATAATGACTTTCCAAATCCTGCGTCGTCAAGGTAAGGCCTGCCTGGATCGCGGTGATTTTGCTCAGAACTATGATTCTCGTATCGACCCTCCTAAGCCACATTCCAATCAGCTCAGAAAATTTGACGTCTGCCCGCGAGAGTCTGGCCTGCAGCCACAGCCGGAAGAATTTCAGGAACAGCATGAAGAAAACTATCGCTACAAGAATGACTATGACCAAAAGTGCCACTCCGACAATTTTTACCGGATCGTTTTGTGCCAGAGTCGTGTTTGTTAAGTTATACATAATACTTGTCCTTTCATTAACT
>CAZQXE010000152.1:0-7634 GCA_964597115.1 uncultured Pirellulales bacterium | reverse complement strand
GCAGATCGTATTTCTGCAAGAACGCGAAACAACTGCCTGCATCGGAATCATATTGATGCTTCGTCGGCTCCTTCGGCTTCGGCTCAATGTAAAACTGGCCCTTAAAACCAATCTTTTTCTTGTAATCGACCGCCAACTGCAGAAGCAGAGCCATGTGGTCCAACTCGCGTTTCATGTCTGTGTTGAGCAACGTATCATAACCTTCGCGTCCGCCCCAGAACACATAACCATCTCCGCCAAGTTCTTTTGTTATTTCGATGGCTTTTTTGATCTGACTCGCGGCGTAAGCGAAGACCTCCGGCGACGGATTGGTGCCTGCACCAGCCATGAACCGACGGTGTGAAAACGCGTTCGTCGTACCCCACAGGAGCTTGACTCCCGTATCAGCCTGTAACTTGCTGGCTTTCTCCACGATCTTGTCGAGACTTTTGTTGGTCTCAGCTAAGTCGTCCGCCTCGGGAGCAATGTCCCTGTCGTGGAAGCACCAGAAACCAACACCTAACTTAGTAAAGAACTCGAAGGCTGCCTCCAAGGTCATATCCGCAATTTCCATTGGATCTGACGAGTTGTTGTAATCGCGAATGATGGTGCCGACACCGAATTGGTCCCCGCCGAGGTTTTTGAAGGTGTGCCAATAGCAGACCGCGAAACGCAGGTGCTCCGCCATCGTTTTGCCGAGGACGACCTCATCCGGATTATAATGCCTGAATGCAAGGGGATTCTTCGAGCCGGGGCCCTCATATTTTATCTTTTTCACTCCGGGAAAATACTCTGCCATTTTGCTACTCCTTTCTGATAACTCGTACTAAGCTTCATAGAGATACGGTTTACGTTTTTAATTGCTGTTTCAGAACATTTTTCCATTTTTCGTAAGCTTCTTGATAAGCGGAGGCTAATTTTTTATTCGGCTCGATTTTTTTGACGGGCTTCAGGCCCGCAAAGGCATCTTCGGGGCCTTTGTAGATTCCTGCGCCGATACCTGCGCCTCTGGCGGCGCCTTGAGAGCCGTCTGTGTTGTAGAGCTCTACCGACGCCTGCGTTACAGTTGCGAAAGCCTCCGCGAAAAGTGGGCTTAGGAACATATTCGCGTGACCGGCCCGAACCGTTTTGGCCTTGACACCAAGTTTACTCATTATTTCGACGCCGTAGTTCAGCGCAAACACAATTCCTTCCTGCGCTGCTCTTAGCAGGTGTGACCTGTTGTGCACGTTGAAATTTAATCCGTGTATCGAAGCGCCGATATTACGGTTTTCCAGCGTGCGTTCGGCGCCGTTTCCGAACGGAAGAATTGCCAGACCGTCCGAGCCGACCGGCGCCGTTTCCGCCATCTCGTCCATTTTCGGATAGTCCGTTGAGCCGGTGTTGTGCTTTAGCCAGCTATTAAGGATGCCGGTGCCGTTGACACACAGCAGCACTCCATATCTGGAATTTTTCGGCGCGTGATTGACGTGTACGAATGTGTTTACTCGCGATTTTGAATCGTAGTTGGCTTTGTCGGTTATGCCATAGACCACACCCGATGTGCCGGCTGTCGCCGCGATTTCACCCGGATTGAGGACATTCAGTGACAGCGCGTTATTGGGCTGGTCGCCGGCTCTGTAAGAGATAACGGTTCCCGCTTTAAGACCCAGCTCTGACGCAGCTTCTTTCGTTAATTCGCCCTGTACGGAAAACATAGGAGTTGTTTCAGCAATAAGTTCGCCGGAGATGCCATAATTTTCGAGCACGAAGTCGGCCAAACTATCGCTTTCAAAATCCCACATTATCCCTTCGGACAAGCCGGATGGTGTTGTTTTTATCTCACCCGCCATCATCATCGCAACATAGTCGCCAGGCAGCATCATCTTATAAATTTTGGAATAAATGTCGGGCTCGTTTTCCTTCACCCATTTCAATTTCGACGCTGTAAAATTACCCGGTGAGTTCAGCAGGCGCGAGAGACATTTTTTCTCGCCGATACTTTTCAACGCTTCGTTGCCGATTTCGACCGCCCTGCTGTCGCACCAGATTATCGAAGGTCTTAATACCTGTTTGTTTTTATCCACCAAGACCAGCCCGTGCATTTGATAAGAAATCCCGATCGCTTTTACATCGCCAGCATCAAATTTCGCCTGGGCTTTAATTTTCTGTGTGGCGGCCTTGGCGTTCTCCCACCATACGGATGGCTGCTGCTCGGCCCAGCCTATTTGTTTTGCGATAATCTCCAGTTCTTTTTCCGGCGAAGTCGCAGCCGCCAGGACCTTGCCCGTATCGGCTTCCATCAGTGTGGCTTTAACTGATGAGCTTCCAACATCGTAACCTAATAACAACGTCATTTATATGTCTCCTTATAGTTGCATTTTTTTAGATTCGTGCCCTGCGCGGCGAGCTTAATCCACCACCTCGACTGTCGAAAAAACCGGCACCAACAAGTTATAGACTAATATGGCTTCACCGTTCTCCATACGAATGCACCCCTGCGAGCCTGCGGTGCCGAGTTGTTCCGGTTCATGTGTGCCGTGAATGGCGAAGCCGTCCCGGTCTTTGGCGGCTCCTCTCAGACCTTCCAGGGCTATCCATCTCGAACCTAATGGGTAATCCGGGTCCTCAGGATGATATGTCCTGCCGTCTATGGGATTTGTCCAGATCGGTTTTTCCAGCTTGCCGCCGGGCTTGACACGCCAAAGACCTGTCGGCGTTTCCATGCCGGGCTTGCCAAGGCCGACAGGAAAACTTTGGACGAAAGTAGTTTGAAGATATAAGTCCATTGTAAAAGTCGATCGGTAAACCTTCGTGTGGAACGGGCCGTTGATGACTTTAATCGTCTGTCCGGCTTGCAGGTTTTCGGCCTGTCTGATGTTGTTGATCTGCATGAGAATCTCGTATGGCACCTTGTGCTGCTCGCCAATTATTCTAAGCTGATCACCCGGCTCGACCCGGTAATTCTCACAAAGCTCATCGTCAGGTAAGAAAGTTCTGTTGAACAGCCATTTGTCGGCGAGCTGAGAGAGCTGGTCCTTCACAAATGTCCGCTGCTGGGTACTCATAGGCATTCGCAGCGTTTCATTTAATTTGTTGCGGGCCTCCAAAATCCTGCTGGGCCTTTCGCTCATGAGCGCTGTGGCTTCGGCAATCAACCTGCCGACGTCGGAATTAGATTCGACAACCGGCTCGACGGGGATATCAGCGATTGGCTCCTGTACAGCATCCGGCAGAGTCGTTTCCTGCTCCGTCTCTACTGTCATTACAGGCAGGATTATCGCATTTGCCTCGGTCACGTCCGGTTCGGGCTCGTATTCAACGATTTCGTTCTCATTATCGCCGGGGCCAAAAAGACCGGGGCTGAAGATAAAAACAATCACCAGTGTGACAATAAGCAAGGCCAGGATGGTATAGACCCGGTTCGAGATTTGTCCTCTTTTTCTTCCTTGTGAGCCGAAAAGATGACGAGCCATCTTAATTCTCCTTACCTTGGTTACAGTAAACTATTTCCTTATCGGTTACTAAAAAATCCACCGGCTCATCATGTTCTGTTATAGGTATTGAGTCGATGAGCTGTTCGTCGAATGCTAAACCAAATTTAGAGGCTTTTAGTTCGGGATTAGCGAAAAACCGGTCATAATAGGAACCGCCGCGGCCGAGTCGGTTGCCTTTTCTGTCGAATCCTATCCCCGGCGTGACCACCAAATCTATTTCCTCGAATGGAACCGGCACACCTGCTATCGGATTTCGTAGGCCCGAAGCCTCGGTTGAAAAACCTGTTTCCAGTGAGTTTATCTGCACCGGTATCATGTGCCTTTGCTCCCAGGACATTTTCGGCACCGCAACGGTTTTACCGAGCTGCCAGGCGCTAAGTATAGCCTCGGAAGTGTCTGCTTCGTGTGGGAGAGCTAAATACATCATAACTGTTGATGCACTTTGAAACTGCGGTGTTGAAAGCAGGTTCTGGCACGCTTTTCGACTTTTTTCTTCTCTTTGCTCTGGCGGCATGGAAAACAAGTTATTCTGCAACTTGCGGCGCAACTCAGCCTTGTCCATTTATATATCCTTCCCACCTCAGCGGTTCTCGCCGGAGGGCTTATCCGGCGTTTTCGATTTCACGGTTCTATTTTCTTCAGATTTGCTATTTTGTAACAGGAATTGCAGCTTTTGTAAATAGCGCTTAATTTTTTTTTCGTAGCCGCTTTCTTTCGGCTTGTAATACTGCTTTTTCGTCGCTTCCGGAAGGTACTCCTGCGGTACGAAGCCGTCCTTGAAATTATGCGGATACTTATAGTCGGTCCCAAAGCCGGCCTTTTTTGCAGCCGAGTAATGGCTGTCTTTCAGGTGTTTAGGCACCGGTTTGATCGGTTGCTCTTTTACATCGGCCATTGCTTTCCAGATAGCGGAAGATGCTGCGTTGGACTTTGGCGCGCAGGCAACATATATCGCCGCCTGTGCCAGTGGCAACTGGGCCTCCGGCAAGCCCACAAACTCAGATATCTGGACGGCTGCGGCAGCCAGGACAGTTGCCATTGGGTCAGCATTGCCTACATCTTCAGCGGCACAGATCGCGATCCGACGAGCAATAAAACGCGTGTCCTCTCCGCCCGCTAACATTCGGGCAAGCCAGTAAACAGTGGCATCGGGATCCGAACCTCGCATGCTTTTCTGCAGCGCGCTTGCCAAATCGTAGTGCGTATCGCCCGTGCCGTCGTAGTTAATCGTTTTTTCCTGTATCGATTCTTTTGCAACTTCCAGGTCAAATTTTATTTTTGCCCCGGGACTGCGGGCAGCCTGCGAAAGCACACCCACCTCAAGTCCTGTCAGGGCCTTTCTGGCGTCGCCGTCGCTCATAACCGCCAGAAAATTCAGTGCCTTTTGGTCCGCCTCGATGTCAAATCCGCCGAGTCCTCGGTCGCTGTCATTAATTGCGGTCTTTAGTAGCTGCAGGATGTCTTCCTGAGTTAGCGACTCAAAATGAAATACGGTGCTGCGGGAAATCAGCGGCGAATTGACTGAAAAGAATGGATTTTCCGTAGTTGCACCTATGAGAATCAAAACTCCCGCTTCGACATCGTCCAACAGGACATCCTGCTGAGCACGATTGAAGCGATGAATCTCGTCGATAAAAAGCACGGTCCTCGCTCCTTTGGTCGCAAGTCTGTCGCGTGCGTGCTCGATTATCTGGCGAATATCTTTAACACCAGCCGCCGGTGCGCTGAGATAATAAAATTTAGCCTTTGTATAATTTGCAATCACCGCTGCCAGAGAGGTCTTGCCGACCCCGGGCGGACCGTAAAATATCAGGCTGCTGAGTCTGTCTGCTTCGAGTATCCTTGTTAGAAGTTTGTCGGGCCCGAGGAAGTGTTTTTGTCCGATAAAATCATCGAGATTCCTCGGTCTCATCCGGACAGCCAGCGGCGCCGCCGATTCCATATTCGCCTTTTCAGATTGTCGAAACAGCGTTTTATCGGTCTTATTTTCAAGCATTGGGTACTATTATATGTGAGAGATATAAAGCTGTCGAAATGTATTTGTTTTTTACATTTTTACTCAAAATTGCAAGATTAGAGCGACGATTTATTCCGACGCTGCCGTGTACGAGCAATATGTCTTGTCGGTTTCCCAGACAGTAACGCAGTGCAGCGTTGCCTGGTTAAATTTGCCCGCGAGTCTGTTCCATGCGAAACCGGCGATATTTTCGACGGTTGGATTCGCCCTGCTGAAATGTTCGACGTCGACGTTCAGATTTTTGTGGTCGATTATTTTTATAAGCTCGTTGTCCACTGCTTTTTCAAAATCTCCTATGCGGAAACCGTCTCTGCCCGTGGGCATCTTGATCGTGACATCGACGATGTAGTTGTGCCCGTGCCCTGTTGGATTTGCGCATTTTCCGAAAACCTCGAAATTCTGCTCATCTGAGAAATCTTTATTCCAAAGCTTATGGGTCGCCGCAAATTCAAATTTCTCACTAAAATAAACCATCCCGGAGTTATTTGTGTCCATAGTAATTTTCCTGAAAGGATTTAGTTTTAAGCTCAATTTGCTTAGCCTTGCCGTATCGAACTTCTCGGCCAGTTGGTCCCATGCCGATCTCAGGATTTCGACTAATGTGAAAAATCCGATATGTTCGGCCCGACGAAAATTATGTCCTATTCGCTCGGCAAAGACCGGCACAACGAATTTGCGAACGTTACTGTCAATGTCGGCCACGTTGACAACAAATCCCGTAGTCGGTTCAACCGTGCCGGTCACTTCTACGAATAATTCTAAAAATATCGACAACCCTTCACCCGCCGGCTTAGATACGAATGAATTGGATCCTTCGATGTCTTCCGACAGAAAGGGATTAATTGAAAACCGCACCTGCCTGGCCAGCTTATACATGGAAAGAATCTCTTTTACTTGCTGCCATTGCGCATCAGGCTCAACACTTCGTTTCGGCTTCTCGGGTCTTTCTTAAATATCCCCCGAAGCGCAGATGTCACCATTACCGAGCCGGGTTTTTTTATTCCCCGAATAGTCATACAGCTATGTGACGCTTCCAGCACCACGGTGACACCCTGAGGTTTTAAGCGGTCCATTATCAAATCTGCAATCTGGGAGGTAAGTCTCTCCTGGGTTTGCAGTCTTCGGGCGAAACAATCCACGATGCGGGCCAATTTGCTGACGCCAAGTATCATTCCGGACGGCAAGTATGCGATGTGAGCCGAGCCGATAAACGGCATCAGGTGATGCTCGCAGATGCTGTAGAAGGGTATGTCACGCAGCAGGACGATTTCTTCGTAGTTTTCGGTGAAGACGCTGCTCAGATGTACCGTCGGGTCTTCGTTCATTCCGCCCAGCAGTTCTTCGTACATCCTTGCCACTCGTTCCGGCGTTCGCTGTAGCCCCTCGCGCTTCGTGTCTTCACCAACTGCAAGGAGTATATTTTTAACCGCCTTTTCGATCTTTTCGGTATCTACCTTTTTGCTTTTTTTATTCATAGCTGAAATTTTTCGAATAGATTAGTTCTTTTTCCTGTTCGTTAGATTAACAACGTAAGTCGTCAGCAGCCTTACTCCAAAAGCGCTTGCGCCCTCTGCTGTGTACTTTGTCGGCTTGTCGAAACTCCAGACGCCCGCTATATCCAGATGTGCCCATTTTTTATCGTCTACAAACTGCCTCAAAAATGCTGCTGCCGTGCAGGCCCCGCCCCATCTGCTGCCGATGTTTTTCAGGTCCGCGATTTTACTTTTCATCTCCTCGGCGTATTCGCCGCCGCTCGGCATGGGCCAGACTTTTTCGCCGCAGTTCTCCGAGGCTTTTTGCAGTTGTTTTGTTAGTGCTTCATCGTTGCTCATCAGTCCGGCCATATACTTGCCGAGTGCGACAACGCATGCTCCTGTCAGTGTGGCAATATCAATTATAACGTCGCATTTTTGTTTTACGGCGTAACTTATGGCGTCGATTAACAGCAATCTGCCTTCGGCGTCGGTGTTCTGCACCTCAACGGTTTTTCCGCTGAACGTGGTGATAATGTCACCCGGCCGATAGCTTGTCCCGCTCGGCATATTTTCCGCCGACGGGATTATCCCGTAAACGTTGACCGGCGGCGCCAGTTGGGCCAATGCTTTCATCGTTCCCAGCACAGCGATTCCGCCGGATTTATCTAATTTCATCTCATCCATATT
>CAZQXE010000151.1:0-7664 GCA_964597115.1 uncultured Pirellulales bacterium | reverse complement strand
TTAGACTAATAACATGAATGAGCCTACATTTATCAGAAACATAAAATTATTTTTTGAGATAAGATAACACGTAGTAAATCTTGATTGCATTACGCAGAGTTATGCGCAAAATATCATTAGTTTTGTGCCAATTCTTTTATAATTACCTTAAAATGAAACCACCGGATGTCCGTGCGCAATAAAAATAACGACTAAAAGCAAGAAAAATACCGTATAAAACCTTCTCCCAACAAAGATAAGGTATAAAAGCGAATTTTCGCTTGACAAAATGGCGGTAGTCAACTATTTAAGCTGTTCTTGGTACGGTTCACAGAGGCGTATCAATCGATTTTTGTTCCGCCATGGGTGGATTACGATATTAGTACTGATAGATTTTGAATACTATTTTGGAGCAGTTTAAATGTTACCGGTAAAAAAAACCAGCAAGAGCAGGACACGCACTCGTCGCAGCCATCACCGTCTGAATACCGTGAATTACTCTGTATGCAAGAAATGTGACCAGGCCAAGCTGCCGCATGCGGCGTGTAGTAATTGTGGTTACGTCAATCCTAAAATCACATTGAAAATCGCTAAGGAGTCCTCATAAAGGCAGCTTAAAAATGCGGATAGCAATTGATGTAATGGGAGGTGACAATGCGCCGGATGAGATTATCGCCGGTGTGCTGGAATCGGTTGAGCTGCTTTCCGAAGACGATGAGCTGATACTTGTCGGTCCCGAGGAGAGAATAGCGGCACAATTGCCCTCTTCGAAGTCCCAAAAAGGTATGATTAGCGTGTTTCACGCCCCGGACATCATCGGTATGGACGAGGTACCGATAGAGAGTTTGCGAAAAAAGCCCAAAAGCTCAATCGCTGTTATTTCCAAATTAGCTAAAAGAGGTCAGGCTGATGCGGTGATTTCAGCCGGCAATACCGGTGCTTGTGTCGCGGCCTTTCAGATGAGAATGAGAAATCTGCCCGGCGTGAATCGTCCCGGCATAGCGGTTGTATTTCCCACCCCCGGAGGCCCGGTTACTATATGTGACGTGGGCGCTAATATTGCCTGTAAGCCAATACATCTTTATCAATACGGAGTGATGGCCGGTGTATATTCAGAACACCTGATCGGCATTACAAACCCAAGGGTTGGCCTGATGAGTATCGGCGCAGAAGACGCAAAAGGCAACGAGATCGTTAAAAAAGCCCGTGAGCTAATGAAATCCGATTCGAACATGAATTTCATCGGGAACGTTGAGGGTAGAGATATTTTCCAGGGCACCTGCGACGTAGCAGTTTGCGATGGCTTCGTTGGCAATGTCATTCTAAAACTAACCGAAGGTCTCGTTGATGGTCTGTTCAAAGCGATTAAGCATGAGCTTATGGAAGAGAAGCTTCGACTCGCTATGAAGTTTAAGCCTATCATGACAAGAATCTACCAGAAATACGATTATAACGAGTACGGTGGTGCGCTTTTATTGGGCGTTAACGGTACAGCGCTGATCTGTCACGGCTCAAGTCATAGTGGAACGATAAAAAATGCGATTCTGGCATCCAAAAAGTTCTACACGGAAAAGGTAAACGATAAGATCATCCAACATCTGTCGGAGACCCAGCTTTGCTATTCATCGTCAAATGCGAACTCCCATTAACTTGCTTAAGGACCACGGATGAAAAACCTAACTAACGCTCGCCCCCCCGCTTATCGCGCAGTCATTACCGGAAATGGATCGTATGCGCCGGAGAAACTGCTAACGAACGACGATCTCGCAAAAATGGTGGATACTACGGACGAATGGATAACAACACGGACTGGTATAAAGGTTCGACACATTACTACAGATAACGAAAGCACTGCAGTTCTGGCCACTGAGGCAGCTAAAAAGGCCCTGGACCATGCAAATCTGAAAGCCAAAGAACTTGAACTTATCATTGTCGCAACTATAACGCCGGAAATGGTTTTTCCTTCGACGGCGTCTTTTGTGCAGCGGGCTTTACACGCAAAGAAAGCATGGGTGTTCGATTTAGCTGCCGCATGCAGTGGTTTTGTGTACGGTCTTTCCATTGTACAGCAATTTATAGAAAGCGGCCGGATCACAAATGCCCTTGTAATAGGTGCCGAGACTCTGACCAAAATCACAGACTGGACCGATCGGACAAGCTGTATCCTTTTCGGGGATGGTGCCGGGGCGGTAGTGCTGCAACGAAGCGAAGATGGACGCAAGGGCATCATCTACAGCACTATGCACTCAGATGGCGACCGCTGGGAGGCATTAAACTGTCAGGCGTACGGCTCCCGTCACCCGGCGGCAAAAAAACTGGATGACCCAAAAAAAATCTGTATGCAAATCAAAGGCCGGGAAGTCTATCAGCAGGCCATTCGGCGAATCGTTGAAACTGTCACAAATTGTATGGAAACCTGCGATTTGAAAATTGACGATATTGCGATGCTCGTTTCGCACCAGATGAATGCAAGAATTATCGAATCTGCGGCGAAGCGGTTAAAGATGCCGGATGAAAAGGTCTTTATAAACATCAACGAGTACGGCAATACCTCAGCGGCCTCGGTGCCGATTGCCTTCGATGAGTGCGTAAGGAAGGGTAAAATCAAACGAGGTGATATCATTATCCTGGTCGCTTTCGGTGCGGGATTGACCTGGGGAGCAAATGTAATTGAGTTCTGATTGCGCCAAGGGTATCTCGTGAAGCGAGATGCGAAATTGCGAGATAAGAGTTATGAAGACTGCTTTTTTATTTCCGGGACAGGGTGCTCAGGTTATTGGGATGGGCGCTGAAATTGCTGAATCGTTTACTGTAGCGGCAGAGATTTTCGAAAAGGCAAACGAAACCGTCGGGTTCGATTTGAGGAGAATCTGCTTCGAAGGCCCTATCGAGAAGCTAAACAGCACTACGATTTCACAGCCCGCGATTTTTACAGTTTCCGCTGCTATATTGGAGGTCCTCAGAACAGAACCCAGTACCAGCACTATACGTGCGGATGTTTCAGCAGGCCTTAGCCTCGGTGAATATACAGCCCTGTATGCAGCAGGATTAATTGGTTTTAAGGATGTTCTTATCCTTGTGCAGAAACGCGGACAGGCAATGCAGGCAGCAGCCGACGCTACTGAAGGAGGGATGGTCAGTCTAATCGGCATCGATGAAGAAAAAGTCAATCAGCTTTGTGCTGAGGCCAGCGAAGGTGAGCTTCTGGCTGCTGTTAATTTCAACTGCCCCGGACAAATTGTAGTAAGCGGCAGTAAATCCGCCTGTCAGCGTGCCGAAAAATTAGCAGAAAAATACGGCGCTATAAAAGCTATCATCCTGGAGGTGGCCGGCGCGTTTCATACCGATATGATGTCCGATGCAGCAGATGCCCTTCGAGAGGCATTAGCAAATTGTGAAATTTCAGAACCGTCGGAGATCAAAACCATTGCCAATATCAACGCTGAATATTACAAGAGTAGCGAAAAAATCAAGGATGGTCTGGTAAAGCAGTTGACCTGCCCAATTCTCTGGCAAAAATGTATGGAGCGACTGCTTGCTGATGGAATTGAAAAATTCTATGAGATCGGCCCGGGCAGGGTCTTGACCGGACTAATGAAAAGAATAAACAGGAAAACGAAAGTTGTCAATTTAAGCAGTCTGCAGGCGATACAGGAATTATTATAACGTACTAAGGAGAGTATAAAAATGTCGGAAAAAAGGTTGGCTGTTGTAACGGGTGCTGCAAGAGGGATAGGCCGGGCGATCGTTCTTGAATTGCTCAAGCAGGGTCGTGTCGTTGCCGGGTTGGATATAAACGCCGAGCAGCTCGACGAGCTTAAAGATGTTGTTAAAGAGGCGGGCTTTACCGTAATTACAAAGTGTGTGGATATAACAAACACCAATGAGCTTACCGAGACACTCGAATCACTGGCCAGCGAGCATAACGGCATTGGGATTCTGGTTAACAATGCCGGCATTACCCGCGATAAGCTGATGATGCAAATGAAAGAAGAGGACTTTGACAAAGTTATCAACGTCAATCTTCGCGCGGCTTTTATAGCGACCACCTTTGCAATCAGGTCGATGGTCAGGAATAAATTTGGCCGAATAATAAACTTAAGCTCCGTTGCAGGAATAATGGGACAGGCAGGTTCGAGCAATTACGCAGCGAGCAAGGCGGGTCTTATCGGCATGACCAAGTCGGTCGCACGGGAAGTCGGCAAAAAAAATGTTACTGCAAACTGCATCGCACCGGGATTTATTATGACCGAAATGACGGAAGTGCTCTCGGATATGGTTAAAGATGCCGCAAAGCAGATTATTCCGGTGCGTCGATTCGGCGAAGTCGAAGATGTTGCCAGAGCTATCGCATTTCTCACGAGCGACGATGCCGGTTATATCACCGGGCAGGTCCTCTGTGTAGACGGCGGAATGGCTATGTAACCTTTTATGCCCATGTATCTTGTGACTTTGACCTCCTGAAATTTGCAGATTCTGTGCTCAGTTCAGTGTCAATAATGCTCATAAAAACAGCCAAAAAAGGACTTTTATATCAAAGGGATTTTTAGGGATTTTTATGCTGCTGTACGTTATTAGTCGGCCCTATTCGGCAAATTCTCAAATACCGGCCAAAAAAAATAAAAAAAATGTTTGTAGATGCGCCTTTTTAGGGGTAATATACCCGCCAAATTGCTAAATGAAATAAACAGTGGAGTTTTGCAGTAACCTGAGTTTCTAAAGTTGTCACCGTAGATTGTCTATAAACAACATGAAAATATATTCCTAATTTCATTAGGGAGGAAAACAAGTGAGTGCTGATGGAGTAGATGTCCCGGCGATTGAAAAAAAAGTAATCGAGATAATTAGCGAACAAATGGGCGCGGACAAGTCTGAAATATCGCGCGAGACCTCATTTATTAACGACCTGAACGCCGACTCACTGGATACGGTCGAGCTTGTTATGGAATTCGAAGACGAATTCGATATGAGCATTCCGGACGAGGAGGCCGAGAAAATCCAGACTGTTGGTGCCGCCGTTGATTACATCGTCAATGTTGCACGATCCAAAAGCCAAGAGTAGCGAATAAGTTTGATATGAATAGACGGCGAGTTGTTATTTCAGGCTTTGGTTGTGTCACCGCGCTGGCTGAGTCCCCTAACGGGCTTTTCGCTGCGCTGTGCGAGGGTCGAAGCGGCGTTTCCACGATTGAATCATTTGATACGAGTGCATATCCCGTGCGCATTGGCGGCGAGATTAAAAATTTCGACGTCACCAGGTATATTGACAAACGGGAAAGCAAACGAATGGATCGCTTCACACAGTTGGCCCTGGCCGCGGCCGACCAAGCCGTCAGTGACAGTGGTCTCAATTTCTCCAAAGAAGATGTCTCTCGCGCCGGTGTAATCGTAGGTACCGGCATCGGTGGAATCGGGGAGATCGAACAGCAGCACATCAGACTTCTGAATAAAGGACCGAATAAAGTTTCCCCGTTCTGTGTTCCAAGGCTGATGGCTAATGCCGCCAGCGGTAATATTGCAATTCGCCATGGCCTGCGCGGACCTAATTTTTGTGTTTTGAGCGCCTGTGCCTCCGGCAATCATGCAATAGGTGAGGCTTTTTGTAATATTGTTGCCGGACGAAGTGACATCATGATCACCGGCGGCGCCGAAGCGGCTTTAACACCGGTCGGATTAGCGTCATTTTGCGCCGCCCGGTCGCTGAGTTTGCGAAACGACGATCCCCAGTTGGCTTCAAGGCCGTTCGACAGGGACCGGGACGGGTTTGTTCTTTCCGAGGGGGCCGGCATTCTGATTCTGGAAGAAGAGAGCCACGCTAGGAAACGCAGCGCAAATATTCACGCCGAACTCCTCGGCTACAGCGCAACCGATGACGGTTATCACATTACCGCCCCCCTGCCGGATGGTAACGGTGCCGCAACAACAATGAAGCTGGCGCTGGCCGACGCCGGGCTGGGAACGGAAAAAATCGACTATATCAACGCGCACGGAACAGGCACCGAACTAAACGACGTCGCTGAAAGTTCCGCTATCATGTCTGTTTTCGGCAAACAAGCGTATAAGATACCGGTCAGCTCGACAAAAAGCTGCCTCGGACATTTGCTCGGAGCCAGCGGCGCGGTCGAGCTTATAGTATGCGTCAAAGCCATTAACGAATCAGTTATCCCCCCTACCATTAACCTGGACAATCAGGATGAACGATGCGGTCTGGAAATGGATTTTGTGCCCAAGCAGGCCCGTCAGGCCAAGGTCAATGCCGCTTTGAGCAATTCTTTCGGCTTTGGGGGACATAACGCCTGCCTGGTTGTCGGAAAATTATAGTGCATCGCGTGCCCCACGATTCCAGCAAAAACTGTTCAAAATCTTCTTATCCGCATTTTTTGCACTTTTCTTTTATCCGCTAAATATCTTGAAATAATGGCCGCCTTCAATTAATGTTTTGTCGGAATCCCCAGTGAAACTGGGGGCTGAAGATTAACGTACGGTGACGAGATGAATATATTCTGGGCTATCATTTTTTTAGTCGGCGGCTTAGCGATACTGTGGAAGTGCGCCGAGCTTTTGGTGGCCGGTGCGGTGGGATTGGCACAGCGGCTCGGCATCAGCTCGCTCGTCGTCGGCCTGACGGTGGTGGCGATGGGCACTTCGGCGCCCGAACTGGCTGCGAGCATCGCCGGGGTCCTGCGAGAATCCGGCGGAGGAGATTTAGCCGTCGGCAATGTCTTCGGCTCAAATATCGCCAACCTGGCGCTTGTCGGCGGTCTGATCGCCCTCATTCGGCCGCTCCAGGTCCAAAAGCAAACGCTGCACCGCCAGATACCTGCGATGATAGCAGTGGCCCTGCTGCTGTTGCCGTTTCTGTACAATTCACAATTGTCCCGGCCGGAAGGCCTTGTGCTTCTGGCCGCATTTGCAGCATTTATTTTTCTAACGATCCGTGCAGCCAAGCATGAATCAAAGCAAACTAGTAGCGAAGCCAAAAACGCCAAAATACATACGACAGACGACACACGACACACGATAAAGAACGTGCTGTTCGTTACCATCGGATTGGCGGGTCTTGCGCTGGGGGCCAAAATGACCGTGGATGGTGCCGTGTTTATCGGCGCGGAAGTATTCCACTTGAGCGAAGCCGTGATTGCACTGACCATCATCGCATTCGGGACATCTCTGCCGGAGCTTGTAACCTGCGTGGTCGCCGCCATCAAGGGCCAGCACGATATCTCCGTCGGCAATCTTGTCGGCTCGAATATCTTCAACACCCTGCTCGTCACCGGCACAGCGAGCATGGTTCGGCCGTTTGAAGTTGGACACCGGCTGGCAGGCGGGATCGATTACTGGATTATGATCGGCGTCAGCGTGGCTTTCACCTTCGCCATTATAATCGGCCGGCGTGTCATCGGCCGGCTCGCCGGCATACTGCTGCTTTGCGCTTACATCGCTTACGTGACATATCTGTATTTGTTAAATTGAACCACAGATACCTATTACCTAAGGCACAGGGGCACAAGTTTCGCAGATTACGCGGAGTTTATCCCCGCACTTCACGTACGGGGTTTTACATGGCGGATTGTTTACTCAAAGTTCAATACTGCGAATTCGCCGTAATATTTTCGCGCTGCTTCGTCGTATGCCCTGGCCGCTTCAATTTCATCATTGAAATTACCGAGAAATTTCATGTCACC
>CAZQXE010000150.1:5983-7672 GCA_964597115.1 uncultured Pirellulales bacterium | reverse complement strand
GGCTACTCAACCTGTCACTGGTGTCACGTTATGGAACGTGAAAGCTTCACTGATATAGAAACAGCAGCAATACTGAATAAGCATTTTATAAGTATCAAGGTTGACAGAGAAGAACGACCTGACGTCGATGTGATATACATGAATGCAGTTCAGGCAATGACGGGCAGTGGGGGCTGGCCATTATCGGTGTTTTTAACACCTGAGGGCAGACCCTTTTATGGGGGAACGTATTTTCCGCCAAATGATGTCTATGGCCGTCCGAGTTTTATGCGCGTTCTCTTAACTATCGCCGATGCATGGGAGAACAGACGCAAGCAGTTACTTGAATCAGCGGATAAGGTCGGCGAAATCCTAACATCGCTTGGCGAGCGATCCGGTCAATCGAGCCTTTCACCAAAAATATTGGATACAGCTAAATCACATCTTGAGAATATTTTCGACAATACACATGGTGGTTTTGGGGCCGCTCCGAAATTTCCACAGCCGAGCAATCTTTCGGTGCTCCTGCGTTATTGGCATAGGACGGGAGACGCCAAAGCACTGTCAATGGTCACAAAAACACTCGATGCAATGGCTAACGGTGGTATATATGACCACATTGGCGGTGGTTTTCATCGCTATTCCACGGATTCACAATGGCTCGTTCCGCACTTTGAAAAAATGCTCTATGACCAGGCATTGATTAGCAAGGTTTATATTGAAGCATTTCAGATTACTAAGGACCAAAAGTACGCGAATATAGCAAAGGAGATTTTCGATTATATTTTGCGTGACATGACGGATCCTGAAGGTGGATTCTATAGCGCTGAAGATGCGGACAGCCAGGGAAGAGAAGGGACTTTTTATGTGTGGGAGCCTCAAGAAATAGAAGAGATTTTGGATACATCAGAGGCACAGATATTTAATGAATATTACAGTATAACTGATAATGGAAATTTTGAACATAATAAAAGCATTTTGAACGTTAATAATTCAATAGAAGCGTTAACGAAACAATTCGGAAAGAAACGCAGTGAAGTAGAAAATATTCTGTCTCAGGGACGTTCAAAGCTTCTATCGTATCGTTCAAAGAGACCTCGACCACATCGTGATGACAAGATTATCTCTGGCTGGAATGGACTAATGATTTCGTCACTGGCCTATGGTGGAGCTATATTAGATGAACCAAAGTATGTCGATGCTGCTGAAAAAGCAGCCGATTTTGTCCTGTCAACTTTGCGAACAGATGGTCGGCTGAAGAGATATTACCGTAATAAAAAGGTGGTTGGGCTGGGAGTTCTGGATGATTATGCATTTATGATTATGGGTCTGCTGGATCTATACGAAGCGACTTTTAATGCTAAATGGCTCATCGAGGCGAAAGAATTGGCCAATAAAATGATGGAGCTGTTTGGTGATGAAAAAGGAGGAGGGTTTTATTTGACCGGTAAGGATAGTGAGCGATTGATTGTGAGTAACCAACCTGTGTACGATGGTGCTGTTCCCAGTGGCAATTCCATAGCAGCACTGGCCTTACTTAAGCTCGGACGCCTTACCATGGAACAAAGCTATACAGATCGGGCGCAAAACCTACTCGAGACGTTTTCCTCGCGTTTGGAACAATCTCCGATGTCATTAAGTGCAATGCTCGCTGCTGTTGATTTCTGGAATGGTCCAACACAGGAAATAGTAGTTGCAGGAGACCGCCGG
>CAZQXE010000150.1:0-5883 GCA_964597115.1 uncultured Pirellulales bacterium | reverse complement strand
ACATAGAATATTAAGTTCGAATGTTAAAAGTACAGAGCAAATGTTTACATGTGGGATGGCCGGCGCTTCGGGAGTCAAGCATATTAAAAACAGAGATTTTAGCCAGGTGATTAAAAAAGCCTTATCGCAGCCTCCACTTGCTGAAAAACAACAGGGAACACTGAGCACAGGATTTCACTACACGGCGGTACTCGGCTTGGCAGATAAGGTCGTTGAGGCGGTTAAAACGGGCAAGATTCGACACTTCTTCTTTATTGGTGGCTGTGATGGTGCCAAGCCCGGCCGAAATTACTTTTCCGAGTTTGCTGAGAAAGTGCCGGAAGATTGTGTGATTCTAACAGCAGCATGTGGAAAATATAGATTAAATGGTCGTGACTACGGTGATATTGATGGAATCCCGCGTTTGATTGATACAGGCCAATGTAACGATTGTTATTCGGCCATAAAGATTGCTACAGCCCTTGCCGAAGCATTCAAATGTGGGGTGAATGATTTACCTCTTTCGCTTGTAGTTTTGTGGTATGAGCAGAAGGCGGTCGCGATACTACTGACGTTACTATATCTTGGAATAAAGAATATTAGGCTTGGGCCGAGCCTGCCGGCATTTGTCAGTCCGAATGTGCTGAATGTGCTTGTGGACAAGTACAATATCAAGCCAATCGGCAAAGTTGATGAAGACTTGGCAGAAATACTGAGCTATAGGGAATTCCAACATGGTTTTTCGAAACATCGTTAAGATCGACGAAGAGAAATGCAACGGATGTGGTCAGTGTGTTAATGCCTGCGCCGAGGGTGCCATTAAATTAGTTGATGGCAAAGCAAGATTAGTGAGCGATGTTTATTGTGATGGATTGGGGGCGTGCATCGGGCATTGCCCCCAGGATGCGATAACCGTCGAAAAGCGGGAAGCTGAAGAGTTCGATGAAGAGGAGACCAAACTGCATCTGGCCAAGGATAAAAATCCACAAATCGAAGATGTATTTGTCTGCCCGGGGATGATGGCAAGGCAATTACGTGAAAAAGATAAGCGAGTTGAGTCTAATCAGGCGGATGTGCCATCACAACTGAGTCATTGGCCGGTACAGTTGAAACTGGTTTCGCCGAATGCTCCTTATTTTGCCAATGCCGACTTGCTGTTGGTAGCGGACTGTGTGCCGTTCGCGATGGATGATTTTCACAACAGGTTCTTGAAAGACCACAGCGTCATCGTAGGGTGTCCAAAACTTGACGACGCGGGATTCTATATTGAAAAACTTGCAGCAATAATACAAGCCAATAAGCTCAACAGTCTGACAGTTATCCATATGGAAGTACCGTGCTGTTCAGGCCTTACTAATATTGCAAAACAAGCTATTGCCAAAAACAAAATTGAAATGGGCTTCAAAGATGTTACAATTGGTCTGAACGGGAACGTCAGCCGAATCGAGATGATCGGAACTTGACGCTCGATTTGGAAATAGCCACTATAAATTTAGTAAGGAATGGATAACAATGTCTAAATCCGCCAGGAAAAACAAAGCAGCCAGTGCAGGCAAATCTATATCTACCAGGTCAATACATGCCGGCGAACCAAGAAGAAAATATGCTGATTCGTTAATGACTCCTATTATTCAAACTTCGACGTTTACGTTTCAAAACAGCAAGCATATCGAAGATTACACAAAGAAGGGTAAAGAGCACTTTGAGTATGGCAGATATGGTAATCCTACGGCGCAAATTGCAGAAAGGCGTCTTGCCGACCTTGAAGGTGCTGAAGATTGCGTTGTTTTTTCCTCCGGGATGAGCGCTATAACAACCACAATTCTTACTTTAGTGCAGTCGGGTGACCATATTGTTATTACTGATGACAGCTACAAGAAAACTCTCGAGTTTTGCCAATCGTATCTAAAACAATTTGGCGTTCAATGTACTATAGTATCGTTCGGAGATTATGAAGCTTTTGAGAAAGCGATCAAAAAGAACACGCGTTTTATTTTTTCTGAATCGCCAACGAATCCTTATTTAAATATCTTTGACCTTGTAAAGATCAAAAAGATTGCAGACAAGCATAATATTCTGACACTCATAGACAGCACATTTGCCACGCCATTTAATCAAAGGCCTATCGAGTTCGGAATGGATCTTGTCCTTCAAAGTGCAACAAAGTACCTTGGCGGGCATAATGACATCCTGGCTGGCGCTGTGCTCGGGAAAAAAGAATTGATTGATAAAATACGGAACCTTCATAAGTCAATGGGCGGTCTTATTGATCCTCATTGCTGTTACCTTCTTCTGCGAGGTCTTAAAACTTTTCCTCTGCGAGTGCAAAAGCAGAATGAAACTGCATTGAAGGTAGCCAAGTTTCTTGAGAATCACCCTCGTGTAAGGAGAGTCTACTATCCCTTTCTTAAAAGTCACCCACATTATAATGTAGCAAAAGAACAGATGACAGGCGGCGGGGGAGTTGTTACATTTGAAATCAAAGGCACTATCAGGAGCGCGAAACGGTTTCTGGATGCTTTGAAGCTGTGCTACATTGGGCCGAGCTTAGGTGGTGTTGAAACACTGATAACGCATCCCGCATTGGTAAGCTATTACAACTATACGAGAAAAGAACGCTACAAGCTTGGAATTACTGATACACTTTTTAGGCTTGCTGTTGGAATAGAAGATGTAGATGACATAGTCGATGATCTGGAGCGAGGATTAAAGAAATAAAAGATATAGGTACCTGCATATTGACGAATTTGAACTAATTCTCAGTCTATTCGTATTTGTCTAAAAAGGCGAACTGATTATATGGTTGAATTTGTTAAAATAATAATATTGGATTTTTGGGCTACCGTAGCTGAGATGTCGCCATATCTGCTGTTTGGTTTTTTTGTAGCCGGAATTTTATCTGTGCTTGTATCACAGCGGCTTATTGAAAAGCATTTTGGCAGCAGAGGCTTTTGGTCTTTACTCAAAGCATCGATTTTAGGTGTACCATTGCCTTTGTGTTCATGCGGCGTAATTCCTGTATCGATGTCTCTACACAAACATGGAGCAAGTAAAGGTTCTACGATAGCATTTTTACTATCTACACCTCAAACCGGCGTTGACAGCGTTTTCGTAACTTATAGCCTGCTCGGACCAGTTCTTGCTGTTTACAGACCTATAGTAGCTCTTCTTACCGGTCTTTTCGGTGGGGCAATTGTGGATTTTTTTGAACGAAGCAGAATAAATGAAGATCATCCACCGGAAAAATGTGCGGATGAATGTTGTGCCGAAGGTAACAAAACAAATAAGATTATCAAGGGATTGAAATATGGTTTTGTTACGTTACCACGAGATATTGGTAAGGCAATGTTAATCGGATTGATAATCGCCGCTATAATTACAGCTATCGTTCCGGATGACTTTTTTGCAGAAAAACTGTTGGGTACAGGTATTTTTGCCATGATAATAATGATGTTTTTAGGAATACCTGTTTATGTATGTGCTACAGCTTCGGTACCAATAGCAGCAGCTTTGATATCAAAAGGCCTAACTCCCGGGGCGGCTTTAGTGTTCCTTATCACAGGACCTGCAACAAATGCTGCCGGATTTGCGACAATAATGAAAGTCCTGGGTTGGAAGACTGCGATAGGATATCTTTTTTCCGTTGTGATCTGTGCTCTTGGAGCGGGATTATCCCTTGATTTGTTATTTCCGCAACTTAGCTCTACAGTTCAAGCCCATGTGCATCAAATGGAGCCTTCCATTTACGGCCACATATCAGCAGTTGTATTATTAACTATGTTGAGTTTAGCAATATTAAGCGGAAAAAAGCTCCATAGAACAGAAGAATAGTTACGATAAATTAATCCCGGATTGACAATTATTGTTTTACATTCAAACCGCGACTTCGTAAATAGTTCTTCAATTCCTGTATATCGATCAGACCGAAATGAAATACTGACGCAGCCAGAAGAATATTCGCCCCGGCTTCAACCGCATCATAAAAATGTTCCAGTTTTCCAGCTCCTCCCGATGCTACAATAGAAGCCGAACACACGTCAGCCATCGCTTTAATAACAGGAAGGTCATATCCTGTTTTAGCGCCGTCGCCGGCTTTACTGGTCGGTAGGATTACAGAAATCCCAAAACCATCTACTTTTTTTGCCCACTCAATAGCGTCGGCACCTGTCGCTGTCCGCCCGCCGTCTATATAAACCTCATAACCGGATGGTAATGATTCGTTCCGGTCCACATCTATTGCTACAGTTACATTTCCCGGACCGAATTCAGCTATCATTTCCGGGATTATCTCAGGCTTGCGAAAAGCAGCACTGCTGACGGATATCTTATCAGCACCTGCCTCTATAACACCCGCCGCCGAAGCCAAATCACAAATACCTCCACCGACAGTAAAAGGAACTGTTGAAGCTTCTGCAACCTTCTTGACAACATCGAGCATAGTAGGTCGGTTCTCAACGGTTGCTGTTATGTCCAGGAGAGCGAGTTCGTCTGCGCCGGCTTTACAATAAGCTTGAGCACATTCGACCGGATCACCGGCGTCACAAATATCGACGAAATGAACACCTTTGACAACCCGGGCATTTTGCATATCGAGGCAGGGCATAATACTAATCTGTTTATCCATCCTTACATCTCCTTGTCTTTATTTTCGTGATTCTTACTACGGAATATTATCCGAATAGTCGATCCTTGATTATAACTTAATATGATTATATTTCAAGCTCTTTGGGCTTTTCCAAAAAACATGGAAAGGTCGGTGAAGAAGATAGATATTAAAATAATCCTGCGATGATGTCGGTTTAATACGTGGTTGTTTTATTTGTGGATGAGTTTTAAAAGCTCATTTGCTAAATCTTCATCTAAAGCCTTCAATACCTTTTGCTCCTCTAAAGCCAGATTCTTGCAGTCCATTTGTAGATATATTTCACTAAGATTGTAGTGCGCCTTAGCTCTGTCCTGTTCTTTGTCTACGACCTTTTTATAAGCGTCTGTTGCCTGCTGATACCAACCCATTTGAGAATAGGTCCGGCCTATGAGCAGATTCAAACCAACAAAGGTTGGTTCAAGACTAAGGGCTTGCTTATAGGCTTCTATTGCTTCTTCATAGTAACCTAATTCGGAAAAGTCAAAGCCGAGGGCAATGTATGCGAAAGCGTGATTCGGTTTTATTCTTATAGCTCGTTTGACAGCTTCTACAGATAATTCGTGATAACCCATCTTTCGATAACAAGTGCCAAGACCGAAGTAAGCATTAAAACAATTTGGATTTATGCCAATAGCACGTTCATAAGCTTCGATGCCTTCTTCATAACGGCCAGAAACTACACATGCCTGAGCAAGATTTAACTGGGCGGTGTAGTAATTTGGATCTAATTCGGAAGATTCTTTTGCTCCCTTCTCAGGGTGTGATGCGGCGTAAGGAGAACGGGTCTCATTTGGCTTAATTATAGTTGCTTTTTTATAAGCATCCATGGCCTTTTTGTCTTCACCCAAATCGAAGTAAGCATCACCAAGAAGAAAATGTGCGTCTGAATTTCCAGGGTCAATATCTAAAGCTTTTTTATAGGCTCTCATAGCGTCATTATAGCGACCTAAATCGTAGTAAGCATCGCCAAGAAGAAATTGTTTATTAGCAGTATTTGGCGATAATCCAACAAATTGTCTGAGATCTGCCGCTTCGGTGCTTTCGATATCAATAATAACTGAGTGAATAATCCAGAAACATGCCACACAGACAAGTACTGCCAATTCCAATCTCAGACGCCATGGCGTATTGCGCTCGATATTATTACTCATTATTGAAGATCCTCTAACTCAAGATTCGATCTTTCATGTCTAAAGGAAGGTTCCTGCTGTGTAGTATATCGGCTGTTTTAATGATAGGATTAAACTGTTTGGGTTTGA
>CAZQXE010000149.1:0-7684 GCA_964597115.1 uncultured Pirellulales bacterium | reverse complement strand
GGCGCTGTCACCGGAGTGGACGCCTGCTTCTTCGATGTGCTCCATGATCCCGCCGATAACGACTTTTTTGCCGTCGCTGATGGCGTCGACATCCAGTTCCGTTGCATCGTTTAAAAACTTGTCAATCAATATTGGGTGTTCGCCCGAGACCTCAATCGCTTCCTCGACACAGGCTTTTAGCCCCTGCTGGTCATAGACAATCTGCATCGCTCTGCCGCCCAGGACAAATGAGGGCCGAATCAGCAATGGATAGCCTAACTTGTTTGCTATCCTGAGCGTTTGAGCATAAGTTTTAGCTGTGCCGCTGTAAGGCTGACGCAGTTTTAGTTTCTCTACCAGTTTATTGAAACGCTTGCGGTCCTCGGCGCGGTCGATACTATCCGGCGAGGTGCCTATAATTTTTACACCGGCTTTCTCCAGTGGCACCGCCAATTTCAGCGGCGTCTGACCGCCGAATTGTACAATGACACCATCCGGATTCTCCTTCTCCACAATCGACATCACGTCCTCAAACGTGAGCGGCTCGAAGTATAGCCTGTCCGAGGTGTCATAATCGGTACTGACCGTTTCGGGATTGCAGTTTACCATTATCGATTCGATATCGATTTCTCTTAGCGCAAAGGCCGCGTGAACGCAACAGTAATCGAACTCAATTCCCTGGCCAATCCGGTTGGGACCGCTGCCGAGGATGATAACTTTTCTTCTGCCGGTTGGATTCGCTTCGCAATCGGATTCGAAAGTCGAATAAAGATAAGGTGTAGTTGCTTCGAATTCTGCGCCGCAGGTGTCGACGATTTTATAGACCGCATTGATTCCAAGTTCCTGCCGATGCTTCCGGATGTCCGGCTCATTCATACCTGATAAAGATGCCATGTACTTGTCGCTGAAGCCGTACTGCTTTGCCTTGAGCATTAAATTTTTGCTTAGCTTACCATTACACTGCGCCTTTATCTTATCTTCGAGCTTGACGATGTCCTTTATGTTGTTGAGGAACCATGGGTCTATCTTTGTAAGAGAGAAGATTTCCTCCACGGACAGTTTTCTGCGCATGGCCTCAGCGACATACCAGATTTTGTCCCAGCAGTTGGTTCGCAGTTTCGCTTTGAGCTCCTGCGTAGAGAGCTTATTATTTATATGTCGGTTATCGAGCGAATAGCGGTCGATTTCAAGCGAGCGTATAGCCTTTTGCAGTGACTCTTTGAATGTCCTGCCGATAGCCATTGCTTCACCGACCGATTTCATCTGCACGGTCAGCTCAGGGTTAGTTTTGGGGAACTTCTCAAATGTGAATCGCGGCCACTTCACAACGCAGTAATCTATCGTCGGCTCAAAACATGCAGGCGTCTTTTTTGTAATATCGTTCGGAATCTCATCGAGCGTATATCCGACGGCCAGCAGCGAGGCAATCTTGGCGATGGGAAATCCCGTAGCTTTGGAAGCCAGCGCCGAGCTTCGCGAGACCCTCGGGTTCATTTCAATTACATAAAGCTTGCCGTTCTCGGGATTGACTGCGAACTGTATATTGGAGCCGCCGGTTTCGACCCCGATAGCTCTGATTATCTTCAGCGAAGCGTCCCGCATTATCTGATATTCCTTGTCGGTAAGCGTCTGGGCCGGGGCGACCGTGATACTGTCGCCGGTATGAATACCCATCGGGTCGAGGTTCTCGATGGAGCAGACGATAACGACGTTGTCTTTCCTGTCCCTCATCACCTCAAGCTCGTATTCCTTCCATCCGACAACGGATTCTTCCACAAGGACCTGGCTCTTTGGACTTAAGTGTAGACCCCACTCGATAAACTCGAAATACTCTTCGGCATTATAAGCAACATTGCCGCCGGTCCCGCCCAAAGTGTACGAGGGACGGATAATCGCCGGATAGCCGATGTATTCGATAATCTTTTTCGCCTCTTTCCAGGAATGGGCGTACCCGCTCTTCGGCACTTCGAGCCCACATTCGTTCATTGTTTTTTTGAACAGGTCCCTCTCCTCGGCCTTCCTGATGGATCTCAAATTAGCGCCGAGCATCCGGACGTTATGTTTCTTCAACACGCCGCTCTCAGCCAATGCCACGGCGGTATTCAGGCCGGTCTGCCCCCCCAACGTGGGCAGCAGGCTATCCGGCTTTTCTTTGGCAATTACCTTTGCGACAATCTCCGGCGTAATCGGTTCGATGTATGTCCTGTCGGCAAGCTCCGGATCTGTCATTATCGTAGCGGGATTGCTGTTGATAAGAATGACCTTGAAACCTTCTTTACGAAGTGCTTTGCACGCCTGGGCACCGGAATAATCGAACTCGCAGGCCTGGCCTATGACTATCGGGCCGGAGCCTATGATTAGTATCTTACGTATGTCCTTGCGCTTCGGCATTACAACTTCCTGACTGCTTACGGCATAAATATAGCCGCATATATCTGCACTGATTCCCCATTTACCGATATGGTATGCTATGGAATCTTAAACATTATATTGGCCTTGACCGAATCTGCAAGAGCAATTTCGGGATTTACCTGCAGGATTGCAACGAAGGCATCTCTGGGTGAAATTCACTGAGTATTTTCTTGTCCTTGCCGCTGCAATTATGTAAATTACACGCAGGTAAGCGAGCAGGCGAGACATCTTGGATTTATGCTTTTTAATAATGGTTTTGGGACGGTACACAAAAACAGCAGCTTGCCTGAATGATGCGATGGCTTCTTAATATGGGAATCATATAAGCAACGGTTGGCAGAAGAAGGTGTTATGCAATGGGAAAGAAAATCATAATAAGTGTGGTAGTTGCATTCTTAATCGGCTTTTTACTTGGCCCACCAGATTTTATATCTCAACTTACCCTTGGATTTGAAACGGCGTTATTATGCTGTGTTCCGCTATTGATTCTCGCCAGATTCAAGTTTGTGAAATCTTCACCAAATTCAATGCATACGTTAGTCTGCTTTCTTGTTTGCATGATTTCAATTATATCGGTCCAATGGATTTTGTCACTATATAGGATTGCTGGTAATGCCAATTCGGTTCCTGATTCTTCTGTTGTCTCTTCGTCCCAGGATACAGGCCGTTGAAAAAGTAGATATTTTCATAGACCTCTCGGTTCCGATGAATCTAAAAACATCTCACGGGGTGAATCATTCCCACTCGATTGTAGCGGGGGGTTTGCTGGAGATGTCGTAGACGGCGCGGTTGACGCCGCGGACTTCGTTGATGATCCTGTTGGAAATGATGCCGAGTACTTCGTATGGGATTCGTGAAAAATCGGCGGTCATAAAATCAACGGTTTCCACCGCTCGAACGGCGATGACATTCTCGTAGCTTCGCTCATCGCCCATTACCCCAACCGTCGAAACCGGCAGAAGCACACATAGTGCCTGTGATATTTTTCGATACAATCCTGCTGATTTTATTTCATCTATCAGAATCTCGTCGGCGGCGCGGAGAATTTCCAGTCTCTTTTCTGTAACGTCACCGATTATTCTGACCGCCAGTCCCGGCCCGGGGAACGGATGCCGCCAGACAATGTTTTCCGGCAGCCCCAGATATTCTCCGACAACACGCACCTCGTCCTTAAACAAATCTCTTAACGGTTCAATCAATTCGAATCCCAATTCGGCCGGCAGCCCTCCGACGTTATGATGGAGCTTTATATTCGCCGCCGGATTGCCATCTTTCGAACCGGATTCGATAACATCAGGATATAACGTGCCTTGAGCTAAAAACTTGGCATTTGGAATTTTTGCCGCTTCGGATTCAAAAGCCTTGATAAATTCTGCACCGATGATTTTACGCTTTTGCTGGGGGTCGGTGACGCCGGCCAATCCATTTAGAAATTGCTTCGACCAATCCACAACGTGCAGGTCCATGCCGAAATGGTTCCGGAAGGTGGAGATGACACTGTCTCGTTCGTTCTTTCGCAGCAGGCCGTTATCGACGAAAATACAAATAAGCTGCTCTCCTATCGCCTTGTGAACCAGCGAAGCTACAATCGAAGAATCGACGCCGCCGCTCAGGCCGCATATCACTTTGGCATCACCCACCTGTCGGCGAACCGCATCCACGGTTTCGCTGGCAAAATCGCTCATCTTCCAGTCGCCGGCACAGCCGCAAATGTCATAGAGGAAATTTTGCAGAATCTGAGAGCCTTTCGGCGTATGTGAAACTTCCGGGTGGAACTGGACACCGAAGAACTTCTTTTGTTTATGTCGGACCGCAGCGAACGGGCACGTCTCTGTGGTTGCCAATTTGACGAAATCTTTGCTTAGCTCGCCGATCTGGTCGCCGTGGCTGGCCCAGGCCGTTATGGAGTCCGGCAGATTTGCAAACAAGTCGCTTTTGTCAATGATGGAAAGGTTTGTTCGCCCGTATTCGCGTCTTTCGGCTGCTACGATTTTCGCCCCTAAAACCTGGCAGCCTAACTGCATTCCGTAGCAGATACCGAGAATCGGTACGTCAAGTTCGAATATCTTCTCATCGCATTTTGGGGCACCTTCAGCATAGACGCTTGCTGGCCCGCCGGAGAGGATGATACCTTTGAGAGGCAATTTCGATAATTCTTTCGCGGTTATATCCGCCCGGCAAATTTGTGAATACACATTTTGTTCACGCACCCGCCGTGCAATCAATTGGCCGTACTGACTGCCAAAATCCAGGATGGCGACTATTTCATGGCTCATAAAATTCCTTCTTGACTCTCGACGAATATAAAACACGGAGTATAAATTCCGCACCTTGCCTTGTCAACAGATTGCCTTGAATCCTTGTAATTTGAGATGTTGTTTGTAAAATGGGCAATCTAATGTTAACGAAAAAATACAATGCGCTTTTGTGCTTATTATTGCTTGCAGTTCTTTCGATTGCGATAAGTTGTGCTATAGAGGCGGCCAAATCATCCTCCGACGAGCGGGAAGAAAATCTTCAGCCGAGAGTTTATATTGCAGCACCGGATAGCAATAGCACAGAAATGCTCATTGCCGAGCCAAATTTAGTCACGGATGAAACCCATCTTGTTATTGCAACTCATGGCTGGATCGAAAGAACGCTCTGGCCGAGGGATTTGGCGTTGGCGATAAAAAGCAAGGTGGATTCCCGAAGATGGATTTGCGGCTGGTACGACTGGCGCCGCCAGGCAAAACGCATTAATCCCACGGATGCGGCTGAGTTTGGCAAAGATATTGCCGGGCCGATGCTCGGTAAAGAGATAATTCGGCTATCAAAGGAATGGCGGCACATCCATCTAATCGGCCACTCTGCCGGGGCTTGGGTAATCAACGAGGCGGCAAAGATTATCGCTGAAGAAACAGACGCAACGATTCATTTGACCTTTCTCGATGCTTATGTGCCGCCCCTTTGGAACGAAGACGAACTTGGGTGTATCGCAAGCGATCCGAATATCCTCTGCTGGGCCGAGCATTATTTTACACGCGATATTACACTCGCGGTCACGGGGAAACTGCTGGAACACGCCCATAATGTCGACCTCACAAATGTCACTCCCGGTATCAACGACCATAAATTCCCGTGGCACTGGTATTGTGCGACAGTCACCGGACAATACGCCGCCGGACAAAGATATGAGGGCAGAAAATTATTCTATCGGGCGGAAACAATCGAGTATGGTTTTGCCCGCTCACTTGAAGCCGGTGCGGACAACTGGAAAGCCGGCACTACCCTGGAAATCGGGAGCCAGGCAGTGAAAATCGAAGCGGACTGAGGCCGGATGAGACCGTAGCTTAATTGAGATTTGTTTTTGTCGTAGCGTTTAAAAGAAATTGACAATCCTTGTAATTGACATCTTTTTAAAATACAATAACCAGCTTAAAGTCTCATTGATGACAATATTTTAGGAAATCCGACTATGGCGAAGTTGACCAAACTCGATGATATCGTATCGCTGTGCAAGCGAAGGGGTTTTATATTTCAGTCCAGCGAAATCTACGGCGGCCTAGCGAGCTGTTATGACTATGGGCCGCTCGGCGTCGAATTGAAGAACAATGTCAAAAAAGCCTGGTGGAAGAGCGTCGTGCAGATGCGAGATGATGTAGTGGGTCTGGATTGCAGCATCCTTATGCACCCGATGGTCTGGAAATCGAGCGGCCATGCCGACAAGTTCGCCGATTTGATAGCCGAGTGCAAAAAGTGCAATACCCGCACCCGTGTTGACCACCTCAAAGAAGAAGCCGCCGAGCAAGCTCAGGAGCACACCGAGCACATCGCTCTTGATGCTGCCATGACCAAAGCCCAGGATTTGAGCGGCAAGGTTTGTCCCAGTTGCGGCGTTGTCGGCCAGTTCACCGAGCCGATGCCGTTTAAGCTGATGTTCGAGACCCAGATGGGCGCCAATGTCGATGACTCAATGGTGATACAGCTCAGGCCGGAGACCGCACAGGGAATCTTCGCCAATTTCAGAAATGTGCTCGATACCACCAGGGTCAAGATACCTTTCGGTATAGCCCAGATTGGAAAGAGCTTCCGAAACGAAGTGACTACCAAGGCGTTCATCTTCCGGACGCGCGAATTCGAGCAGGCGGAGCTTGAATATTTCTGTGAGCCGGGGACCGACGAGCAGTGGTATGAGCACTGGAAAGAGGCACGATTCAGATGGTACACCGACTTGGGTCTGAAAAAAGAAAATCTTCGCTTCCGCGAGCACGACCCGGATGAGCTTGCCCATTACGCCAAGGGCTGCGTGGATGTTGAATATAAGTTCCCGTTCGGCTCCGGCGACTGGCAGGAGCTTGAAGGCGTCGCGAACCGCACGGACTATGATTTGCGGCAGCATCAGAGGGGGATGAGAACGCTTAATAAATGGTACGAAAACGACAGAGATTTAACGGGAATCGAATTATCCGAGGAAAACGAGGACTATAACAAGGGCCCGCTTTCGTATTTCGATGAACAGAAAAAACAGCGTTACATCCCTTATGTGATTGAGCCGAGTGCCGGCATTGACAGAAGTGCGCTTGCTTTTTTGGTCGATGCTTATGACGAAGAAGAAGTGCGCGGCGAAAAAAGAAACCTCCTGAGATTTCATCCTGCCCTTGCTCCTGTGAAAGTTGCCGTCTTTCCGTTGGTAAAAAAAGACGGCATGCCGGAGATAGCGAAGAAAATATACGATGAGCTTAAGAAATATTTTAATTGCTTTTACGATCAAAAGGGCGCGGTCGGCCGGCGCTACCGCAGGCAGGACGAGGCCGGTACGCCGTTCTGTATCACCGTCGACGGCCAGACATTGGAAGACACCACCGTCACCGTCCGCGACCGTGACTCGATGGAGCAGATAAGAGTATCAACCGACCAATTACTAAGCCATATGCGTGAAAAGCTTGATATTTAATATGACTTTGCCTGAAAATACTTGAAGAAAAGTACCCTCATAAGCGTCTCTGTTTGAGGGAGAGTCGGAGCGCGATAGAGATGGTTGAAGCGGACAAGGAAAACCAAAACAGCAAACAAAGCAAGCAGAAGCGTACTATAGTGAATGTCGTCCGTATTATTACACTGCTGGGCGGATTGTTCTGGCTGCTAATTTTCATCAAAATCCTTCAGATCGGCTACCTGACATGGATCGGCATAACTGTCGGAACTCTTCTTATCGTGCCTATTGTTATTTCGCCCATCTTTGGTTTTGCGGGGATGAAGCGCCCTGAGAAGGTGCTGTCATGGTTCTTGGTTTCTGTGGTTGTTCTAATAA
>CAZQXE010000148.1:0-7691 GCA_964597115.1 uncultured Pirellulales bacterium | reverse complement strand
AACAACAATACACTCTGCGATCTCGGCGGCGAGAAATACAGATAAAACCTTACTCTTCGCACTGGATGTTCTGCCACTGCAGGCGTGGATAATCAATTCCTTCGCAAATCATCCAGATATCGTCAAAGTCCCAGTTAACAAAGCTATCTTGCTGCTTCATCTGATCATTAGTTAAAGGTATGCCACCTTCCCCATTGTCCGGTCCGCCGCCATTAGAAGAAACTAGAAAGTAGCTCTCTGTGATTATCATTTTATCCCACCAGTTTGTTCCCAACAAGCCACCTATAAGCCAAGAACTGCTATCAGAGTAGGAAATGCTTGTGGCAGCGTAACAATTGATGATCGATCCATCATTACCAGATCCCACAAGACCACCTATAACACCACTATAATTTCCAAATGACATACTGCCGATTGCGTAGCAATTCGTAATATTGCCACTGTTTGCTCCCACTAACAAGCCAAGCCATACGCTTTCGTTACCACTGGAAATTCTACCAGTAACATAGCAATTATTAATATCGCCGCTACTTTCTCCTGCCAATCCACCGAGGCTTTTGGAGTTATCAAGCCCGGTAATTAAAACATTATCAAGACCCAGATTCTGAATTCGTCCATTACTACTAATGTTACCGAATAAGCCAATATTTTGAATTGTTTGACTATTAATACTTAGATTTATAATGCGGTGACTGTTACCATCGAAGCTACCGTCAAATTCAGTAACAGGGGAAGTATTCCACGTGATACCTGCGAGGTCGATATCAGCCATAAGTTTGTAACAGGCGGATTCATCATGGCGATGTATTGCTCCAAGGTCCTCAGCCGAAGCTATTTTATACGGATTGTCCGGAGTACCTGCACCAGCCAGGGTATGCGGTTGATATTCTTCGGAGAAGATTGCCAGTTCCGGGTATCCACCACTTTCAGGTATTCGCCAAATATCGGCAGTACCATTAGCACGCTCGCCCACCATATCCCATCTTGCTCTCAGATAGGTATTAGTATTTTGCATCTGTGCAGTGGTTAATCCCTTACCGCCATAGCTGTTAGATGCGCCGGTAGCTTCAATATCCCAGAAGCATTGGCTGATATATAGATCATTGGAACTATTGAATCCGATTAGACCGCCGTATTCACTAATTTCTCCATTATAATACTTGCGACTGGTGGTATAGCAATTTTTAATCATACTTAACGATGCTTCCCCAACAAGCCCACCGATAAATCCACCTCCTGACACACAACCTGTAGCGTAACAGTTAGTGATTTTAGAACTCCTATCTGATCCTATCAGCCCACCAAGATTATTACTGTTACCCCCTCCGGTAACGTCAGCGGTTGCGAAACAATTATCAATTCTACTACCAAACCTAATGATACCAAACGTACTGCCCCCCACTAAGCCACCGAGTGAGGAACTATTGTCTCCACCTAATATACTACCTTTGACATAGCAGCGAATTATAGTTCCTTCCAAGGCGTGACCTACAAGGCCACCAATCCAATAACTACTTTCCCCGCTGGTAACATTACTGTCGGTATGACAATTTTTGATAACGCCATTAAAACAGAAACCCGCCAGACCGCCAATTTTCCTACTTTCCTTACCGCTGGAAACATTGCCTGACGTATGACAATCTATGATAGCACCGCTATTAGCTCCTATCAGGCCGCCGACGTTTTCGCTGTCGTACCCTCCGGAAATTTTACCGGTCGCATAGCAATTTGTGATATTGCCGGCACTGGATCCCGCAAGAGCACCTACACATATACTACTTGAACCGACTATGGAAACATCTTTCAGGCCCAGATTCCGAATCGAACTATTGCTTTCAATGCGGCCGAATAAACCAAGAAAGTCAGATGTATCATTATGAATTGTTAGGTTGTTAATTTTGTAGCCGTTGCCATCAAAACTGCCGTCAAAGGTTGTGCCCTGGAAACCAACTATGTCGTTGGTATCATACGCAATTACAGCATGAGTAAATACCCGGCCGCCGGGTAAGTTTGGATCAAGGTCGATATCGTTGATAAGTATGAAGTGTTTGTCCAGTAGGTTCGGATCATCTCCTATCGAAATAAGCTGCTGTGCTGTGGCGATTTGGAAAGGATCGTTAGGCTCGCCAGTACCGCCGGCGAATTTCTTCCGGGCGACTGCATCCAGATTATAGTAGAAAAAGTCACAGCAGGCCGGCGGAATGATCTCACCAACGAGATAAACATTCTCGCCGTCAAAGGTCAGCTCTATAACAGAATCGATGTTCGGTTCACTTGATATTTCCCCTTCGAATCTGATTGTATCATCGTCGACAATGGTGCCGACAAGCTCGGTCATATTAAAAAGAACACCAAGGCTTTCGGTATTCACAAAGCCATTGGTCCGGATCAGATTTGCGTCGACCTTATCAAACCAGGCAGTACCCGCATCGAAATCGACAGACAGCCGGAACCGGCCTTCGACGGAATAAGTTTCGTGCACACCGGCAAAGCCGCCTGTCTGAACGACCTTGCTTCGGTCGGAAAGGAACGAATAAATGTCCGTCCGGGCTTCGGCTGCTTGGCAGAAAAAACAAATGGCAAGCAATACAAGCAACGGTATTTTGAACTTACAGATTTGTTTTTGATTCGCTTTCAATCCTGAAGATTTGTTCAAACGATACATACCGAACTGCCCTCTTAAAAAAACCGCGCGATTCGTCTCCCTGACATTAAGTCCTATCATACCGCGCTTGGCAGTAAAAGTCAAAACATTTTCAATCCAAAGCCAAAAAACGCTGGAAAAACAATTGCAAAATCAGCGTTTACCGTATAGCTTATGGCGTTCATTTAAAATAGAAAATTAGAGAGAAGTTCATTAAACCGTGACTCGAAACACGAATCACGAGCCACTAACGATAAAAATATGAGATTTATACTCATCGACAAGGTGGTTTCGCTCGAAGCGGGCAAACAAATTAAGGCCCTCAAGAGCGTTTCTCTGGCTGAAGAATACCTGGCGGACCACTTTCCCATCTTTCCTGTGCTGCCCGGCGTACTTATGTTAGAGGGATTGATAGAGTCGGCATCGTGGCTGGTGCGCCATACGGAAAATTTCGCCCACAGCATGATACTGCTTGAACAGGCGAGGAATGTAAAGTATAAAAGCTTTTTATCGCCGGGTGCACAGATTGAATATACGGTTGAAGCCAGGACCATAGAGGAAAACATCAGCAGCTTTACCGGCTTCGGTATCTCGGAAAGTGAACGAATCGTGGAAGCACGATTCGGATTGAAGCATTTTAACCTAACCGATGAAAATTCGGCGATGGCGGCAGTGGACGCCCGGATAATTGAAAATTTGAAAAAACGATGGAGCATTTTGAGCAGCGGATAGTTTTTCCCTAACGCAGCAGTGGTAATATGCACAAGATGCATTATAATATACGCAACACGAAACTATAGTATGCTGGAGGTAAAAGAGTATGGCAGTGAGTCGGGACAAAATCTTACAACAAGTTCAGGAAGTTCTGGTCGATGCGCTGGGAGTTGACGACGATGAAGTCACGACCGAAGCAACCCTGATGGGCGATTTGGGAGCCGAAAGCATTGACTTTCTGGACATAGTGTTTCGTTTGGAAAAAGCGTTCGGTATAAAGATCCCGCGGGAAGAGCTGTTCCCGGCCGAGAGTCTTATGAACAATTCCGATTTTGTGCATAACGGCAAATTGACCGACAAGGGATTGGCAGAGTTGCGCGAGAAGATGCCGCACACCAACCTGGCGACATTTGAAAACGATCCCGATATTAACAAATTAGGTGACTTGTTCACTGTCGGCGCGATAATAAACTACGTCGAGAACAAACTTAACGCTGCTTAATAAAGAAAGGCGTCTTCGAGTTTTCAGCGGCAGGATGGCTCAATGCCAATCTGCCGCTAAATTTAATATAGGCTGGATTGAAATCTGTAATAAATTGCAAACAGGGGTTCCGATGGAAGATGCGTTGGATTTGGATAGACAAATTTATTGAGTTCAACAGCGGCAAGAATGCTGTGGCGATCAAAAATGTAACGCTTGCCGAAGAGCATTTGCACGACCATTTTCCCGGCTACCCCGTCATGCCGGAGACCTTATGTATTGAGGCAATGGCACAGACAGCGGGGATACTTGTCGGCGAGGCAAAGAAGTTTCAGGAAAAAGTCATTCTCGCGAAGATAAAGAAAGCCGTCTTTTTCGATTACGTCAAGCCGGGTGATACAATAAAATTAGAAGCGACAATCGAATCCATAGCTCCCGAGGCGGCAAGCACAACCGGTAAGATTACCCGCTCGGAGAAACTGGTTGCGGAGATAGACTTGATGTTCAGCCACATAGACCGGAACCTGGCAGGCAAGGAATTTCCGGAGGAGAATTTCGTGTTCGGTACCGGCACATCAGTTTTCGAATCACTTCTGCGAGATGTGCTTTCAGGTGCAAAGCAGAAGTCGGAGCGCAACTAATGGGTTCAGCTCGTGTAGTAATAACCGGCCTTGGCGCCGTAACACCTCTTGGATTAACCGTCAACGATACATGGGCGGGCCTTTGTGCCGGCAGGGTCGGGATAGACAAGATTACCGCGTTCGATCCCGTAGGCTTTAGCTGTAAATTGGCCGGCGAGGTTCCCGATTATAACATACGAGATTACGTTCCCAAAAGCTATCGCAAGGCGATTAAGCTGATGTCCAGAGACATCGAGCTGGCAGTCATTGCGGCACACGAAGCGATTGTCCACAGTGGCTTAATTACAAAGGGTATCGATCCGGAAAACGTCAATATTGACCCGGAACGCGTGGCTATCAACCTGGGAGCGGGCCTTATAAGCTGCGATCTGGTTGAGCTGGCCCCGGGTGTGGCGGCAAGCATTAGCGAGGGCAAGTTTGACATTCGTAAATGGGGCAAAGAAGGCCTTGAGCTGGTGACGCCTCTATGGCTTTTGAAATATCTGCCCAACATGCTCGCCTGCCATATAGGCATCATTCACGATATTCAGGGGCCGAGTAACACCATCACATGCGCCGAGGCGGCATCCCACCTGGCTATAGGTGAAGCAGCACAAATTATCGCTCGCGGCAGTAGTGACATCGCTCTGGCCGGCGGCGCCGAGGCGAAGGTTAATCCGATAGTCATGATACGCCAGTGTCTGCTCAAAAGGGCTACTGTTGAAAATAACAGTAAGCCCGATTCTGCGTGCAGGCCTTTTGACGCTGATGCCAAAGGCTCGGTCTTTGGCGAAGCCGCCGGTGTCGTAATACTCGAAAATCTTGAAAATGCAAAAAAACGAGATGCAAAAATTTACGCTGAAATAGCAGGCATCGGTCAAAGCAACAGCATCAATCCTGTGTATGAACGTATCGAACCGGACGGCTATGGACTGCAAATAGCGATGGAGAAGGCGATGGCCGATGCTCAGATAGAGCCGGAAGATTTGGATTTGATTATCCCGCACGGAACCGGAATAGCTACCGATGACTTAGCAGAGGCAAAGGCGATACAGGCTACTCTCGGTGAAGCTGCAACAAAAACAATCGCCTGGCCAACCAAGAGCATGCTGAGCAACACGGGCGCAGCAGGAGGAGTGCTTGATGTCATCGCTGCGGTTTGTGCTATGAATCAAGGTAACATTCCTGCTGCAAAAAACTGCGACAAAAAAGCAAACGGCTGCAATTTGAACATTATGAATCAGCCACAACAAAAAAATGTCCGTTATGCATTGTGTTGTAGCTACACGTATGGCGGACAAACAGCAGCGCTGGTACTGAAAAACGGAAACTTCATATAAATCAAGACGGCGAATAAATGATCGATAAAGATGCAACTGAACGAGTGGTAATAACCGGAATGGGCATCGTTTGTCCTCTGGGTCACGACACAGAGACACTCTGGAAGGCAATCTTAGCGGGTAAAAGCGGAATGGCCAGGACAACGATCTTCGACGCTTCAACGTTTCCTACGACATTCGACGCCGAGGTTAAAGATTACCAACATGCAAAACACACGAAGAATCCAAAGTTACACGAGCACAGCAACCGAGGCTCCAGCTTTATTATTGGAGCAACTGCTCAAGCCTGCATGCAGGCCGGGATAGATGTAGAAACCGATGAACCGACCGACGGAATAGATCGCAGCAGACTGGGGATTTATTTGGGAGCAGGCGAAGGCTCCGTCGATAACGATGTATTTTTCTCTGCCCTCGTGGAAGCATGGGATACGGAAAAGAATGAGATGGATTGGGGCAGTTGGGCTAAAGTAGCCTTTGGCAGGATGAACCCAATGTATGAACTTGAGCAGGAGCCGAATATGCCCGCCGCTCACATCGCATTGCTAACGGGAGCACGCGGACCAACAAGAAGCTGTCTCACAGCCTGCGCAGCCAGTACTCAGGCTGCTGGCGAGGCAATGATGATAATTCGCAAAGGTGACGCGGACGTAATCATTGCAGGCGGCGCGCATTCGATGATACATCCGCTGGGCCTCACGGGCTTTAATCGTCTAACCGCCCTGTCGACAAGAAACGACAGCCCCGAGACAGCATCAAGGCCGTTCTCAGCGACAAGAGACGGCTTCATCCTCGGCGAAGGCGCTGCTGCGATTATTCTCGAATCTTTAAGCTCCGCGAAAAAAAGAGGTGCGAAAATCTTAGCAGAGGTCATAGGTTACGGCAGCAGCTCCGATGCATTTCGCATCACCGACATGCACGAAGAGGGCAGAGGTGCAGCACAAGCGATGACCGCGGCACTTGCCAATGCCGGCATTAGTTACAAAGATGTAGACTACATCAATACCCACGGCACGAGCACCACTGAGAACGACTCGGTAGAAACAAAGGCTATCAAAGCCGTCTTTAAGGAAAAAGCTAAAAATACTCCTGCCAGCAGTGTCAAGAGTATGCTTGGACATCTGATTGGTGCAGCCGGTGCAGCCGAATTAATTACTTGTGTTCTGGCAATCCGAGACAACATTGTGCCGCCGACGATGAATCTTAACGACCCGGATCCCCAACTGGATTTGGATTACGTACCTAATAAGCCGAGAAAAATGCCGGTTAATATTGTAATGAATGAGTCTTTCGGATTCGGCGGGCAGAATAACGTGGTAATTATTAAAAGATACGAATAAAATTTTATCGCTATTCTTTACCTACCGGCAATAAGAATTTCGATTGACGCCGGTTCAACAGTACGATACACTTCGAGACATGATTGACATTAAACAAATACGCGAGAATCCGCAGAAGTTTCAAACTGCCTGCGAAGCGAAGAAGTTCGATGTCGATATCAACAGATTGCTTGAATTGGATTCGGAACTCAGGGCTGCGAAACAGCGGTTGCAGGACATCTCCACCGACAAAAACCGTATCGGCAAATCAATCCCAAAGCTATCTGCGGACGAGAAGCAATCTGCATTATCTCAGCTCTCGGAACTAAAACAGCAGGAAGCAAAGTACGAAGAAGACTTTAAGAAACTACAGCCACAATTAGAGGAGCTAATGCAGCAGGTACCTCAACCGGCTGACGATGATGTACCGTTGGGCAAGGACGACACGGAAAACATCGAGATAAGAAAAGAAGGACAAATACGCCAATTCGATTTCGAGCCTAAAGACCACGTTGAGTTAGGGCTGGCTTTGGGGATTATAGATGTCGAGCGAGGCGTAAAATTAGCGGGAACGAG
>CAZQXE010000147.1:0-7693 GCA_964597115.1 uncultured Pirellulales bacterium | reverse complement strand
TTTGTTATGCGGACAGGATTGTTCTCAAGGAAGGCCAGGAAATCACCGGCGATATACTCGTTGAAAAGCAATCGCAGCTTTACATCGATATCGGCGTAACGGTTTTGGCTGTTCCGAAGGATAAGATACTCGAATATGAATACACCGATGTGGGTGAGTCGGAGGATGCGGATGTCAATGACGTGGACGACTTAACGATCGAGGCCGGCAGGTCGCCGTCTGCTATGAGCGTGCCGGGACGTTTGTACAGAACCGCTGATTTGAGAAAGACAACCATCGAGAAGTGCATAGATGCGGTCTCAGAAGCCGTTGTGAAGGTCTCAAGCCCTTCGGGATTAGGTTCGGGCTTTTTTATAAATGAAGATGGATTCCTGATTACTAACTATCACGTGATAGAAAGGGAAACGAAAATCGAGGTTACGGTATTCCGTAAAGCAAAAAGCGGTTTTGAGAAGAAGACATTCAAGAAGGTCAAGATTGAGGCCATTAATCCTTTTGTTGACCTGGCGCTGCTAAAAGTCGAAGACCTCGGTGACGCAAAGGTCACATTTGTTTACCTCGGCAATATCAACCAAATAAAAGTTGGCGAAGGGGTCTTTGCAATCGGCAATCCGCTCGGCCTGGAGCGTACCGTTACCAACGGTGTCATCAGCACGAAAAACAGGGCCTTCGAGGGGCTTATCTATATCCAGACCAACGCCGATATCAATCCGGGCAATTCCGGCGGCCCGCTGTTTAATCTGGCCGGCGAGGTCATCGGCGTTACGAATATGGGCTACATTTTCCTCGGTGGGCTCGGTTTTGCTATACCGGTTGATTATGTGAAGCATTTCGTCGAGAACCGGGATGCCTTTGTTTATGACAAGGATAATCCGAACTCCGGCTATAGATACCTCCAACCCGACCGAAGACGCAACAAGACCCAGCCCGAATTCCTCGGGAAAAAGCAGTGAACGGCATTCAAACATCAACAGCGATTCAATCGTTCACTCTAATCAGTAGATTAGCGAAAGGTGCTGAAATGAAACATTCCCGGAAAAGAAATCGTCTGTTGCTTTGTGTTCTTATATTCCTGTGCTCGTCGACTTCTGCTTGGGCGGTGACGCTTGCCGAGACGGCTAAGCTTGTTCCACCCGAGACTGTTTTGTTAATAGATATCGACGATTTCAGTAAGCTCCAAACGCAGTTCGAAAAGACCAATCTTTATAAACTCTATAAAGCCCCTGCAATGGCTCCCTTTTTCAATGACTTCAAAGTCAAATGGCGGGAGGAAAGAAAAGAGCTGGATGACGAGTATATCAGGATAATTGCCGATGTTGATAAATTACCGCGAGGCAGGGTGGCTGTTGCTGTGGTGCTCAATGAGCAGACCGTAGATGCGAATGAGCTGCCGATACTGTTCATAACACAGTGGGGCCAGGCGATAGATAAAATAAAGGAAACGGTAAACAAGTTCGTGGAAAAGTCTATTGAAGATGGTGCACACCGAAAGAGCGAAGATTATCGCGGCGTCGATGTCACTACTTTGGTCTATGAGTCTTCCGAAGCTCTGAGCTACTGCTTTATTGATGATTGTCTGATAGTGTCTTTGAATCCGGATGTTCTCAAGTTTGTTGTAGCGCACATCAAAGGCGCCGGCAGCCCGACGCTGGCCGACGATGATGATTACAATGCTACCTTAAGAACCGTCAAACATCGTGACGGGCAGGATCAGGGACAGATTAATCTCTACGTTAATATAAAACAAATCGTCAGGACGATAAATGCCGAGGACACAACCGGCAAAGCGAAAACGATAGTGGGTAATTTGGGTTTCGATAATGTTAAGTCTTTTGGTTGTTCGATTGACATCGCCGGTGGACCGGGCGGTTCTTCTTCTGCGAAGGCAATCTTGAAGATTGACGGCGCTAAAAGAAGTGTCTGCAAAATGTTCGATATCGAATCCGCTGCACTTAGGACGCCGCGGTTTATTCCTGCTTCGGTGTGTTCGGTCTCGTATGTGAACTTGAATATCAAAAAGGCCTTCGATGAGCTTGCCAATGTTCTTACTGCTTTTTCGCCGCAGTTTGCTGCGATAATGTATATGCCGCTTCTGCCGCAAAGTCCGCAGGGTGAACCGTCGGTACAGTTGAAAGCGGATATTATCGACCATCTCGGCTCGCAAATCGTCATCGCTCAGAGTATTAACAAGTCACCATCCAGTGTTTCCGGACAGCTTCAGAGGCAAGCTGAGTCCGAGCCGTCAGTCGAAACACTTCTTGCTGTGGCGATAAACAACCGCAGTTCTCTTGAAAGGTCCTTGTCGCAGTTACACAGTAAAATACTGGCACCTGACGATCCAGACGCCAGGCGGCAGCTTTTAGGGCACACGCTTTATGTACTTGATACCGGTTTCTTCATACCGGGTTTTATGCCGGGATCGAGAGCACCGATGCGGGTGCTACCTGGGCGGGATAAGGCGAAAATGTCACTCGATGCCGAACCAGATCACGGAAACAAACTGGCATTCACCGTTACCGATACTCATCTTCTGTTCTCGAGCGAGTCTGTCGTTGAGCGGACCATCCGTGCTTTGGGAAGCTCCGAGACGATGTCGGTTGCCTCTGCAAAATGGTTCCAGAAAGGCAAATCGAATATTCCTTCGTCTGTTGGATTGGCGGACATAGAGGACATCTCAGCTTCGGCGGAATATTTCTGGACTAATTTGCGCAAATTGAAGCGGGCAGCTAAAAACGGCGGTAAGGATTCCGAGATCGAGATGGGGATTGGAATTAGGCACGGAGCAACCCTCCCTGAGATGATGTTTCCAGAGGGATGTTCTGACTTGTTTGATTTCAGCCTTTTGCCTGAATTCGAGACCGTCCGAAAATATTTTGGCCTGGCAACCTTCTACGGCATTAGCAGGCCGGACGGTTTCTTCTTTGAATCAAAATATCTCACTCCGGATGCGACTGATTGAAATTACACACGATGCCTGATGTTACAAGTTCGGTTATTGTCTTGACAATCAAGCGTGAGAGTATATAATAGTAGTAGCGCTTGAATTTTCTCACAACAAGTAGCACAGTGAAAGGGTGTATAATCCGTCATATGTGATTCCATTTCATTCTTACAGGGGTGATATCTTCGTACGTTTTATCGGCTTTAAATATCAACAATTTACCGAAGAGTAATGAGAATAAGACACAGGAGAATTGTTCTTTCAGTTGTTTTGATGGTTTTGCTGTTATGCAGTAACCTATCGGCCCGGCCTACAACGGCAGATGAGGCTAAGGCGGTAGTATCAGGCTGGCTCAGGTCCGCCCCACAACCGCTCGGTACAAGCCTCAGCAGACGGGTGCTGGAAGTTGAAACTTTCGCTGCTGATAATAGCAGTGCGGCTTACTACATCGTCAATCTGCAACCGTCGGGATTCGTTGTGGTCTCAGCGGACGATTTGGTTGAGCCGATTATCGGTTTTGCTGATAATGGAACTTATGATCCGTCATTTGAGAATCCACTGGGAGCACTGGTGACGAGCGATCTCAACGGGCGAGTTGAAGCGGTTCGCAATACGTTCGCTCTCCAAACGGAGGAAGCCGGCGGTCCTCGGGGCAAGTGGCGAGAGCTTATCAGTCTCGCAGAAGAGCCCGAGAGCGGATTCGGTTTGATGGCCCTGACGTGCCTTTCCGATATCCGTGTAGCTCCGCTGATACAAAGCAAATGGGGCCAGATAGAAGCCTGTGGAGATTATTGCTATAACTACTATACTCCCCGTCACTATCCCAGCGGGTGTGTTGCCACTGTGATGGCCCAGGTGATGAGTTACCACGAGTATCCTACTGCGGGAATAGGCTTGCATACCTTCAGAATATGGGTTGACAACAGCCGGCAAACAGTTTACACGCGAGGAGGTGACGGAGGCGGAGGGCCATACAACTGGAGCGATATGATGCTGGACCCGGACTCCAATTGCAGCGCCTTCACCGAGACACACCGCCGGGCCATCGGAGCGCTCTGCTATGATGCAGGTATTGCTGTCGAGATGTATTACGAATCCGAAGGTTCGGGTGCCCTGCCGACTGACATGAGGGACGCGTTTATTGACACCTTTCAGTTCAGCAATACTGTCTGGGCTTATAACGCTGATAATAATATCGGCTCCGGTTTGAACGAGATGATTAATCCCAATCTCGACGCCAAACTTCCTGTTATACTCGCTATTTCGGGTAATTCGTACTCGGACACCGGGCACGCGGTTATATGCGACGGCTACGGGTATGATTCTTCAACGTTATACCACCATTTGAATATGGGCTGGTATGGGCTCGATGATGTATGGTACAACTTGCCCGATGTAGATGCTTCTGATACCAGGTATACTTCTGTTTTCGGCTGCCTGTACAATATTTTCATTTCCGGCACAGGCGAAATAATAAGCGGTCGCGTGCTGGACCGTGACGGCAGACCCATAGCCAACGTCGAAGTCACTGCAGAATCAAGTGGCCGGATTTCTCGGAGAGTTTTGACCGACGGTAAAGGGATATATGCCCTTGATGGATTGGACTCGAACACTAGCTACAGCATATCTATAGGGGCGGTAGGATATGTTTTCTCCAGCCGGTCGGTCAGGACGCAAAACTCACGAAACAGTCGTGCCACGTCCGGCAACTCCTGGGGCATTGATTTTGTTACTGATGTAGTCCTGGATCCACCACCACCTTCACTCATTTATGTTGACGCTGATGCTCCTGCTGATGCCGGACCCGGCGATCCGACTATCTCCGATCCATCTGAGGACGGTTCGGCCGGCCATCCCTTTGACGCCATACAGGACGCTGTCGACACGGCTGTCCCCGGGGACATTGTGATGGTTCTTAACGGGACATATAACGGCGAAGGCAACCGGGACCTGGACTTCAAAGGTAAGGCTATTACGGTCAGAAGCGAAGACCCGAACGATCCGAGTCTTGTGACAATAGAATGCGATGGAACCGTGGACAGACCACATCGTGGATTCAATTTTCACAGCTACGAGACATCGCTGTCGGTCCTGGACGGCATGACCATTACCGGCGGATACTACGAATTAGGCGGCGGCATTTTTTTCGGGGATTGCGCCCAGCCGACAGTGACCAACTGCATTTTCAGCAACAACTCGGCGTCACTCGGCGGCGGAGCGTACAACGAAAGCAGTCCTTTGCTCACCAACTGTAAATTCACCGCAAACTCGGCGGATGCCGGCGGCGGAATGTACAACAGCGCATATGAGCCAGGCTGTAATCCGGTTTTAACCAACTGCATTTTCCAAAGCAACGCCGTAACCCACAATGGCGGAGGAATGTACAATTGGGGCCAAACCAGTCCGACACTGACTGGCTGTGAATTCATTCGAAACTCCGTCTCGGACGGCGGTGGCGGTGCTATCCGCAATAATGAGTCTGGCAATCCTACTTTGACCAATTGTCTCTTCGTAGAAAACTCGGCGGAGACGTTCGGCGGCGGGATACGCAATTCCAACGGCAGCGGTACGACACTTGTCAATTGCACGTTTGGCGCAAATTCAGCCGATGATGGTAATGCTTTAGCCTGCACCGGAGATGATGGCGGCGAGGAATCTCCGTCCATTGTCCGAATCGCCAATTGTATCCTCTGGGATGGCGGCGACGAAATATATAGTGACGACGATTCAAGGATCACTGCCAATTACAGCGATGTCCAGAGTAATCCAAATACAGGACTCTGGCCGGGTCAGGGCAATATTGACGCAAAACCGCATTTCATGGGTCCGGGCAATGGCGATTATCATTTGAAATCCCAGGCAGGCCGATGGGAACCGACAAGCCAAAGCTGGATTCGGGATCAGGTGACAAGTCCGTGTATCGACGCCGGTGATACGAATAGCCCCGTCGGTCTTGAGCCGTCTCCCAACAGCAACATTATTAATATGGGCGCCTACGGCGGCACCGCAGAGGCCAGCAAATCATACTCCGACCAATAAGTTCGGCGGACGGCATATAAAAATAGGTCGAACAGCTTATCGTGTGAAATAGCTAATGAAATCAAGGCGTGATTTATCCTGATGTCCTGCTGTATGGGCGGCAGGTAAAAAGCAGCCTGGATAATAGTCATCCCTGCCTCCCGTTAGTGGTTATGCTTATCTGTCTCAACCCGATGCGTATCATCGTCCATTTTGTACTTATCCCCAAATGGACATTCAGGTGCATCATCCGGGAAGTAGTCGGTGTTTTCCAGGAAATCGCCCTTTAATTTGGAGGGCCATGTGCCTGTGTTTAAGTGATACAATTCGATCGCCTTGTTTATGCTGTCAATATTAGATTTGCAGGCATTGATCTTGGCATCAGTTGAGCCTTTGATAATTGTCGGTATGGCAATGGCCGCCAATGCAGCTAATATCAGAACCACAATCACTATTTCGACCAGCGAAAATCCTTTTGTCCAACGCATCCTGGTTCCTCCGCGGATACCATTTCTCAGTATATGGAAAGTAAGATCATGCTGCTGTGCAATGTTGCTCGAAATTCAGGGCTGTGTTAATGCCAATTCCTGGTGAGTAGTAACAGCCTTTTCGTTTTCTTCGCTTAACTTGTTATTTATTACCGCTTTAAGGTATTATCGACCAGCTCCTTACAATTGTCAATTGTGGTTATTACGTATTTTTCAAAATAAAAGCCCTTAGGTTTCTGGCCTTGGGAACAGGAAAAATCAGACTTTAAAACGTGTTATTATGCTGATAACGGCCGAATATATAATTCCATGGGGCGAGAACTCCGCCGAGCTTATCTGACGCATAGATTTGGTTTCATGCACGGAATGGCGTTTGACAAAGCTTAATGGTTATGCTTATCTATCTTAACCCGATGCGTATCCTTGTCCATTTTATACTTTTCCCCAAACGGGCATTCAGGGGTAGCATCCGGGTAGTAGTCGGTGTTTTCCAGGATGTCATCCTCTAAATTGGAGGGCCACGTGTCTGTGTTTAAGTAATACAATTCGATCTGCTTGTTTATGCTGTCTATGTTAGCTTTGCAGACATTTACCTTGGCACTCGTTGAGCCTATGATAATTATTGGAGTGATAATTAACGCCAACGCCCCTATAGCCAGAACTTCAATAGCATGTTCGGCCAACGAAAATCCTTTTTTCCAACGCATCCAGTTCCTCCGCGGATACCATTTCTCAGCATATGGAAAGTAAGATCGTGCTGCAGTGCAATACTACTCGGAACTCAAGGTTGTTTTAATGACAATTTATGACGAATTTTAACAGCCTTTTCATATTCTTTGCTTAACTTGTAATTTATTACCGATTTAAGGTATTATCGACCAGCTCCCTGGTAATTATCAATTGTGGTTACTACGTATTTTTTAAAAAAAAGACCTTATTTTTCCGGCCTGCGGAACAGGTAAAATAAGACCTTAAAAGTGTTATTTTGCTGTTAAAAGCCGAATATATGATTCCATAGGGCGAGAATTCCAGTGAGGATTACAGTTTTATTAACATATCGCGCAACATGGATTTATAGGGAAGTTTTTAATTGCCCGTCGATGTTCACGGCTACAGTTTTCCTCAGGTTTTTTTAAAGTGGAAAGCACATCTTGTATTTCATATATAGTATCGTGCATCCGGCATGTTAGGATCGAACATATCGACCTCGGCAAGCGTATTTGACGTAGGGATTTGGCTTCACGCA
>CAZQXE010000146.1:0-7708 GCA_964597115.1 uncultured Pirellulales bacterium | reverse complement strand
GCGTTTGAGTCGGCGGCGGATACGGAGTTCGATTATCTTGTGCCGGATGAGCTTTGGCCGATTGAGGCGGGACAGAGGGTTGAAGTTCCGTTCGGGAAGAAAAATAAATTACAAGTTGGATTTTGTGTGGATATTGATGTTAGCCACAGAGAACACAGAGATACACAAAGAAAAAGACAATTCAAGTTAAAGATCATTGCCAGGATAATTGATAAAGAACCGTTGGTGGACGCTGAGTTGATGGAATTGGCGCGGTGGATTAGCGGTTATTATGTTTGTCCGCTTGGCCAGGTTTTGGCAGCGATGGTACCGGGTGCTGTGAAAAAAGGAGCAGGAGTTAAGACGCAAAAATATGTTTACCTCGTCGATGGAGTCGATGTGGGCGCCGGGCAATTAAGGGGTAAAAAGCAAAAGCAAATTGTCACTTACCTGCAGGAAAGAAAGGCCTTTAGCCGGGACTCGGCCCTGGAACTGAAGGGAGTTTTGGATGCGGTCGGTTGTGGAAAAGAACCAATCAAGAGATTGGCCGAAAAACAAATCGTTAAAATAGCACAGAAGACAATCCTGAAATCTCTGCCTGCGATTCCTGAAGGAATGTCGATAAAAACAGAGCAACAGATAGTTCTTAACGAGGACCAGCGAAAGGCACTCGATGCTATACAAGCTTATATCGATTCAGAGGAATTTGGCGTTACGCTCCTGCACGGCGTGACCGACAGCGGCAAAACCGAGCTTTATATCAGGGCTATCCAGACAATTATCCAAAAAGGCAAGAGCGCAATCGTGCTGCTTCCTGAAATTGCCTTGACGGCACAGACCGTTCAGCGATTCAACGAGCGGTTCGAAAATATCGCCGTGATGCACTCGGGCCTCACCGCTGCCCAGCGAAATGTACAGTGGCAGAAAATTAAATCGGGCGAAGCCAACGTGGTTATAGGCGCTCGCTCGGCGGTCTTTGCGCCGCTGTCGAAGCTCGGCCTGGTCGTTGTTGACGAAGAGCATGAGCCGAGCTACAAGCAGGATACGGTGCCGCGTTATAACGGCAGAGACGTAGCGATAAAGCGTGCACAACTTGCGGATGCACAATGCATATTAGGTAGTGCCACGCCGTCACTGGAAATGCTGGCCAATTGTCAAAGCAAAAAACACTTTAACCTGCTGTATCTGCCCAAAAGGGTTATGAACCTGCCCATGCCCCGGATGAGGCTCGTTGATCTAAGGCAGGGACAAGCGACTCAAAAAGGCATTAATCTTGTGAGCGAACCACTGGCCGAGCATCTGAAAAAAATACTCGCAAAGAAAGAGCAGGCGATTTTGCTCTTGAACAGACGAGGCTACAGTAATTTTGTTTTCTGCCCATCCTGTAAACACACGCTGCATTGCCGCAACTGCGATGTCACGCTGACCTTTCACAAATCAAAAACCACTCGCAGCGAACGAATGCAAACGGTTACGGGAAAACACATCAATTATGGCTATGCGATATGCCATTATTGCCTGGCTCAGACGCTCGTACCCGAAAAATGTCCCTTGTGCGGCGCCGGCCTGGCGATGATTGGGCTTGGCTCGCAACGGCTTGAAGAGGAACTGGCTAAAAAGTTCCCACAGGCCCGCGTTTCCCGGATCGACAGCGATTCCATGGCAAGCAGAGATTATTACCGGCTTTTAGAAGATTTTAGTGAGGGCCGGATTGATATTTTAGCAGGGACGCAAATGCTGGCCAAAGGGCTGCACTTTCCGAACGTAACATTGGTGGGCATTATCAGTGCCGACACATCGCTTTATCTGCCGGATTTCAGGGCGAATGAGCGGACATTCCAATTGATTTCTCAGGTGGCCGGTCGAGCAGGACGCTCAGAGAAAAAAGGTACGGTTTTCGTTCAAACATTTTTAGCCGATCAGCCGGCGATACGGTTTGCAGTCGATGGGGATTTTGATGGATTTGTTAAAGAGGAGCTAAAGCATCGCAAGGCCTGCAATCTGCCGCCGCTCTGGCGACTGGCTGTTATCGTCATGCGGGATATGAATTTTGACAAACTTAATGCCGCGTGCCGGCAAATGCGTCAAAGAATAGACCGGATTGTCCAGCACCAGGGTCTGAAAGCAACGGTTCGTGGGCCGATGCCGTCGACAATAAGTCGAATACAGCGTTTTCACAGGATGCAAATAATTATCCAGGCACCGGAAGCAATAACGGTTCAGCAATTGTTTGCCAGCCTGCGAGCCGAACGGCCCATCCGGCCGGCCGTTCAGGTCGCCATAGATATTGACCCAGTAAATTTATTGTAGCTTGCAATCCAAGAGCTGCTATAGTATATTTTGATTATTGTTGGCCGGGGAGTAGCTCAGTTTGGCCAGAGCGCTGCGTTCGGGACGCAGAGGTCGCAAGTTCAAATCTTGTCTCCCCGATTTGGATGCGAGGGCAGCGGTTACTTCAGAAACAACTCATCGCTGTTCGGTAAATAATAGCCTGTGAGGAGGTTCGTTTTCTCACATTCTTTTATAGCGTGGTCCGCCGCCGCCTTCCGGGACCGTCCAGCGGATATTATCAAAGGGACATTTCCTCTGGCATGTCTTGCAGTGCAGACAGTTGGACGGATTGGCCGGCTTTACATCATCGTAGATGGTCTCATACACCCCCGCCGGGCAGAACGTAATGCAGCGTCTGTGCTTCCAGAACCGCGCCGGAAAGATTGTGATTGCCCAAATCAGTGGCCTTTTCAACGACACATATATTTACTTCCGGCTTTAACGCCTTGAGTTGTATCGCAGTCGCCAGATCAGCCGGCCCAGCGCCAATCACTAAAACAGATACTTTATGGTGGTCATTGTTATTTGACACTTCTTTATTCCACCTCTAACTCCCGAACTAATTGAGGTATCGTATCTTCCACGGTTCCAACGATATAATAATCGCACTGCTTAAATATCGGTGCGTTCGGATCATTGTTTATGGCAACAATGGTTTCGGTGTTGGCTACGCCGATCATATGCTGAATGGCACCGGATATTCCCAGAGCAACGTATAGTTTCGGCCCGACTGAAGTGCCGGTTTGGCCGACCTGATGCACCCGCCCAATAAAACCCTGCTCAACCGCCGCACGCGAAGCGCCTCTTTCGACCTGCATATCCAGCTTTTCGCCCAGGCCCTCACAAAGCATATCCAAGAGTTGCTCATAGCTGTCCCTGCTTTGCATTCCTTTGCCGCCGCTGACAATCACATCGGCACCGAAGTTAACATCACCGCTGCCTAATTCCGTTTTGATTATTTCCAGAGAAACATCACTTTCGGACAACTCTACTCGATGCCGAACGATTTCGCCTTTCCTTGACGGGTCGGGAGGAATTCTTTTCATAACGCCCGGTCTTGCGGTTGCCATCTGCGATTTTGAATTTTTCGTGCGAATAGTAGCCATCACATTTCCGCCGAGAGCCGGCCGGGTCTGCAAGAGCAGAGCTATATCACCCTTTCGCGAACTATCCCTGATGTCCAATCCGGTGCAATCGGCAGTCAGACCACATTGGACTCTGTACGAAACCATCGGTGCGAGCATTCGACCTTGTGGAGTTGCGGCATAAAGAACGATTTGCGGCCAGTACGTGCTTATCGCATCTGCAATAGCTTTGCGATAGGCAGTGGGATCGAATACTTCAAGCAGCTCGTCGTCTATTAAATATATGTTGTCCGCACCGGCGGCGATTAATTCTTCCGCCATTGGCTCGATTTTGTAGCCTGCTATGCATACGCCTACTTTGGTTTCAAGCGAATCGGCAAGTTCCCGTGCTTTACCGGTTAGTTCGAATGTTGCGGGGTGTACAACTCCATCGCTGTGTTCGGCTACAACCCAAACCTCTCCCTTGAAGGCAGGCTCGGCCAACTTCAAGCCATTTACCATGTCTTCCAGTGCTTTCTTATGGAAATGCTCACCTGCCGCGACCAGAATCTTCTCTCGGGCCGGATCATCAATGTGGTCGGCATCTTTTATGCCAAGTTCTTTAAGCTTGTCAGCCAGGATTCCATAGTCATCCTGTTCTTTGTGAGTTCCCTCAAAACATCTATCGAGCAGACTTTTTCGCTTTCCCGGCAAAACATAGCGAGCCGCCTGAGCTTCAGCACTCTGTCCAGCGTGACCATTGCCACTCTTAACGCTTTCAACGAGAACTTTAGCTAATGACTTTGCATCGCTGAGCTGTTGGCATTTTCTTGTGCTTTTGCCGGGCGGAAAAACTCGAATTACCGCCGTCTTGGAACCCTTAACGCCAAAGTGCGTGGCTTTGATGTCCTCACTACCCCAGGAGATAACTTCTGTTCGACTGGCCCATCGCGTTTTGGTAAACGTCGAAAACAGTGGATACTCGTACTTGGCAACGGTTATTACGGCCGGCAGTTTTTTTGCGGCAACTACCTGGCTGCCGCCACTGATAATGCGAGTGAATTCAAAGCGATTATTTTTAAACTCGGCATCGGTGACATAGGCTATGCAGGGCAGGCCAAGCTCCTCAGCTATCTGCGGCGGCACCTGTGCGGTGTCACCATCCACCGACTGCATCCCGGAAACAACATAATAATCATTGTCATTTTTCAGGATTTCTTTGACTATATTCCTTACAGCAAACGCCAACGGATTTGCAGTCGCCACAGTGTCGGCTCCGCCGAGCGCTCTGTCGGTCAGCAGCACCACTTTATCAGCACATCTGCTAAGGCTGTATCGAAGGACCTCCTCAGCCATCGGCGGTCCCATAGCCAGAGCAACGATTTTGCCGTCCGGATCTGAACTGATTTTCTTCATATAGTCTGCAAAAGCCAGAGCCTGCGCATCCAACTCGTTGATCACGCTGGCCAGCCTGGCACGAACGAGCGTGCCCGTCTCCGGATCAAAAGCATTATCAGTGATTTGCGATACGTCAGGTACCTGTTTCACCAGGACTATATAGTCGCTCATGTTTCGTATCTCGTATTTCGTATAGCGTACATAATATTAATTTGACTGAAGAAAACAACGTTGAGAACGCAAAGCCCCAACCTTCCAACTTTGCTACATTATTTTTACATAGCAGACAACCATGAAATAACAAAGACAGGAATTATATCATTACATGGTTTTTTTTCAAACAATACTTGCTTTTTTTATGTTCCATGCCTTTTCGGCCATCAGGAAAAAATTTCCTGCTTAAAAGTCTGATTTAGGACTTGTTTTGCGCTGCGAAATAATGTCTAATCATGGGTTTCGTTATTCTCTTAACGAATATTGACAGAACAGTATGTTTTCATTGAGGTGAGTTGTAATGGCAGATTTGAACGCATTGGCAGATGCAGTGATAAAAGGCGACCAAAACGCTGCGATGGAAATTACAAAGTCGGCTATCGAAGATGGCACATCAGCTAAGACGATTCTCGATAAAGGGCTAATCGCAGGCATGGAAGTCGTCGGCAAGAGCTTCAAGAAGAATGAGATTTATATACCGGAGGTGCTTATCGCTGCGCGGGCAATGAAGATGGCGATGGAAATTCTTGAGCCGGAGCTGGTTAAGGCCGGCGTCGAGCCGGTCGGAAAGTTTTTAATAGGGACCGTACAGGGTGATTTGCACGATATCGGCAAGAATTTAGTGGCAATGATGCTCAAAGGTGCAGGCTTCGAAGTCATCGACCTCGGTGTAGATGTTATGCCTGAAAAGTTTGTCGAACAGGCAAAAGCTGCGAATGCCCATTTGATCGGTATGAGCACTCTTTTAACCACAACAATGCCCGGTATCGAAAAGACCGTCAAGGCATTAAAGGATTCCGGCCTTCCAGCCAAAATTATGATAGGCGGCGCACCCGTAACGCAGGATTATGCCGACAAGATTGGCGCCGATGGTTATGCAGCCGACGCGGCTTCGGCCGTCGATACGGCTAAAAGCCTGGTAGCATAAAGAAAGTAAATGCATGCACAAGGCATTTTTATAACTTCCTCGATGCTATAATAGATATTAAGCAGCCGTTTGAACGGCTGTTTTTTTGCGCCTAATCTTGGTATAATAAATTTTTACTATGCGGAAGATAAAAAGTCACAATTTGGCGCAATTGTTGATGCAGCTTCGTTATACGCCGGAGAAGAAACGCCGAAAGCAGCTCGACGGCGCCGAACAACTTTTTGCGATTATCGACAAGGACAAGGAATATCCTTTCGAATTCGTCTGCTTTCGTATCACCGGCTTTCACCTCAAGAGCGAAGCATACGAGCTTATCAAAGGCGATGAGCTGCTGGAGGACCTTCGGGTTTTCATCTCCAAACTAAGCGGCAAGCTCGCTCGTCCGGTCGCCGAACAAGACCAGAAGATTTACACTATCGAAGAGCTCGCACAAAATGTGGGAATCTCAACGAAAACAATCTATCGCTGGCGAAAACAGGGCCTGATCGGGCGAAAATATGTTTTCGACGACGGCGTGAGACGTCTCGGCTTCCGGCAAGCGACCGTAAATAAATTCCTCAATGAGAATCCAAAGCTTTCCAGTAAAGCAAAAAGCTTCGCGCGGCTGACAGATGAGCAAAAACAGCAGATTATCAGGCAGGCAGCCAAACTCAGCGAAAAAAAAGATTTGTCCCGCTACCAGATAATAAACAAGATATGTGACAAAACCGGCAGAAGTCACGAGACTATCAGATACATACTGCGAAATTACGAAAAGGTCAATTCCGACAAGGCCATTTTCAAAAAGTCCAATATTCCAATCGAACCGGCCCAGGCCGCCGAGATATACAAACTTTACAAACAAGGATGCAAAATTAAAGAGTTAATGCAACGCTTCGATCGCAACAGAAGTTCAATTTACCGGATTATAAATCAACGAAGGGCAAGGGCGCTTCTGGGAAGAAAAATTGAATTCGTCGCCAGCGAGGAATTTCTCGAAAAAGAAGCAACAGAAAAAACCCAGTCAAAGCCGACTGGTAGCACAGAACCAACCGGCGGCACGAATGATAAGCGTCTTGAATTAGTCGGCAGTTCCCTTCCGAAATATTTGCAGACATTAAAAGATACCCCTGTGTTAAATAGAGAGCGTGAAGTCGAGCTTTTCCGCAGATATAATTACCTTAAATTCTTAGCCTCCCGGGAACGCGCCGAGATAAAACTATATCGTATCTCTGGCGTCAAACTCAGCCAGATAGAAAGCTATTTGGCCGAGGCTGAAGAGATAAACAGAAAATTAATCGAATCGAACCTGCGGCTTGTCGTTATTATTGCACGCAAGCATACGACCGGCGGAGCAAATTTACTTGACCTGGTCGGTGAAGGCAACATCTCGCTGATGCGGGCGGTCGAGAAATTCGATTATTCGAGAGGCTTTCGATTTTCAACTTTCGCATCCTGGATTATAGCCAAAGATTTTGCCCGCAGAGTTCCTGCTCGAACCGGCCGGCTCGGCAAAACTACAACAACGTCACTTGCAGATATCCATCATGATTTAAAAGCAGACGATGCGGTGGATTTCGCCGCAATGGAACGAGCTCACCAGGGCCTGACCCAGGTTATCGAGGACAATCTGACCGAACGCGAGCGGTACATAATCCTGAATCGTTTCGGCCTTGTCGGCTCACCAATAAGAAAAGAAACAAAAACCTTAAAACAAATCGGCGAAGAACTCGGCCTGACCAAGGAAAGAGTCCGCCAAATCGAACTGATTGCACTGCAGAAGTTAAGACAATCACTGAGCGTCGAAGAATTCGAG
>CAZQXE010000145.1:0-7724 GCA_964597115.1 uncultured Pirellulales bacterium | reverse complement strand
CCGTACAATAGAAGCACTTACCAGAGCAGAGAACCGTTTAAATGAATTAAAAACACGCATTGCTGACTTCCAATCCCCAACGATAACTGTGCTCGGGGCCAACTGACTTGACCTAATAAAGTGAAGCGAGGGATCCGATTATCGCAAACCAGATCCTTCGCTTTGGATGATAAATTGTTCGTTTAGAATAGTTTCTTAATGCTTGAAGTGCCGCTTGCCGGTAAAGACCATAGCTATGCCGTGCTTATCCGCGGCGGCGATGACTTCATCGTCCTTTTTCGAGCCGCCCGGCTGAACTATGCAAGCAACGCCCGCCTTGGCGGCGTTTTCGACATTGTCCGGGAACGGGAAGAACGCATCCGAGGCCAGTACAGAGCCTTTTGATTCTTCGCCGGCATTTTTGAACGCGATCAAGCCGGACTCGACGCGATTCATCTGCCCTGCTCCCACGCCCAAAACCCTCTTGTTCTTTACAAGCACAATAGTGTTGCTCTTCGTATGTTTGGCAGCAAGCCAGGCGATTCTCAGATCCTCAAGTTGTACTGCGCTCGGTCTGGCTTTGGTAGGATATCCCAGCTCATCCGGCTCCCAACCAACCAAATCCCGTTTCTGAAGGAGCAGCCCGCCGATAATACAGCGAATGTCAAACTCGCTGCTGTCAATATTAACCCTGTCGATTGGGCCGGTTTCCACAAGTCGAACTCTGCTGCCCCAACTCTTCAAAGTTCTGATTATCTCAAGTGCATCCTTATCGAATTCCGGGGCTATTATCACCTCGGCAAAAAATCCGCTTGCCCCCAGCGCCTTACCGAATCGACTGTACGATTCCATAATCGTTCGTGCCAATTCAACATTCACTTTTCTGTTCAAAGCTATAATGCTGCCGAATGCGCTGACCACATCGCCTTCATATGCCTTGCGATACGCCACACAAATATCATTATCAACGGCACAGCCACACGGATTAAGGTGCTTAACAACAACCGCAGCAGGTTCGTCAAATTCCTTAACAAGTTCAAACGCAGCGTTCGTATCAAGCAGATTGTTAAAGCTGATGCCTATGCCTCCCTCCAGCAAAGTACCGCTGCTGATCGAGGTTTCACCGCTCGAAGGTAGTTTATAAAAAGCAGCGCTCTGATGCGGATTTTCGCCGTAACGCAGCGAAGCTTCTTTTTTAAGCATAATTGAAACTTTATCCGGATACTCAACGTCTGTTTTAGTATCAAGATACTTCGCTATGGCAGCGTCATACGAAGCTGTCAGACTAAAGACGATCTGAGCAAATTCGCTTCGCAGCTCCTCACTCACAGCCCCGTCGTTTTCTTCCATCTCTTCAATGACTCTGTCATACTGGTCGGTTCTCGTAATGACGGTCACGAACTTGTTATTCTTGGCAGCCGAGCGAAGCATACTCGGCCCGCCGATATCAATGTTTTCAATCGCCTCAGCCAACGTGCAATCCGATTGTGCAATCGTTTGCTCAAACGGGTAGAGATTCACACAGACCAAATCAATCGGTTCAATATCATGCTCTTTCATTGCGGCCGTGTGCTCTCCTTTGTCACGGAGTCCCAACAATGCGCCGTGTATCTTTGGATGAAGAGTTTTAACTCTGCCGTCCATCATTTCCGGAAAGCCTGTAACCGACTCGATTCCAGTGACATTCACCCCTGCCTTACTCAGTTTTTGGGCGGTTCCGCCGGTGCTGATTATCTTGACGCCCATTTTACTGAGCTTCTTGGCAAAATCAACAACGCCACTCTTGTCAGAAACACTTATCAATGCTGTCTTGATTTTCACATCCATTTGTTTTTGTTCTCCTTCCACTGTTCATTAGCGATTATTTACTATTCAACCGGCTGTAAACAGGCAATCCGGCCACGTTCATCAGCGATATAGATTCTTGAATCTGTCACATTGGCAGCGTGTCTCGTAACTTCTGCAAAGTTGACCGAATACAGCTTCTTCGCTTTGCTATTGTCCATTACCACCAATTTACTGTTATCTGTAATCACATAGGCCCTGTTGTTGTGTTCCGCCAATAAATCCACGCCTCCCGGCACGTGCCATAAAAACGAGCCGCCCTTGTCTATTGCCGTCACACCTTTGGTCCTGATGTATTGATAGACGAACTGTTGCGTCACACGCGGCGCTTTTTCAAGCACCCCCGGCATCTGATATTTCCAGACAAACGATTTTCTGTCGGGCAAGCCAACCATGTCAACACGGTAAACATTTGCGTCTCCGCTGGCAAAAAACAGCGACCTGCCATCTCTGATAATCGGGCCGGCGATTGCCCCGGCAGCATTGAATTGCCACAAACGTTTAGGCCCACCAGGCGTAATGCTAACCACGTTGCCCTGATCAGTTCCGAAGATAACTAATTCCTCGTCAGCAATGATTGAAGTAATCTTGGAATCATTATCGGCAGCAACTTCGAAAACCTGGACTCTATCATCCGCGCGCAGCGTATGCAAACGCCTGTCAGTTCCGCTGATGTAAAAATACGACCTATTGCGGGCGGCGGGACAAACTATACTATACTCAAAATCCATAGTCCTGAGTTCCTCACCCGATTCCAAATCAATCTCAACTAATTTATTGCCGCTTACGGACAAAAGCTCATCACGATAAAGTTTCAATCCGCCAACAGGCAAACTGCCGGGCGTAAAACCTTTGCCGAAAATCCATTTTCCGTTTTCCCGATTCAGGGAGATAATATAATTGCGGTCAGAAAAGACATAGATATTATCGTCGAGTACCAGTAATTGCTCTAAAGACTCCGTCTTTTTGATAGGCAACTGCTGCTGCCACAACATTTTCAAATTAGCGTGCTTAAGTAACTCCGATGAAACAAGCTGCTGCAATGGTTTTTCCGCAGCAAAACTGTTGTGAGTAATAGATAAAACCAAAAGACACACCAATAAGGCTAATTTATATCTGAATAATCTAAGCATTTTCATAATTCCTCACAAAAAATCTGCTTATCATCACCATATTTTCGTCTTTTTAGAAGCAGCGAAGCATTTTGACCTGGCCATCCACCGCCAGGTGTCCCAAGTGGGACCTTTCGGGACTTACACGCCGCACATTGCTACAATTCAACAAAGTCGGCCAAATCGACATCGTGCTCGGCCTCGAAGCTTTGCATCTGCTCGATGCGTTCTATATCATCCTTTATTCGATTAACCAGTTTGAATATATACGGCTTACCATCAAGGCGGTTCCGCAGGTCGTCGAGCATCGGCTCCCACGAGCCGCCGTATAATTGCTTTTTGAGAACGACCAACATGCGATGCTCATCGCTAAGACCGGCAACATAATCGCTCACGACCTTGCTAACTTGTGCCATGCCATCCGCTGCCGGGTGTCCCAAGTGGGACCTTGCGGGAGCGATATCACTGCCCATATTGCCTTTTTCGTTCGGCTCTTCCATTTACCAGGACCTCGTAAGAGCCGCACAATAACGTAAGACAATCCAAATTGCAACATATTTTCGCAAATTGCTTTAATCCCGACAAATCGGGACCGGAGAGGACGGCGATTAATCCGCAAATTCAATACTTCTTCCGAGCAGGATCGAAGGATTTCAAATATTTAACGGATTACGGATGACATCACGATCTCAGCAGACTCTCATTTAGAAATCGCCCAATACGGTCCTTCAGTGCGGAAGGTTTTCTTGTCCAGCACTCCCATACAACCAACACTTTCCATCCATCTTTTCGAAGCTTTCGCAGATTTCTCTTATCTCTGGCAACATTCCCTTCTCTTTTTGATTTCCAGAAATCAATATTGGTTGCAGGTTTTACTTTGCCATAACGGCATTTGTGCATGTGCCAGAAACATCCGTGAACAAATATGATTTTACGATGTCTGGTAAGAACCATGTCAGGTTTGCCAGGAAGGTCTTTTCGATGAAGTGCATAACGATAACCCAAACGGTGAACCATGGAACGAACAAGAATTTCCGGACGAGTATCCTTGTTCCGGATTTGAGACATATTATAAGATCGCTGTTTTTTTGTGAGTACATCAACCATAATATTATTATAGACTTAATAAAAATTTGGAACAGGGTAAGTTGATTCCATGTAACTCAAAGTGAAACCAACCCGGGTCTTGAGCAATGATTTGAAAAAGAATGTTGTATAGCAGAAATCAAATCTTTTCTCATTGTGCATAAGTAATCCAGTTGAATTTCCTTATCAAGAGACATGGTTTCAATCCGGCGTAAGTTTAATGTAATAAAAACATCGTTCTCATTTAATTTAAGAATTGGCGTTCTAAAGATGAATGGTGCGTTTTTTATATGCTTTTCATGCTTTGCTGGAACAGTAATACCATATATAAATCTATAACATGCCCACTTTTGTTGGGCATAGTCACATAATGGAGAAATTTCGCAAAAGACAACCTTACAAGCTTGATCTTGCTCTATTTGGTTATGATTTCTTTCAGCTACTTCTTTCAATAATTTCTTTAAGAGCGGAGCATTGTCTACCTCATAAATATTGCCCGGTTTTGGGTTGGCGTCAGTTTCACATAATAGCAATTTACTATTAATGCCAGCAATTGCCGAACTCTCAATATCATCGTCAGAACTGTCAAAACAAATGTCGCCCTCAGAAATATTTGCAACATTTCTTTCCACGGAATCCTTTAAGGTACTGTTAAAAGCCAGCATCGCATCTTTTTCTATCTGCAAATCATCACCCGTTTCCAGTACTTTACCAGAGTATGCGACAGCTAAAAGTTTTATAGCACCAAGCAATTTTCTATTGACGTCTCCTTCATCATCTTCAAAAAGAGAAAGGAAATCATTTGTTACGTTATTAGTAGATTTATTAATCATATTTTCCCAGTTAATCAGGAAGGTATAGCCGTCATTTTCTTTTATTTTATTCTCTATTTCTTGTTTGATAAAAGAAATATCATAACCATTTGCTTTGCAAGCACCTTTGTCAAGATATACAGTTAGAAATGAACACTTATAGTCTGTACCTTCTTTGATATATCGCCAAAAAGGTTCCAGCAACTCGTTATGAGTAGCCCAAATTATAAGAAAGTAAAAACGCGTTGTAGTGACATCAATAATCTGGCTCAGTATCCTGGCTGTGGCGGCGGCCTTTGATTGATCGTTAGGTCCCGGGACTAATTCCATGTCAAGAAAAACTACCCTGATATCCTTAAGTTGAACTATAGGTAATTCGGAGCTTTCACCTGAAAAATATACGGCGGAAAACCCTTCTTTAAAAAGCGCTTTTAAAAGTGGTAAGGCGTGTTCCTCTGTTTTATCATCTATTACTGCTATTCGCCCATTCTTTGGGAGTATCATTTTTTATTTCTCTCCTGTTTAAAGCACAGTGCAGTAACTGCTCCTTCTTTGAATTCTTCCGGAATCGAAAATTCGCCCCACTCAGGAAATGACAATATCCCTCTTTGTGCTTTCATTGCTTCATCAACCAAATGTAAACCAATCCCCATACCAGCATCTCCAGGTTTATTTGAGAAGAAAGGTTTTCTCATGTCTTCTGTCGGCATGGAAAACCCCCTTCCATTATCAGCTATAATGATACTGGTATATCCCGGCAATTCCTCTGAAAGAGAAATAAATATCTTTTTTTTCCTGATTTCATAATAATTTAGCCACCATATTGAATTGTCAATGATATTTAAAATACTGCTAATTACAAACCTCTTGGCACATTTTATTTTAGGAACATTAAGTATTTGGTCATAGTCGTCAACAATATCTATTTTGTGAGCTCTCAATCTAAATTCAACATTGAAAAGAGCTTGAGTAATCAAATCCGATAGAGCTTCATCCTGTATTTTTGAACCCCTTAGAATAAAGCTATATCCCTCTACTAATTGTGATAGATGCCTTGCTAAATATAGCATTTTTTCTGGCGCCTTGTTCTTATTTAGCCTAGCCAGGAGTTCACTAATAACCTTCTCTATTTCATGTATTACTATGCTTAAATTTAATCCTGCCCCAGCACTTTTAAGAAGGGTCTCATTTATGTATTCGTAATCTACCTGGATTCTGTCAATATATTTTGTGAGTTCTTTTTTTATCTCCAGGTCTTTTATTTTTTTATCCACAGTAGAACGTAATTGAGAAAGTGTTGACAAAACCGGTTCAGCTTTAGGGGTAAAGCCATAAAGGGTCTGGACTTTCTCCTTGTCGGTATTACGAAGAGTCTCTATTTTGTCTATAACATATAAAATTGCATCACAAAAATTGTAATAGGCATCGTTTTCTATAAAACCTTCTCTGTTTGTCTTTTCCTTCAATGAATCACTTTGATTTCTCTTTAAATGTATTGCGCCAATTATAATATTATTACTAATTCTCTTGGTCGGAATGTTAACTCTACGCGTCCCCAATTCAAGCCAGTCATTACCGGGTTCCCCATAATCATATACTCTGACACCATCTCTATATACTCTTACGCCTCCATTTTGGTCCAAATATTCCTTGAGGCCCTTTTTATCGCTTACACCCAGCGATAGTATTTTAGAGGTTCTGTCATAAATATGAGCTTCAAACCTTAACTCGCCAATATTATATTCAGAAAGATCTATCGGCTTTAATACTTTTTTGCCGTCTTCCTTGACAACTTTCTTCATCTTCTTGATTTTGCTTATATATTTATCGCTTTCGGTTATCTTCCTCGGTTTTAATTTTGTCATAGCTTCCCAAGGAGTAAATTTATAATTGAAGCTAGTAATCTCATCTTTCTTAACTACACAATTAATATTATAAAGTGAATAATTCTTTACTTCCTTCCATGAAAGAAGCCCTTCAAGCCATTTTTCATATTCGTGCAAATTTAATGAAACATGAAATGACCGAGGCCCTGTAAATGGTGAACAAAGGGAATTCATCGAGCGGTATATGTTTCTTACCATTCCACGGTTCCATTTTGCATTTAATTGCTTGATAATAATTTTAGTTCCTTTTTTGGACCCCGTAAAATACTCAGGTTTTCTTTCGTAAATCTTGATCTTGACATCTTCGAGGTACTCAGATTCTTTGAATATCCCCCAATCGATGGAAAGATAAACTTCTTTTTCACTTTTCATTCGACTTACTAACTCAATCTCATTACCAAGCTTATGGGCACCAAAACGCCCTATTCCTTTTTCTCCAAGTGGCAACCTATTATGCTTATTGCTTCTTTTTCTTTCCGAAAATTGTTTTTCTTTATAATCACTACCCAGCTCCATCCATACATATTTTATAATATCTATATTCATCCCAATGCCATCGTCCTCGATTATAATTTTTCCCTTAGAAGGCTCCTCAATTTTAGACATTTTGATATTTACATGATTTGCATCAGCATCATATGAATTTTTTACAAGTTCCAGCAACGCGATACTTTCATTCTTGATCAACTGGTCACCAAGCTGAAGCATAATCCTTGCTCGCGGCTTAAAAACAGACTTTATTAAAGTGGAATTTTCCATGATTATTTCTTAACAAGATTTTTTATTATGGAATTCATTACCGGCGGACAAACCGCATTGCCAACCATCTTGACTTTATCTCGCCTTGTTCCATGATTTATTTTATATTTTTTTGGCCAACCCATCGCGATCTTAAGTTCTTCCGGCTGTAGCATTCGCATGTCATGCTGCTTTACTCTCCTCCTTACCATTGCAAACCTGTCCAAGGTCGTTATCGTCCGCAAAGGAACGTCAAGTCGCTGCCA
>CAZQXE010000144.1:6614-7959 GCA_964597115.1 uncultured Pirellulales bacterium | reverse complement strand
GGGGACATCCTCTTTGTCGTTGGAAATAACGAAACGCTGGTTAACTCCATCCAAAGATTTTCAAATATAATAATACAAAAGTCCACGAAAGAAGGTTTCTGCCTTGCTGTCACAGAAGCCCTTTGGAAAGGCACGCCGGTCGTCGCCTCAAATGTAGGAGGTATACCTTCACAAATAGACGACGGCAAGAGTGGATATCTGCTCGAACCTCTGGATTTTGAAGGATTCGCAGACAGAATTATACATTTATTAAAGAATCCCAAAGAATGTAAATCAATAGGAGCAAAAGCCAGAGAAAAAGTTCGCAATGAGTTCCTTATAACCCGACTATTGTCTGATTATCTAGACATGTTAAATTCCATCATAAACAATTAAAAAAAGACAATTGACTGCTTTACATTTTGGGGGTTTGGGTGATTTGTTTTGTCAGTTCGTTCAGCAGAGCGTTCATTTTGACATCCGATTCTTTTGCCTGGCCAATTTTACTGCAGGCGTGCATGACTGTCGTATGGTCGCGTCCACCCAAGTGGCCGCCAATCTCTTCGAGACTGTGCCTGGTAAGATTTCTGGCTAAGTACATACAAATCTGGCGAGGCTCGGTAATGCTCTGGCTGCGCTTCTTGCTTTGCAAATCGGCGAGGCGAACGTCGAAATGGCTCGTTACTACCTCGATAATATCCGATATGCTTATATGTCTGACCGCTGCTTCTATTTGTCCATCCAGAGCCGTCTGGGCCAATTCCAGGTCTATTGCTTTGCCGGTAGTAGTCGCCACAGCATAAATTGTTGTCAAAGCACCTTCCAGCTCCCTGATATTCGCCTGGACCTTACGCGCAACGTAACCGGCTATTTCATCGGAAATATCAAGGCCACGAAGGTGGGCCTTTTTTTGCACTATTGCAACTCTTGTCTCGAAGCTCGGCGGATCGATCCTGGTAACCAGGCCCCAGTTGAACCTGCTTATGAGGCGTTCCTCGAGCGAAGGAATCTTTCCGGGGGGGCTGTCGGCGCTGAGTATGATTTGTTTGCCGTTGTTATAAAGGGCGTTAAAAGTGTGAAAGAATTCCTCCTGGCTGTGCTCACGTTCGCGCAGGAACTGAACATCATCGATTATGAGCGTATCGACGGTGCGAAACTGGCTTTGAAAACCGGCTAAATTTCCTTCCTCGATTGCTCTGATGAATTGATTCACAAAATCTTCACAGCTTAAGAACCGGATTACAGCATCACTAAACTTTCGCTGAGCCTCGAAACAAACGGCATGTAAAAGGTGTGTCTTTCCCAGCCCGGAGCTGCCGTAAATAAAAAGTGGATTATAGGTATTGCCGGGTGATTGACTTACTGC
>CAZQXE010000144.1:0-6514 GCA_964597115.1 uncultured Pirellulales bacterium | reverse complement strand
CCGTCGAAATGCTCAACGGTTAACTTCTCGAACCACTTGCGTGCATTAGCCGGATCGAGTGCTTTCGTAAGCACAAGTATTTCAGCCAAAATGTCTTCTACTTCACGGGTTGCCACACCACCGTCCCTTGTGAATCGATACTCTAAGCGAAAAGTAACTCCTGCCAAAACATCCCTGTCAGAGGGCACCCATTTCACACCAATCGAACTAAAACCAACATTTGATTGGTACGAAACGATAGAGAGAATTTAGCCTGAACCGCCTGCATTGTCAAAGAAAAATTTTCGCCCCTGCAGCAAATTGGAAAAATAAAACCTCAGCAGGACTTGAAATTTCCACAAATCTCGTTACTATCTGAGTTTTGGCAATGTGGTTAGAACAAAAGCAGTAAATTCGACCGGGCCCGAAAAAAAGTTTTTTAGCGAAAGGCAAACAACTATGGGAATTTTCACCAAAACGGCCGGATTCTTCAAAGACCGATTGGGTAAAACACGCGATAAAATCAGCACCTCACTGTCGTCGGTGCTGAGTCTGGGCAGAAATATCGATGAGGGCCTGCTGGATGAACTGGAAGAAACGCTGATAAGCGATGATATCGGCGTCGAGACAACGGACAAGCTCGTATCGGAGCTGCGAGAGGCTTATCGCAACAGGCAGATCACAACGACCGACGACATTGTGCCGTTCCTCAAAGAGCACATGAAAAGCTATTGGCCGGACCGCAACAGACAACTGCATTTGGCAACAACCGGCCCGACTGTTATTCTTGTTGCCGGCGTCAACGGCACCGGCAAAACCACAAGCATCGCTAAACTCGCGTACATATTCAACCAAAATAAAAAGAACGTCATCGTTGCTGCATGTGACACATTCCGTGCCGCTGCGGTGGAGCAGTTGTCCATCTGGGCTGACCGTATCGGCGTGCAAATCATCAAGCACCAAACCGGCGGCGATCCCGCTGCTGTGGCATTCGATGCCTGCGAAGCTGCTGTCGCCAGAAACGCAGATATATTAATCCTCGACACAGCCGGCCGCTTGCATACAAAAAAGGACCTGATGCAGCAACTGACCAAAATCCGTGACGTAGTAGCCCGCAAAATCCCCGGCACACCGAATGAGGTTCTGCTGGTTCTCGACGCCACTACTGGCCAGAACGCAATTATTCAGGCTAAGATGTTCACAGAGGCAATCAATGTTACAGGAATATTCCTGGCAAAACTTGACGGCACCGCACGCGGCGGAATCGTTATCGCCATCAAAGACCAGCTCGATATACCGGTAAAATTTGTCGGCTTAGGTGAAAAACCCGAAGATATAGCAGAGTTCGACCCCAATACCTTCGTGGAAGCACTGTTTAATTGAGCAAGCACAGAAAAAATTACCAAAAAGTAATAACAAGCCCACTTAGTCTTGATTCAGCCACTTCGTTATCACTTAAAATAAATCTCACAAAAATTTGTTTTTCTCACAATTCTCTCATTTTGGCGATGCTAATATCATGGTCACCAAAGCCGACACGAATCGGCCGGCTTGACCACGGTGGCGAGTCGCAGAATTGTTGATTATTTTGTATAAGGAGACTTGAAATGAAACGTCGACACTCAAAACTGGCTATTATTGCATTAGTTATCGGGGTGGTAGCTTGCGTAATAGCATATGGAGGTAAAGGCGACACAGCTTCGCTTCCTGATGCGGTAATAGCGGCAATCAATAAGCTCTATCCCCAATCAGCCATCGAGGAGGTAGAAACAGAAAAAGAAGGGGTAAAAGTCTATGAAATCGAACTCAAACAGGATAACCAGGAATTCGAGATAACAGTCGCGCCGGACGGAACAATAATTGAAACCGAAAGTGAAGTCGCTTTAATCGACCTGCCCGATGCCGTGAAAACAGCAATCGCCGAGGCCGGCGGAGGTACAGAGGTAAAAGAGGTCTGCCAGGAGGTCACTTATGCGGTCGTCGAGTTAGTTGCACTGGACGTGCCACAGATTACTTATGAAGCCGAAGTAGTCATTGATGGACAGGAAGTCGAGATCAAATTGGCGGCTGATGGAACTCTGCTCAGCAAAGAAGTCGAGGACAATGACGAAGATGAAGGGGACAATGACGACGACGATGACGAAGATGAGGAACTGGTTTCAATTGACAATGTGCCGGAAGCCGTCAAAGCAACAATTCTTGCAGAAGCCGGAACAGGAACTATTGAAGAGATCGAGTTCGGAGACGAGGACGGCCAGAGTATTTACGAAGCTGATGTCATCATAGATGGACAAGAAATCGAGATCAAAGTAGCTCCCGATGGAACTCTGCTCAGCAAAGAAGTCGAGGACAATAACGAAGACGAAGGGGACGACGACGAGGATGATTAAAGACAGGAAAAATACTGACGTTTTGAGTTTTCAATGCTAAAATACGCACCACTGAGTTGTAAATTGTAATTACTCAGTGGTGTTTTTTTCTTATCGCAGGTCTCAGATGCGTTTATTGCTTATAGAAGACTATCGGCCTTTGCAAAAGTCCTTAACAAAGGGACTGCGCGAGGCGGGCTTTGCAGTGGATACTACAGGCGAGGGAAAAGAGGGCCTGTGGTATGCCATGGGCAACGATTATGACGTTATTATCCTCGACCTTATGCTGCCGGGCATGGACGGCCTCGAAATCCTGAAAAAGATCAGAAATCGAGGGCGAAAATCCCACGTCCTGATTTTGACGGCCAAAGACACCGTGCAGGATCGCGTAGCCGGCTTAGATCTCGGTGCCGATGATTACCTGGTCAAGCCGTTTGCATTCGAAGAACTGTTAGCACGCATTCGCGCATTATTGCGACGCAGCTATCGGGAAAAGAATCCTTCCGTCAAAATCAAGGATCTGCGGATCGACCTTACCACTCAGAGTGTATTGCGCGGCCGAGAAAAAATTGAGCTTACGTCACGGGAATATGTACTCCTGGAATACCTCGCTATGCGGGCCGGTCAATTAGTGTCCCGCTCAGACATATGGGAACACGTCTACGAGTTCAAATCGTCGGCGTCCAGCAATGTCGTAGATGTATACGTTGGCTATCTACGCAGAAAACTTGAACGACCAAATAAACCTGCCTTGATTCACACTGTCCGGGGCCGTGGTTATATGCTGGGGGAAAAATCGTGATGCGCTCACTCCGAACTCGTTTACTCACTGGTATAATTGGCGGGATGATACTGTTGCTGGCAATCTTCAGTCTGCTTATATACGTTGTGATCCGTAGCTCGCTTCTCGAACAGTTTGACACATCATTGGCATCCGTCGCCCAGGTACTGGCAGCTTCGGTCGAACTCGATAATGATGAAATCGAGCTCGAGTTCGAAGTGCAACAAATGCCCGAGTTTCAAAACTCAGAGCACCCCACTTACTACCAGCTCTGGAAAACTGACGGCACAGTCGCGGCAAAGTCTCCTCTGTTGGGTGCGCATGATCTTATCCGCTTTGAGGGAACTCTGAAGAAACTCGTTTTTTCAACGTCAAAAGACAGAAACGGTCAACCTCAAAGAGCAGTTGGCTTGAAGTTCGTACCCAGGATTTCAGACAATGATGAAGAGAACAACGACGATTTAAGTCAGGCAACGAATGAACAAGCGCTTACTATGGTCGTTGCTCGGGATATCAGCGATTTGCAGGGCCAATTGTGGTTCTTACGCTGGCTACTCTTGACTGCATCAGCGGCCGTTATAATTTTGTCTTTGCTCATTGCTGCTGTTGTAGTCCGACAGGGGCTTCGGCCCTTAAATTCTATTGCTTCCGAGATTGCAACCATTAGAGAAAATAATCTTGCAACTCGAATCGCTGCTGAACATGTTCCTTCAGAAGTAATTCCGATCAAAAACCGCCTCAATGAATTTTTGTCCCGGCTGGAAGCCTCATTCAACAGAGAACGACAGTTTAACGCTGACGTCGCTCATGAATTACGGACTCCCCTGGCAGGGATACGCTCTACGATTGATGTAGCACTATCACGTACCCGTGACAATGATGAGTATAAGCGAGTACTTTCCGATTGTCACGCTATCGTTGAAAATATGCAGACAATAGTCAATAATCTGTTGATGCTCGCCCGGCTGGATGCTCAACAAGCCAGTTTCAAAACCGAGCATATTCAACTCGCCGAACTCGTGAAGTCCTGTTGGCAATGCGTATGTAACAAAGCACATAAGCGCGAGATCATCTTTGAGAATCGAATCCCTTCTGAAATCACTTGCGAATCAGATCCCGAGCACTTATCAATGGTTGTCTTGAACATTCTGGATAATGCCGTCGAATATGCCGATGAGGCCGGACAAATCCGGACAACAGCTCGGCGAACAGATGACTCCCTGGAATTCACCATCTCTAATACTGGTTGCGAATTGACTGCTGAGCAAGTCTTAAAAGTATTCGACTGCTTCTGGCGAGGTGACTCATCACGCTCAGACACTGGCACTCATTGTGGTTTGGGTCTGGCTCTCGTTCAAAGGCTCGTAACAGCATTAGGCGGTAATGCCATTGCCGAGCTACAACCCGACGGGATATTCACCATACGAGTGATCCTGCCGGACAATTTGCGAATGTAAAAAACACAGAGAACTAATCGGCAGTAAAACATCATTTAATTCTTCATCAGCCGCGGCTGGCCGGTTGCCTCAACGACGTCACGCCAAAGCTCTTTGTCCGGATTGATGCGGTTTTTCCTTGAGACCGCCATACGCATCGGGATGTGGACAAAATAATTATGGACAAGGCTTATAAGCAGCTCGCTTTTTCCCGCCATAGCAGCGTGCACTGCATTAGTGCCGAGTCTCGCACAGTAGATCGAGTCGTTCGGATTTGCGGGGGCACTGCGAATAATGTAGCTCGGGTCGATGTATTTGAGGTTGATCTCAATCTGCTTTTGTTTGAAGTACGCGCTTATCTTTTCTTTGAGGAAAATGCCGATATCCGAAAGCTTTTTATTGCCAGAGGCATCAAGAGCATCTGAACCGGCCAAAAGGTCCTGGCCTGCGCCTTCCGCTACCAGAATCACTGCATGGTGGCGACGTTCAAATCTTCTTTCCATATGACGAAGCAACCCATTTTCTCCCTCGAGGTCAAAAGGCACCTCCGGTATGAGTACATAATTGACATCGTTGATAGCCAGGGCAGTGTGCGCGGCGATAAAGCCTGATTCTCGGCCCATCACCTTAACAATTCCAATGCCATTGATTGCATTTTCCGCCTCCACATGGGCACCGGCAACGACATCCGCCGCTTTGGACACGGCGGTCTCGAATCCAAACGACTTCTGCACAAAGCTCAAATCGTTATCGATTGTTTTGGGCACACCGACCACAGCAATTTTAAGCCCTCTTTTCCTTATCTCCTGAGAAATGTTAAGAGCGCCTCTCTGCGTGCCGTCACCACCAATTGTAAAGAGTATATTGAGGTTCATTCGTTCGAGTGAATCGACTATTTCTTCAACACAGTCACCATATCCTCGCGATGAACCGAGCATTGTTCCACCTTCGCGGTGAATATCCATGACCTCTTCCGGCGTCAATTTCATAACGGGCAGACCAAACCTTGAGAGAAAGCCGCGGTATCCGTATCTGATACCGGAAATACGTTTGACGCCGTAATGGTACCACAGGCACATAACGATTGCACGTATCACATCATTAAGGCCCGGGCACAATCCGCCGCAGGTAACAATCCCAACGTTCACCTTTGCCGGGTCAAAATAGATTTTCTCCCTGGGCCCGGCTTTTTCGAGCAAATCACTCTGCGTAAAACTGGGTGCTGGTGCATCTGTAGTGGTTTCAATATCATAAAATATACGTTCATCATCATCAACGTAGTTTGCTATGAAATCATCGTTTAGCTTTGACAACGATATCGGAGATTGCACGGTCCGTTTGCCAAGCACGGGAATTGTAAAATCCAAATCTTTCATTCTCACGATTCTCTTACTCAATTGTCTCCAGTTTCAACCGGTTTAATGTTGTTTACGACTTATAATAAGCTTATTCGTCTACAATAAGTGGTTTTGCTTTAGCTTGGCCGAACAAGCCTGTAACTTTAGCAAAACGCATTTACAAAGCGATTATTGTGTGTACAAGGATAGCGTTAGTTGCACCGGTGGCACCAAGAGGATGACCGGACACAAGGACTATTTTATCGCCAACCTGGGCCCAATTACTCTCGACAATAAGTTTGTCGACTAATTTCATGAACTGCTCGATGTCTCCCGGGATTTCTCGACAGCGGGGAATGACACCGTAATGGAGGCACATTTGACGGCACGCTCTCTCATCGGAGCTTAATGCAAGTATGGGAACATCGATACGTGCCTTGCTTAGAAAACGGGCCGATGAACCGTTTTGCGACCAGGCCGCCACGAGCTTGACATCAATATCGTCGATAATCTGCCCAACGCCGCGAGCCATTGCTGCCGTGAGCGCCAATTCTCCTGTCGCAGTGCTCCTGGGGTGCACATTATCATGCTCATCGAGGTAAGCTTCCGTGA
>CAZQXE010000143.1:0-7961 GCA_964597115.1 uncultured Pirellulales bacterium | reverse complement strand
AAAGCTAATAAATACCCCACATATCTAAAAAAATGTAGCAAATGTTGGCTTATTATTGCTGCTCTTAATTATGAACAATCGTCTGCTTATGAATTCGGCGAGGACATGAAAACAAGTTGCTACACATCTCCTTTTGAAAAAGTTTTTTTTATGGAAGTATTCAACGAGACTTTAAAGAAACTTAAAATATCAGCGGTGTAGGATGGGCAGATTTCTGCCCATGTAGAAACTAATCGAGAATCGAGCATCAAGTATCGAAAATCGAGGCACTCAATCATAAAAGCCAAATTCGTATGCTGCGTCATATAGAGCAACGATGTTTTCGGGCGGGACGCCGACCTGGATATTGTGGACGTTATTGAATACGTAGCCGCCGCCGGGCTTAAAAATTTCGAGGTTCCTCCGCACATGTTTTCTGATTTCTTCGGGTCCGGCAAAGGGCAAAACATGCTGGGCATCGATGGCGCCGCCCCACAGTGAAATCCGGCTTCCAAACTCATCTTTGAGTTTTTGAGGTTCCATATTAGGAAGGCCGATTTGAACAGGATTGAGAATATCAATGCCGTTGTCGATAAGCTCCGGGATGTACTCGAAGCAGGAACCGCAGGTATGGTACCAGATTTTTGCTTTCGTCAAGGACTTGATGTGCTGGACGAGTTTTTTCTGTCTGGGTTTTACTACTTTGCGGTAAAAAGCCGGAGAAAAAAGAGGGCCGCTCTGACCCGCAAGGTCATCCCCTATCATTACAATATCAATCAGGTCACTAACTTCCGCCATGAAGCCATTGAAGTAATCCAGCCAGAATTTAAGCGTCTGATCGAGAAGGGCTTCACAAAAAGCAGGGTTCTCTATCATATCGGTGAGCCATCGTTCAAGACCTCGCATATACCAGCAAATTTCGTACACAACGCCGCAGATGCCGGTCGATATCGCGTATGGCGTTTGGTTTCGCATTTCCAGCGCTTTTTCGCGAACGCCCGTGAACCTCGTCGGGTCACCTCCCTTGGGAAACGGATAGTCTGCGAGATCCTTTACAGTAGCTCCCGCCAATGGGTGATGCGTGATGTCCATATATAGTGGTTCGACAAGCTCACCACCCTGAGCAGAATCGAAGGGTTGCTGCTGATCTGGCCCGTCCTGAGCCGGGTCGAAGGACATAGACCAAACGACGCCAAACTCATCTTTGAGGTCGTGCCAGAGCTTGCCGTTTCGTTTATTCCGCTCGATGCCGCCCTTGAAGCTGTCCGGTGCGTGAGCGCACAAATAGCGAATATCGACATGAAAACGCTCAAGCAGCTCTTCGCATGGCTGGGCAAGCTGCTGGACGGGATCGAGAATAGTCGGCTCATCTTTGATGTCTAAATAATCAAGCAGTTCAACGTACGCTCTTTTATGTATACCGGTTTGAAAGCCGCCGAGGTCTATCGGCACTCTGTCCGGGATTTGATGATTGAGAGCCTTCAAGAGGCGCTGCCTTGAAGTCATTGTCTCTCTATTTGCCATTTCCAACTTACGAACAGCATGTGTAGAAATTTTATTTCCGGCAATAATCTATCAGGCGTGCGATTTCGCTGCGGAGGTCCTTTCGCTGCACAATCATATCCACGAAACCGTGTTCCAACATAAATTCCGCCGTCTGGAATCCTTCCGGTAACTCAACTTTTATGGTTTCTGCAATTGTGCGAGGCCCGGCAAAACCAATCAATGCGCCGGGTTCGGCTATTAAACAATCGCCCAGCATCGCAAAGCTCGCCGTCACCCCGCCGGTGGTCGGGTCGGTCAAAACACAGATACAAAGTCCGCCGGCCTCGTCGAATTTCGCCAACGTCGCGGATGTCTTGGCCATCTGGCCCAATGACACCACGCCTTCGTGCATCCTCGCTCCGCCGGAACAGCAAACTACTACCAAAGGTAGTTTTTCCTCCATCGCCTTATCAATAGCAGCGCAAAGCTTCTCGCCGACCACAAGACCCATCGAACCCATCAGGAAATTCGGTTCCATCACCGCCAGTACGACACCTCTGCCTTTGATAAAGGCCTTGCCGACAACCATAGCTTCCTTTGCGCCGGATTTTTTCTCATCGGCTTTGAGACGCTGCTTATAAGTAGTCCCTCTGAACTTAAAACTCAGCGGATCGTCTGTCGTCAAATCGTTAAGGACCTGCTGAAAAGAATCCTCGTCGGCCAGATATTTGATTCGAGTCAAAGCGTCAACGCGAAAATGATAATTACACTGCGGACAAACGTTAAGATTCTTCTCGACGGCGCTTTTGTAGAGCATATGCTCGCAACCCGTGCATCGCACCCACAGCCCTTCGGGCATCTCCCTGCGCGGCTTCAACGAAAAACCATTCCACTTAGATTTCGCTTCTTCGGCCATGACAACCTGTAGTTAGCCCCGCTTTTTACGCGGAGTTCTTCATCAACAAAATATGTCTGATTGATTTGAAGATTGTACCAAAAACTTGCCCATCACGCCATAAAAATTACCTGCAGGCATCTCGAATGGCGTTTATCGCAGCAATACGGTCGGTTTCTGCAAATATTGCGTTGCCTGCCACGAGGGTATCTGCGCCGTAAGAAACCACTGTTGGCGTAGTCTTAGGATTTATTCCACCGTCAACTTCTATACGTATATCAGGGCCGACAATTTCTCTGATCTGTACTACTCTTTTAGCAGCATCCGGCATAAATTCCTGTGCGCCAAAGCCGGGATGAACCGTCATAACCAGAACCATATCGCACAGCGGCGCGATCGTTTGTACAGCCTCGACCGGCGTTTCCGGATTCAGGCATATCCCGGCACTACAGCCTGAATCGTGCAATTTATCAATAAGCTTTCGCGGGTCATCAGCTACTTCGATATGAAATGTTATGTGGTCGGCACCGGCCTCGATAAAATGCTCGGCATATCTGGCCGGCTCGCTTATCATCAAATGAGCATCGAAAACAAGATCGCTTACCTTGCGGAGCTTGGCAACTACAGGAGGGCCGATTGTTATATTAGGAACGAAGTGGCCGTCCATAACGTCCAGATGCACCATCTTCACCCCGGCCGAGGCAATTACAGCCACCTCATCGGCCAGGTGGGCAAAATCCGCGCTCAGAACCGACGGCACAACCTCAATTGTCCCTGCTTTAGGCAATCGCATAGTAATTGATTATTTATTATTGACTATTGATTATTTTTAATCATGGACCACACGAATCTGGGACGGCGTCTGTGGCTAAAGATAAATATCTCTTCCTCTGTGGCTGTGGCTATTATTTCTCGTCGAGGATTTCAAGACATATAAATTTCTTGCCTTCCAGGAATTCCAGTGAAGCACCTCCGCCTGTAGATATATGGCTAACTCTGTCTTCAAGGCCGAGTTTTTGCAGGGCACTGGCACTGTCACCACCGCCGATTATACTAATCGCCCCTTCATCCGTAGCTTTTACAACAGCCAGGGCAACTTCTTTTGTTCCTTCGTCGAACGGCTCCATCTCAAAAACGCCCATCGGCCCGTTCCAGACGATAGTCTTGGCATCGGCAATCTTTTCTGCAAAAGTTTTAGCTGCAATCGGCCCTATATCAACGGCCTGATAGCCCGGGTCAATGTCACCCACGGCGACGCGGTGCGGTGCTCCCGCCCTGAGTTGGCGGACCACACGGTGATCCACAGGCAAAACGACCTCACATTCCGCTTCGGTCGCCTGCTTCAGCAGCTTTTGGCCGGTGTCAATAAAGTCGTCCTCGCACAGGCTTTTACCAATGGTTTTACCATTGCCCTTTAGGAACGTATATGCCATAGCCCCACCGATAATGATGCGATCCACTTTGCCGATCAGATTTTCAATCACACCGATCTTGTCCGAGACCTTTGCTCCGCCAAGTATCGCAACGAAAGGCTTTTCCGGACTGCTTAGAGTTTCGCCAAGAAACTTCAGCTCTTTTTCGATGAGAAATCCAATCACCCGTGGCTTGCCTTCCATCATCTGTGGAACCGTGTACATTGATGCGTTGTCCCTGTGGGCCGTTCCGAAAGCATCATCGACATAGATATCCGCCATACTTGCCAGCTCTTTCGCGAAGTCGTCCTTGGCCTGCCTGAGCTGCTTATCTTCCTTTGCCGCCTTGTCTTTTATGGTCTCTTCCTTGTGGAAACGCAGGTTCTCAAGCAGCATGCACTCGCCGGATTTGAGCGCTTTCGCCTTCGCCTTCGTCTCGGGCCCGATGCAATCCTCAGCGAAAATGACCTCTTGAGCTAAAAGTTCCGAAAGTCTTTTCACCACAGGCGTAAGGGACATCTTTTCTTCTCTTTGTCCTTTAGGCCTGCCGAGGTGACTCATAAGAATCAGCGCACCGCCACCGGTTAATATTTTCTTTATTGTAGGCAGCGCTTTGACGATCCGATCGTCGCTGGTAATATTACATTCCTCGTCCAGCGGCACATTGAAATCACACCGCATCAGAACCTTCTTACCCTTGACATTAATATCAGCAACAGTTTTCTTAGCCATTCACTATCAATCCCAAATGTCCTGCATCGTTTCCGTGGAAGTTCAAATCCATACTTAGCCCCGCATTTGACGGGGGATTTGAATTACATCGATGCCATTGTTTCCATAATATCAACGCTGCGGTTCGAATAGCCCCATTCGTTGTCATACCAGCCAACGACCTTAACAGTTTTTCCGATGACCAGAGTGCACAGAGAATCGAAGATACTCGAAGCAGGGTCGTTGACGATGTCACTACTGACTATCGGCTCATCGCAATATACGAGGATACCCTTCATCGGTCCTTCGGCTGCTTTTTTCATCGCAGCGTTCACGCTGGCGACCGTAACATCCTTTTTGACATTAACCACAAGGTCAACGATACTGCCGACCGGAATAGGCACACGAATGGCAAAGCCATCGAGTTTACCGGCAAGCTCAGGAATTACTTTGCCGATAGCTTTTGCTGCACCTGTGCTCGTGGGGATAATATTCGCTGCAGCGGCTCGCGCACGACGTAAATCGGAGTGTATCATATCAGCTACATTCTGGTCGTTTGTGTAAGCATGGATCGTCGTCATTACACCCTGCTCAATCCCAAATGCATCGTTAAGAGTCTTGGCCAGAGGAGCTAGGCAGTTTGTCGTACAACTCGCATTTGATACGCAATTGGCAGCGCCGGTAAGCTGGTCGTCATTAACACCCAAAACGATTGTCGCATCAATATCGTCTTTTGCCGGAACGCTCAGCATAACTTTGCTGGCACCTGCCTTGATATGGTCCGCGTAGCCGCCCTTCGGTGACGAAGCGGTGCGAAAGATTCCCGTCGATTCCAGCACAACTTTCACGCCCATGTCTTTCCAAGGCAGCTCGGCCGGATTCCTGATGGCCAAAACCTTGACGGTTTTGCCGTTGATGATTAATGCATCATCCTTAGCTTCGACTGTTCCGCCCCATTTACCCATCACCGTATCATATTTGAACAGATGCGCAAGGCTCTTCGCGTCCGAGAGATCATTGATAGCGACCAAATCCAAATCGCCTTTTCTTTGCATAATAATTCTTGCTACGGCTCTGCCGATTCTGCCAAAACCGTTAATTGCCACCTTTGTTGCCATTTATACTTCTCCTTTCCCGGTCCGCCGGGATAAAAAACACTTTTTTTCTGACCCCGTTCGACAAGCTCAGGGCAGGTTTCAGCCCCCCACCAGACACCGGCATGGGGCAAACGAAAGAGCTACTTTATGGATTCGGCGACCTGCTGTCAAGTTTTTATTCCGATATCGAGCGATTTGCCCGCCCTTACGAATCCAAAATGCAATTTGGGGGATTTTTCGTGCGATTGTTTGTAACATAAGTGCATCTCGCGCAATTAATCATGCGACAATGGTTGGTGCTATGGCAAAAAAAGTTAATAGGCTTATAGAAAACGATGATTTGGTACGTTCAGCTCGCATAGACGCTGAGGCGTTAGGTCGGCTTTACGAATTGTACTACGAGCGAATCTTCCGATTCTGCGTGTATCGGCTCTTTAATAAAGAAACTGCTGAAGACGTTACTTCCACAGTTTTTCTTGAGGTCGCCCGCGGGATACGCAGTTTCAAAGGCAGAACCGAGCAGGATTTTCGAAACTGGCTCTATGCCATAGCGGCCAACCAGGCGAACGCCTATATAAGGAAGACGTCGCGACGTAAAAAGCTGCTCGAAAACGCAGCCGACTCAATGAAAGCATCCGCTGCCGAGAGCACCGACAAATCATCCGGGCTGGACTGGCCAAGTCTTTATAAGGCTATCCTGAAACTAAAGCCGGAGCACCAAACCATTGTCACGCTAAGGTTCTTTGAAAACCTTCAATACGAACAAATGTCACAGATTCTAAACGTCAAAGAAGCAACTTTGCGCGTGACGTTACACAGAATACTTAACCAGTTACGAAACCATTTAAAACCCGTTTTCGACGGAGATATAAAATGTTCAAAGACGAAACCGATTTTGAAAAAGTCGTTGATCGGCTAAAAATCGATACCGAGCCGAATCCGAAGCACCGCGAAAATTTGCGCCGGAAAATGCTCGCTGCCTTCAAAGAAGAACAACCTTCCAACCGGACAATCGTCTTTCGAACATTAAGGAGAACAATTATGAATCGTAAAATAACAAAAATAGCCGCTGCGGCGGTAATAATTCTTGCAGTGCTTATTGGAATAAATCTGTTGGTTTTTGATGGAACAGGTGCTGTGTATGCAAGTGTTGTTGAACAGCTTCAGAACGCCCGCACGATGACTTATAGCCTCGTGACTCGCACACCTGTTGAAAACCTGCCGACTCTGCGGGTAGAGATGATATTTATGGAACCGGGATACATGCGAACAACAACTCCGGATGGTTATACAAACATCATCGACTGGGCACAGAACAAGGGCATTTCCATCTGGCCGATGAACAAACAGTATATCGACTTCGAGGCGTCCAACTACCGGCACGACCCGGCTCGGAATCCTTTTGAGGTCGTTGAAAATTTAAGAACGCTTCCCTCCCAGGCCGATGAGTCGCTCGGAGAGAAAAAGATCGATGGACGATTGCTCGAAGGTTTCCGTGTCACTAAAGACGATACGATCAATACCGTCTGGATTGATCCACAAACCCAACAGCTTGTTCGAGTCGAAATGGAGTATACGAACGCTCCGGGTATGAACACAATCATGACAGATTTTCAGTTTAATGTTGAACTCGATGATTCGCTCTTCAGCCTGACCCCGCCGGCGGGTTTCACGCCTCTGGAAGTTCAGGCAGATGTCTCCACCGTAACCGAACAGGACCTGATAGAATACCTGCAATTGTGGTCGAGCTGGACCACTGATGGTACATTCCCACCGACATTCAATCCTGTAGACTTGCCAAAGGTTACCGCCGAGATGATTAAGCAAGGCGAGTTCGGCGAGCGGGAGGGATCTACGCTGGAACAATCCGAGGATGCAGCGTCGATGTATCGCGGGATAATGTTTGTAGTTCAATTGCCTGCTGAGAGCAACTGGCGCTATGCAGGCGAGAATGTGAGCTTCGGAGAAGCCGAGACGCCAATATTCTGGTACAAGCCTGCAGGCAGTGAAACCTATCGTGTCATCTATGGTGATTTGAGTATAAAAGATGTGGCACCGGAAGATTTGCCACAGTAGATATTAAAAACAGCAGTGTTTATAAACAAGGCCGGGCCTTTCGTCCGGCCTTGTTTTCGTTCACATCGGGGGAAAATGAAGCCTCAGGTCGTAAAAAAAATCCTGCCTAAAAAATATTTTATTTAGAGTAAAATACCCCCCTTCCTCGTTATATTAGCGACAATCGGTTGTTCTGATATCAGATATGTGGGTTTTTAGATGATCGAAGATAAATTATTAGTATGGAGATTTAAGCGAGGCAGCAGAGATGCTTTCCGGCTTATCTACGAAAAGTACGCCGATGATTTATTGTCTCTGGCCGCCAAT
>CAZQXE010000142.1:0-7982 GCA_964597115.1 uncultured Pirellulales bacterium | reverse complement strand
GGATTTTGCATTGTCTTGTAATGGATTCGAAGGTCGTTCACGTCATATACGATACTCCATTGTGTATGGCTGGGGATCGTGACATCGCTCAGGACACCAAAGGCACGACGTATTAAAGGTAACTCGACTTTTCGGTTGTGAGTTTTCATAGAATTAGCCGCCAAAGCAAATAAAGCGTTGGTGTCATAAATGAGACTCGTGGGAACCGGTTTGTTTCCACCGAATCCCCGGTATTGTGACAGAGAATCTACTGATTCCTGGTAGAGGCCGTTCTGAATTAAAGCGATGTTCAGAGTCTCTTTTGTGTAAGCAACGAGTTGACCGCCTAAGAATTCAATTACTGCTACTTGTCCGGTCCTGTCGCAAATAAAATAATTGAGATACGTCGGAGCGCTGCCGATCCTGATGCGCGCATCGCTTTCTATCACTTCCTCCACGGAAGCGCAGTTATCGAGCTGGTACTGTATCCACTGTAGCTCAGTGACAGCGGCTCGCTCATCCGGTTCAGGATATTTCCCTTGCTTGTACATCAGCGCCATTTCAACCACCAATCCGGCTTCGTTCATGCCTCCACAGGGAAATTCGTGTGCGAGTTGGTTGAATGTTATACTCCCGTACTTGGACGTCCATGTGGCAGCCTTCTCGTTAGGATCGATGAATGCGGTCTTGGACAAATTTCTTTTATTGATGGTCACGACGCCGAATCCGATATCGAAGTCGTAATTCCTGCCTACCACGACGTTCGGGTCTTCACCGAGACAAAAGACGGTGCAGGCATATAAGTTACTGTTGAGTAATATGACTTGGAAAATGATTACACAAAGTAGTCTGGAACGAATTGTTCTCATCGCTTTGTAGTAGTGAGACATCGTAATGATATACCTCCATCATATAAATGGAGCAAAAGGCTGAGATTGCTTCAGCCTTTCGCCCCGGATTTTATTTCTTACTCGTTATACTTAACGCATTTTAGTAAAGCATAACGCCGGAACGCAGATTATGAACGGTCTATTATACTTCGCTTTAGTCCGGTGACTCAACATAATCTTTGGCGTCAATCAGACTGTCAACGAGGTCATGCATTTCCTGCTCGCTGACCGGGCCGTTGATGGCAATGACCATATATGTATTCGCAGGCGATGTAAGGATATACCCGACGCGATTTGCACGCGGCTCAAAACCTGAGCTTTTCAGTGCAAATTCCGTCCACCACAGCTCTGTATTTCTATCGTTCTGTTGCAGTACCTTAAAACCATTTTCTGACTCATACATCCATGGAACTTTCTCTCCAAGCTCCTGTACAGTCCCAAAAATTGCTGTAAAGTACCTGTTAAAAGATTCTCCCTGAGACAGAACCATGTCGCGGCCGTCTTTTGCACGATAAGTTGCAGCAAATGAGCGGGCCGGTGTGCTGGTCTCATCGGGCAAATCATAAATCGTTCTCTCGATAGTCCACGAAGGGTCTTTCGAAAAGACATAGACGTCAAACGTGGCTCGCTCGGCCATTTGTTGGATAGTGACGGCATGAGCTGCTTTGCCGGTATCGACTTTGACACTTGCTTTATCCGTCAGGTCCGCGGAAAGTTCCGAAAGATCCCACGCAAGCTCTGTGCTGTCCACCGTCTCGGCGACCAGACGCCGATGGACACGAGTAGTTGTGCCTTTGACAACACATTCGATTTCATCGATAATGTCGGCATCAGTGTTGACCCTGAACAGGAAATAAGTCTCGACCTTTCCCCATGGATCGGTAAATCCCAGCTTGTATGTCCGTACCGGCGTTCCATCTTCAAGCGTCTCTGTCGTGACATCCTGTATCGGTGGATAGTGTTTACCGGGAACAGTTCCTTTGATTCCGGCGGCAATTCCCAGAAAATCAGCAGGATTTTCCGGTACCTGGAATTCGCTGCTCACGGCTTCTCGATCTATCCGGAGCGAATCGTCCGGCCCTTTAGCAGCAACGTAGACAAACTCACCGTCGTATGCGTTTGCACAAAGGATTCTGTCACCTGTCTTAAGCACGCGTGCAAAACACCCGGTGGCGGGATCGTACCAGGCAAGATCAGATATGGTGACTGCTTCGTCTGTGTGTTCGGTAAGCTCAAGCTTGTGTTCATACGGCCGTCCATTTGCGCCGAGTAAATATACAGGAATCCATTGATAGGACAGCCAGCTTTTGATAAAGGCCAGATTCTTATCCAGTGTGGTATCCGCTTCCAGTTCGTCGAGAAGCTCGCCTGCATCGTGTACTGAGTCCGGGTACAGGATAATCTCGTTGGCGATGTGAATAATCCCGCCGGCACCATAGAAGAGCGTCTGCTCGGCGGCAGAGGCCCGGGCCAGGAGAGTAAACGACGATAGCTGTGGATTTGTTGTGCCGGGTGTGGAAGAAAGCCATCCGACAATCGCGATTGTAATAATTGCGGCGGCTGCCGCGGTTAGTTTTGTTATTCTGGAATTCATAATCAATCTCCAAATGCTTAAAGTCTTTTGTTTCTGTCGAGGTTGTCTTGCCAGGGCGGCAATTAGGTCCTGTTCGAGGTTGTCACGATGGCCAATATCGGGAGTGTCATCAAACTTTATATCGCTAATGAAGCTTTCGAATTGTATTTCGTCATTTTTCATTTTTGATGCCCTCTTATTTCTCTGCGATTTTTATGGCTAAAATCCTTCGCAGCTTGGCAAGTGCTCGTGACAATTGGCTGCGGATTGTGCCCGGTTTGCAATCGAGCACCTCGGCAATTTCAATTAGTTTCAGATTTTCAAAGTAACGCAGTGTGATGATAGTTTGGTAACGCGGTTTCAGATTTAATATAGCTTCTCTAAGAAGGACTATTTTTTCAGTTGATTCTTCACGGTTATCCGCTTCATCGCAAGCCCGCTCAGAAGCGATTTTTAACAAGTTGTTTCGATGAGCGGATTTTCTAAAATATTTATTGACGGCGTTGGTCGCGATTTTATAAAGCCAGTTGCGAAACTGCCTATCGTTGCCGTTGAAACGGTGAAAGTTTTCGGCAGCTTTTAGAAATACCTCGGAAGTTACGTCCTTGGCCGTTTCTCTCTCGTACAATCGGTGCATGCAGTAACGAAATATTGCATCGTAGTTCCTGCGGTACAACTGTACGAAAGCTGAAGTATCGCTGCGCGCCCTAAAAACCAATTGGTCTTCTTCTTCCACGTCTGTTAAACTCCGGAGTTTACACGTTCCAACTATCATCACCATTATAAATGCGCATCAGTTCAAAACGTGGCGAAAAAAAATAAAAAAATAAAAAAGCAAAATGAAAAATAACATATTAAAATGCAGGATATAGAAGCTATGAGCAAATTATACGGTTTAATATTTGATGTTGACGGCGTAATCGCGGATACCGAGCCGGTCAATGCCAGGGCAACCATTAGGGTTTTCGAGGACATGTTCGGCCTCAAGGGTGTCAGGCCGGAGGATTTTGAAGACGGCATCGGCAAAGGAGCGGAACGGTTTGTCCTGGCGGCGGCGGAAGTCCATGCTTTGAAACTGACTGATGAACAGGTAAAAGCCGCAGCCGGACTGCGCGAGAAGTATTTGATAAAGGCAATTCGGGAAGAGCCGCTGACGGCCTTTCCGGGCGTGCTGGAACTGATAAATGGAGCATTTCAAAGGGATGACTTTCGTCTGGCTATTGCGACCTCCGCAACGGTTGAGCTGTCTCGGGCTATTTTGGAATCGGCGAAAGTCCCCTATCAAAAGATGGTTTATGTGACAGGAAGTGAAATCACGAGAAAAAAGCCTGATCCGGAGCTTTTTCTTACAGCAGCAAGCCGAATGGGTATCGAGCCTGCTCACTGTGTGGTCATCGAGGATGCCCCCAGCGGTGTACAGGCCGCCAAAGCCGCCGGCGCCAAATGTATCGCCGTGACAAATACCACAAATGCAGAAAATCTTTCCGAAGCCGACCTAATCTGCGACAGTCTTGTGAGTGTTGACCTTGAAACAATTAAAAAGCTTATCAGCTGAACTTTTTTAATGATAAGCGATTATCGCTAATTGAAAAAGATATAGGCGGTGGCGTTAGTGCGTGCCGCTGTCCATCTCTTCCATAATCAGCATCTGGCCCATCTCGGTGATTCCCGCCGCTTTCATGCGCGCCTGAAGGTCGGGCGAGTCTATGAAGGCCTGCACTTGCTCGGCGTTTTGCTGCACCGAAATTACAGTCACGGTATTCGGATCATTCACGTTGCGGAGCACCTGGAACGAGATTTCGCCGGATGCTTTACGCTGTTCGATGCTGGCGTCGTAACCTTGCTTAAACTGATCGTAATCTTTAACCTTGAATCCGACATGTAAATGTGTGACCATCAAATGTGCCTCCTTACTTTTCTATTGGTTTATATTTGTGGAAACGATACGCATAAATTCATCAGAGTCATTTATAACGTTGCTCATCGCCTCCTTCCAGTGTCGTTTGCTGCGGCCATGAACACGATTCCGGCTCCTGTTCAGTAAATCACAAGCCTTATGCACGCTTATTTTCGTCAGTAAGGTTAGTCTCTTTCCATTGGATTGTCAAGTTAAATTTCCCTACAAAATCCGGGTATTCCTGTGATACTTTCTTTCATGCTGTGGATTGCACGCTCAGCCTTTGTTTGGATGTGATATGTCCACAATTCGGGGATTTTGAATTTTGCGCCTGATTATTTCCGCGGCGAGATTGACCCAGCTTTTGCAGCTATCGAGTACGACACTATCACTGCTGGCTACAACAAGATCGGTTTTTTTTAGTTCGGCGTCGGGGCTAAGCAGGAGTTCAATCTCCCAGTTCCAATTGTTTTCTTTGGCTAATTCGCCAATTAAGATTTTTAATCTGCCGCTGTTGGAGACGGGGCTATCCAGTAACCAGAGTGCCTGGCTTACATTAATTTCCTGCAGGAACTCACCGATAAGTTTTACAGCCGGTATTGTTTCTGTAACTTTGCGATATGTTCCGTGTATGCTTGCCAAATCTCTAAAGCAGCCGTCACGTCCGGCAAAAATCATGCCGCCGCTCATAGCCGCCTCGATAGTTATCAATACATTGTAACCATCAACGGCGATGGATTTGCCTGCGAGGTTTTTTGGTTCGATGCGACGCCGACTTCGAGAGGCGAGCTGCTGATCGGAGCAGGCGCTGCGCATAATCGCCAGTCTTTGTCTTTCGGTAAGCGAGAATTTGTCGCAGACTAACTTCAGAGCACTTTTTTCAGCATAGCCTTTCGTCAGCAGGAGCGAAAAATCTGCAAGAGCCAATCGTAAATCTGAAATTACACCGGGAGCAAATAATTTTTCATCCGACGGATGCGGTCCTCTGTGTGTTCGCTTATCAGGCATTGAAAAATGTACTCCTTAGTTTTTATTGTTCTGCTTGCCCGGAAGCAGGAATTTCAGTCCTTTTAGCATTTCCTGGCCGATTTGTCCTCCGTTTTTCGTAACATCCCGAAAGAATCCTATCGTACCCTCTTTTATGTCCTTTATGGGTGTTTTAGTTATTAACTTGGTTGGTGGAGATGACCAGTGTCCCCTTACGTAAAAGCGAGTAAGCTTGTCTTTCACATTTAGTATGATGTCAGCCAGTGGTATACGCCTGGCAAGATTATCCAGATATTTGAGCGGCACTGCTATAACGTACATATCAACATTACCAGTCTGAAGGTTGATTTTTCCTCCCGATTCCGCTTCTATCGCACCGAAAGGATTAGCTATATGAGCGCTTTTAATTTCTACAACAGGCCCGACCGTGCCAAATGCGCACTGAACATCAGACACCATCAGAGGATCAAGCTTTGTCAGCCCAATAGTTTTGAATATGTATGGGATTATTGGCAGTACGGTTATATCGGCGTCGTCGAGAAAAATTCGCCCGTCACCATTGAGATTTTGCAGTTCGCTGCCGACTGCGGTGAAGTAATATTCCAAACTAACCGAACCTTTAGATGCTTTTTTAACTGTTCCACCTGAGATAGAAGTCAACTCGGCGAAGCTCATCTTCTCGGCAAAAAATTGGCCGCCAAATGCTATCGGTTGGTTTTTTTTGGCTTCGATATATACAGAGCCGTTAACCGGACCGTTACACACGACTGCATTAATTTCGTCGATGTGGAAGCTTTGGTCTTCAAGTAAGGCCGTGGTGACAAGGTCTTTAGCAAACACTTGATCTTTGACAAATAGAACGCACTCGTCAATTTTAACGATGCCGTTTGTTAGCAGTCCCGTCGGTTCGTTTAAAAGGCCGGCTATCGTTAAATCGGCGACCAGTTTGCCCTCACCCGAGACATTGGGCATTCCCAAAGCAGCAAACACAACTGCTGTTTCCTGCCTTTTGGCCGTGAGATTCATTTGAAGTGAAAGCCTGGCTTCTGTGCTCGTCGGATTTATAATTCCTTTGAGGTACGCTCTATTCGTTTGCGGTTCCTGGGCTTTGCTGCACGTTAGTAAAACATTATAAAAGCCCTTCTGCTCAGCGGGCTGAAGCGATAAATAGTCACAGACTATTTTCGAGTCCTTTTGATCGACGATGCTTATTGACGCATTATGGACTATAAATTGCTGAAGATCGAGGTAGTTGCTCTTTTGTTCCAGGGATTGATTCGAAGAGAAGTCCACAGGAAAGTACAGCTCGCCGTCGGCCACCGATAACTGCAGATTCAAACCGGTAATTTCTATTTCTTTTATCACCGGACTAAAGCTCGGCCAGTTAGCCAGAGCGGCCTTTACCTTTTCAGCAAATAACCATCTTTTTTGTTCCTTGTCATAAAATCTGATGTTTTCAAAAAAGATTTCTCCGGAGTGACTAATTTGAACGTTTTTGATTCGCACCGGTCCATCGCAGATTTCCGACAATCTTCGTTCCGTTTGGCGTCGGATTATCTGTGGTGTAAGCCAGATCGCAGCTATGAATAAAATCACCGCTATTATAAGAAGAGCAAGGGCGAGTCTCCGTATAAGTGATATCAGCCGGCCCTTCTTATTCCTCTTTTGGAGATCAGTTCGCTCTGTAATCAAATGTTTAGCCTATTCAAAACGCGTATTACCGGTCATATGTAATATCGAAAACAAATTGACAAAACCACTTATCTTCTCTACTATTGTTATCTTTGAGAAGTTCAATATATTTAGGATAGTCTAATGCCAAGCCATCATTTAGCAAGCATTAAGGTAGACGACCTGGACATCATCGGTTATTCGATCGCCGGCGAAGAGACCGTGGTTGCAATGCCGCAGTTGGATGTCTGCTTCGATATCGGCAAGGCCCCCGACCAGGTTATCCCCATAAACAATGTTCTGCTCACGCACGGGCACATGGACCACGCAGCGGGGATAGCATATTATCTGTCGCAGCGGAATTTTTGCGGAATATCCACCGGGACAATATTAGCTCCTAAAAGTCTGATAAAGCCGATGAGAGAAATAATCGATTCATGGTCTCGGCTGGACGGCAATCAAATACCTGCCAACCTCGTCGGCGTAAAACCCGGCGACGAATACAAGATAAAGCCGAATCTAATGGCCAGAGTGTTCCCGACAAAACACAGCAAAGGCTCCGTTGGTTACAGCGTAATCGAAAAGCGCAAAAAACTCAAACCCGAGTACACCAGCTTAACGGGCCCGCAAATCGTGGAATTAAAAAAACAAGGCGTTGAAATCGACTATCCGCTCGAATTTCCAATTGTCACTTATTTTGGCGATACGCAGTACGTTGATTTTTCACAATTGAAATACATTGTTGAAAGCAAGATTTTAATTGCCGAGTGCACGTTTTACGAAGGCGAGCATATCGTAAGAGCGGAGGCCGGCAGACACATGCACATCGATGAATTTGCAACACTGATGAAAAAGTTGCAGAACGAGCATATCGTCATCACGCACACAACCCAGCGAACCCCCATGCGCGAAATCCGCAAGATATTAAAAAAAGCATTGCCGAAGGACAAGTACGATAAGGTCATTCTTTTTATGGACAAGCGCT
>CAZQXE010000141.1:0-7984 GCA_964597115.1 uncultured Pirellulales bacterium | reverse complement strand
GATCGGCTGAATGAGCATCGCAGGGAAACATTAGTGCGAATAAAATCACCAGTACTATTGTCGAACGTATTTTTTTGATGTTGTCATTCATGATCATATCTTCTCTCTCAATTTTTGAATTAATCTGATTATTCTTTCTAAATTAATTAGAACTGTTAAGACGAATAAACAGTGACTGATTTTCTAATAAACCACTAACCCCCATTAAGACAAAAAATACAACCTTTAAAAACAACGTAAAAATATATGCCATTGACTATTTATCGGTCATCTATTTAAAAGGACTTAAGTTCATACAAGATTTTTTCAGCAATCGGCTACCTTTCAGTCAAGAAAATCCTCTTCCTGCCCAATTACCGCGAATAACTATCCATCCTGTTTAGTTGCCTGTACTGGGATTGCGTTATGAGATTTGAAAGAGAGTAAAGCTGATATTGCACATATTAGCGCAAAAAACCAGGGCCTGAACTTTCGCCCAAGCCCTGTTAATTCACTCGAAACAGCCATCTATCCGTTACAAAACAGCCTGCCGACTGAGCCGGAATCCGTCTTTGCATCACAACTCATTCGGATCAGGTAGCGGTGTATACAGCCAAACGTCATCAATGAATAACAAACCCGCTCCATGCAGGGGAGCCGTCCTGTCTCCAACGTCAATAGTCATCTTTCTGATCGAGTTTAAATTTACTCCGGCATCGTCCCGATAAATCGGGCCTCGCCTACGCTTCAGACGGATGAATTCTAATCCTTCAACAAAACTTACACACGATTTATTACACTAATAAATATGGAAGCTTTAGGCCAAAAAAGGACATCGAATCCTACATGGTACGAACGTATCAACGCATGCAGAAGCTTTTCTCTTTTCTGTACGTCGCTTCTGTGGTAAACTATCAGTTTGCTTGTTTAAGGAGTAACAGGTACAGAAAGGATGCTATGAACCAGCCGGATATACAAACCTATAACCTGGATGCCATTGCGCGCGGCAACGATAAGCTGATGATTATAAATGGCAAAAACGCATTAGGCTTGGCGGGCAAGAGATTTCACTTCATCGGGGTCGGTGGTATCGGGATGAGTGGGCTGGCGGCGCTTTTGATGAATAACAAGGCAATTGTTACCGGCTCGGACCAGATGGACAACGAGGTTGTGGATAATCTTTGCCGTAAGGGAGCTGATATAAGAATCGGCCATAATGCCGGGAACCTCGGCCCACAGATCGATGCGGTTGTTATCTCGGCGGCGATAAATGAAGATAACCCGGAATTGAAACAGGCCCGAGAAAAAGGGTACAAAGTCTATAAGTACGCAGAGATGTTAGGCGAGCTGATGAACGGCTATGACGGAATCGCCGTAAGCGGCACACACGGCAAGAGCACTACGAGTGGATGGCTTATCTATTTACTCAAACAAGCAGGCATCGATACGAACTTTATCATCGGGGCTGAAATCAGTCAGTTGGGCGGCTCTTCCGGCGTCGCAGACAGCAGATACTTCGTAGCTGAGGCCTGCGAATACGACAGGAGCTTTCTGAATCTAAAGCCAAAAATCGCCTGCATTCTAAATATCGAACAGGACCATCTGGACTACTACAAAGATGAAGACGAAATAGTCGAAACCTTCGGCCAATTCGCTTTCGGTACCAAACCGAACGGCTTAGTAATTGCCAACGGCCAGGATAAGAATGCAGCAAAGATTATCCGGCAATTGGGAACCGATTTGCGTTGTGAGACGTTCGGGCTCGATGAGAATTGTAATTTCTACGCGAAGAATATCGCGCTGAATGATGGACTCTACGGCTTTGATGTTTATCACAACGGCACATTGCTGGGAACAACGAAAATTTCTCTGCCGGGTCGGCACAATATCCTCAACGCCCTGGCAGTTGTAGCTATATCTTTTAACCTCGGACTGGAGCCTGAGAAGATACTTGAATTGTTGCCGGGCTTTACCGGCATCGACCGCCGGTTGATGCTCAAGGGGCGATTCGGGCAAATTACAGTTTTGGATGACTACGCACACCACCCGACGGAAATCAGAGCGTCGCTTGCTGCAATAAGGCAAAGGTATCAGCCGAGACGCATCTGGTGTGTTTTTCAGCCGCATCAGTACAGCAGAACAAGATTTTTACTTGATGATTTTTCCGAAAGCTTTAAGCTTGCCGATATAACGATTGTGCCGGAGATTTATTTTGTCCGGGATTCGGAGTCGGCCAAAAAAGAGATTAACGCACAGATGTTAGTCGATAGAATGCGAGCGAATGGAACGCAAGCGCTGTTTATCGATAGTTTCGCAGCTATTTGCGATTATCTCAAAAGCAACGTAACTCCCGGCGATTTGGTAGTGACCATGGGCGCAGGTGATATTTGGAAGGTAGCTGATGAATACATTCAGTGGTTTAGAAGAAATAGTTGAAAAAGATTTTCCATTGGCCAAACGGACCTGGTTCGGGCTGGGCGGACCGGCTGATTATTTTGTCAGACCGAAAACGACCGAACAGCTCCAGGAAGTGGTCCGACGGTGCAATGAGAATAAAATCAGGATTTACGTGATGGGCTTCGGCTCCAATCTGCTAATCAGTGACGACGGCGTGCGGGGGGCGGTGATAAAGCTTGAGACAGAGCAGTTCGCACAGATCCTGTTTAAGGATGAAGAAATTACCGCCTGGGCCGGGGCGGAACTGAGCAAGCTGGTCCTGACCTGCGTGGAAAAAGGGCTTTCGGGTATCGAAGCTCTAACGGGGATACCAGGTTCTATTGGCGGAGCGGTGAAAATGAACGCCGGCGGCAACTTCGGAGACTTGGGCACAGCGGTGGAATCTGTCATGCTGATGGATAGTGACGGCAATGTTTTCGAAAAAAGCAAACCTGAGCTGGAATTCAATTACCGCCGAACGAACATTACCGCAAAATTTATTCTAAACGCCCGGCTGGGACTTGCTTCAGCCGACCCGGTGCAAATCATGCGGACGGTTAAAGAAATGTGGATTTACAAAAAGAACAATCAGCCTCTTAACACCAGGAATTCCGGCTGTATATTCAAGAATCCAACAGGTTCTTCAGCAGGCGCCTTGATTGACAGGGCAGGCCTCAAAGGATTGCAAATCGGCGGCGCCGTTGTCAGTGAGAAACATGCAAATTTCATAATAGCCGAAAAAGGGTGCACAAGCCGCGACGTTATGAGATTGATAGAGGCTATAAAGCAGAGAGTCAGAGAACAGTTCGACATCGAGCTCGAACCGGAAATCGAAATCTGGGAATAAGTAGTTAAAGCAGCAATAAACTGGAAATGATAAATAGCGAAATGAAAGTAGCCGTCCTCACCGGCGGTATTAGCGCCGAGCGCGATATCAGTATCCAAAGCGGCAGGTGCGTTGCGAAGGCGCTGGAAGAAGCCGGCTTTAATGTAGTAACCGCCGACATTCGACCGGACAATCTTGAAATATTGGAAGACAGCAGCATCGACGTGTTCTTCCCCGCCCTGCATGGCGAATTCGGTGAAGACGGTCGGCTCCAGCAGATACTCGAAGACAAATCACTTCTCTATACCGGCAGCGGATCGACAGCGTGCAAACTTGCATTCGATAAAATTGCGAGCAAGAAGGCCTTTGGTCAGGCGGGCATAGCTACACCTAAAGCGATTGAATTCAACGCCGAGACTAAAACCCGACAACTTGAACAACAACTCCGCCAATTTGCAGACAAATATGTAGTTAAACCTGTAAGACAGGGAAGCAGCATTGGTGTTAGAATTGTCACGACACCTAACGAAGTTATTGCGGCGGCACAGGAAACCTTAAACGAATTCGGCGATTGTATGATTGAGGAATTCGTACATGGACGGGAGGTAACCGTAGGCATCCTGTGTGACCGGGCCTTGCCAATCCTCGAAATCCGAACGCAAACCGGCTTCTATAACTTTCACGCAAAGTACGTTGACGAACAGACGGAATTTCTATTCGAAACAATCACTGACCCGGCCGTTGCAGCAAAAATCAGCCAGGCGGCGCTCGATTGCTTCGAGACACTCGGGGCTCGACACTTCGCCAGAGTCGATTCCATCCTGAACGATGAGGGAATTGCCTACGCTCTGGAGGTTAATACTATCCCGGGCTTTACAAATCATTCACTCCTGCCCAAGGCAGCGGAAAAAACAGGACTCTCAATGAGCGACTTGTGCACAAAAATCGTCGAGGTTGCATATTCGTCACTCGTGAAACACCAGGCATAAAGCAAGACGCGAGATAATGGCTATCAGAAAAAGAAAAGAAAAAAAGACTAAAAGAATATCGTTTAAGTCCGCCATTCTTAAGAAGAAGAAAAAAAAGCGAGAATTTCCACGGCTCGGTCCGGGTCTGATCATAATTTTGAAAGTATCCGCCGTAGTTTGTGTTTTGGCCGGGGCAGTAATCGGCTTGCTGTTCCTGGACAGATATGTAAAAGGAACCACTCCTGCGCAGCAAGGAACGATTGAACTGGAATTGCTGAATGTCCCATCATGGGTGAGCAACCAGCTCAAAGAGGATGTTATTGCCGCTGTCAGAGGTTATGGTAATGAATTGAAACTTGACGAAAATACTGCTTTGTCGGTGCAACATAAAATCGAGAAAACTTTCGCCTGGCTTGACGAAGTCACAGTACGGACCACGCACGATGGGCTCCGAATAGAGGGACGATGGCGAAAGCCGATAGCCTTAATCAAATGGGGACTTAACAAATACTACGTGGATGCCGAAAAAGTACTGCTGGATTTTGCCCCGATGCCGCATTTGCCGATAGTCGAAATAAAAGGACTATCGCCGTTAATAAAAACACCGCCGCTCGGCGAAGTCTGGCAACGTGACGACCTTGACGCAGCGGTCGCTGTGCTTATCATGCTCACCCGAAGGGATCAGATCGAATCATCTAAAAAACCGCTGCTCAGTGAAATTGCCAGCATCGATGTTAGCAATTTCGATGGCCGGAAAAACAATAGCCATGCGCATATCATTCTATATGCGAAAGACAATACCGAAATTATGTGGGGAGCCGAAGCAGGTAAGTGGCAGCAGCATCTGGAATCTACCGACGAGCAAAAATTAGCCAAGCTTTACGGCTACTACAAAGAAGAAGGCACACTGTTAGGCAGGGCAAAATATATCAATCTTCGCGATCCCAAGTACAAGGTCCCCCTGCCGATTGATAAATACTAAACGCTGTTTAGACTTTTTAGTGCAGTGAGCAAATCACTATAGCGATATGGAATCTGGAACTGCTCACAAATTGACTTGAACATCTTGACCGTTGATTCACTCAACCTGCTCTGGAAATCCGCATCGCCGTTGCAGCAGAAAATTCTACAACCTGAAAAACGATATTTGTAAACGCTGCACCTGCCGTCCGTTTGGTAAGGACAACAACTCCCCGGCATCGATTTAATATTTTCGACGCCAATGTTCGCAGTGAAATACATCAGTTCCGGCGAGCTAACAAACAAACGGTGGTCAAATCCATCGAAATCACAACATTTACCACAGGCATCGCATCGGCCGCTTAGCTTTTCATTATCGCGAATTTGCGCATCCAGCCATTCATAAACATCAGCTACTTTTCCGAGGAGCCGGCTGTCTGCTCCGCATCCTGCCACCATTTTTGGTTCCTTCTGATTTTTTGTATCTCGTCATAGCTATAAAGTCGGCCTCGGTTGATTCCGGGGCATTTCCGTGCCGCTTCGTTCCAGGCATTAGGGCCGGCTAAATTCTCAGACCAGAAAGGCCAGCTCCTGCACTGGCTCGGCCGAACAGAATAAATCACACATTTCCTTTGCCCGGCAACGTCCTGCAGGAATATACAGTCTTTAGTAATCGCGTGTTCAACAATCGATGTTCGCAGGCCGAGGCGCTTCAAATACTTTTGTCGCACCTGCTCGACGGGCATTTTCAGCAAATCAGCAATAAATTCGATCTCGGCTTTAGTCACCCAGATATAACCTTCCCCCGGCCCGGAGCAGCAATTGCCACACTCCAGACATTCAAAATGCAAACCAGCAACATACCATATAGTTCTCTTTTTTGAATTCATCGGTCAAACAAAGAAGACGTTCAAAAAAACAGCCAAAACTAAGGCTTTTTCAAAAACCACAGCACAAATACTGCCGCAAATAATCCAATAACAGGCGCAGCTATCCAACACCATAAATAGCTCTGAGAAGGCTGCTCATCGATAACGACAGGATCCGCGGAAGCTGCAGGCAACTGTTCATCCAACTCCGGTTCTGCCTCCTGCTGATCCAAATTCTCAAGCATAGCGGTGAAAGTTTTTGCCTGTTCTTGTGGCAGCCAGCCGGTTTTACTTGTAATCTTCAGAGGCCATTGGTCCGACCATGATTGCAGAAAAGCCTTGTTCTCGTACATTGAACGTAGTTTGTTTAACAAAATTTCCTGTTCATCTGCGGATATTTTACCTTGCTCAGCGAGGCTTGCCTCCAGTGCACTTGTATCGTAATCGTCAATCAGCCCGGAATATGTCCCTTTAGAAATATACGTACCGGACGGCAGGATACCGGATTGAATCGAACCGATTCCCGGTAGGTCTTTTTCAACAGTTAGCTCAAGCTCCAGTCTGTCTCCAGGTGCGGTAGGACACTTGAGAGTAGAGATAAATCCAAAATAAATCTCTCCTCTCTCAGGTGTGGATTGCAAGGGCATATCCTCCCAGCCTTCAGTAAATTGTCCATTTTCGAAAATGACAATCTCGCTCGACCGGTCATCCCGTAAAATACGCAAAAGCAGCTTTCCCGAAAGTAAGTCATCGCGGCTCATAAATGTCCAGTGAAAAGTCGGCTGTAAAAGCGGCAGCTTCATATGAATGGTTCGCTCGCGAGGTTCCTTAATTTTTGTTTGTAATTCCTCCGGCATTTCGGTCATGCGCAGTGCGAATGCAGGTACGCCCAGCATATACACAGCAACCAATATTAGCAGAGATATCCTGTAATTGCGTTCTATATATGCAGCGAGAAACTTCATACGCCTCCTTCTCTCCTCCTTAAAAAGGCTTTTATGAGTATTACCATTTCAGCACTGCACCGGTGTCGGCGCTGGTGGCCATTGAGGCGTATTTTGCCAGGCAGCCTTCGGTTATTTTCGGCTTGGGCGGCGTCCATTTCTTTTTTCGTTCGGCCAGCTCGTCATCGGAAAGCTTGACGCTTATTTTGTTGCTGGGGATATCAATCTCTATTATGTCACCGTCTTTTAACAATCCGATAGGACCGCCGACTGCTGCTTCGGGACTGATGTGGCCGATGCAGGCGCCTCTTGTCCCGCCACTAAACCTGCCGTCTGTAATCAAGGCAACAGAGTCACCAAGTCCGGCACCCACAATATAACTTGTCGGGCTTAGCATCTCCTGCATACCCGGTCCGCCTTTGGGACCTTCGCAACGAATTACCACAACGTCCCCTTCCTTGACCTTTCCTGCCAGAATACCCTCGCAGGCATCTTCCTGGCTTTCAAAAATCACGGCCGGGCCTGTATGTGTCAGCATTTCCTTGGCGACGCCGGCAGTCTTGACGACGCTGCCATTCGGCGCGAGATTGCCTCGTAAAATAGCCAAACCGCCGGTCTTTGAATACGCATTTTCGAGCAGATGTACGACCTCATGATTTTTAATCTCGGCACCGGCGATGTTCTCACCGAGCGTTTTGCCGGTCACGGTCGGGCAATCGAGATTCAGTAGGTTGGAAACTTTACTAACTTCCTTTAGTATCGCACTTATGCCACCGGCAGCATCAACATCCTCCACATGGTACACACTCGACGGAGAAACTTTACAGATGTTTGGGCACTTGATCGAGATAGCATTTATGCGTTCGAGGTCGTACTTGATACCTGCTTCATTGGCCACAGCCAGACCATGCAGGACAGTATTGGTCGAGCCGCCCATCGCCATATCAAGAACAAGCGCGTTATCCAGTGACTTTTCACTGATTATATCCAGCGGCTTGATGT
>CAZQXE010000140.1:3807-8011 GCA_964597115.1 uncultured Pirellulales bacterium | reverse complement strand
ATTGAAAATAGTCAATAGTAAGTAATCAATAACGTATATTACCCGATGGTGTAATTGGTAACACATGGGCTTTTGGTGCCCATATTCCAGGTTCAAGTCCTGGTCGGGTAGCTGAATTGAAAAACGAAATTCAATGTTCTGGATTTGCGTGCAGAGTTACACGTTATGGTTGAAAGAGTAGCGATAATTTTAGCGGCGGGTGTGAGCAAGAGGATGAACACCGAACTGGCGAAGGTGCTGCATGAGGTATGTGGTCGGCCTATGCTGGCATACGTGCTTGATGCCTGCCGTGAGATCGGCTTGGTGAATATATATGTCGTGGTCGGTTTCTCTGCCGAGCAGGTCAAAGAACAATTCGGCAGCGCCGATGATATTGTCTGGGTCCGGCAACAAGAACAATTGGGAACCGCCCATGCAGTTTTGTGCTGCAAAGAACATCTTAAAGATTTCCAGGGTGAGACGCTGGTACTTTGTGGTGATGGACCCCTGATTCGGACCCAGACCTTGAAGACACTGATAGAAAAGCACGAGGCCGGACAATCGGCGGCGACATTGGCCACGGCAGTTCTCGATGACCCGACCGGTTATGGCCGAATAATCCGTGACGCATACGGCAATATACAGGGCATTGCCGAAGACAGTGACTGCACAAAAGAGCAATTGGCTGTTACCGAGGTCAATCCGAGCTATTATCTGTTTAATAATCAAATCCTTTTTGAAGCGCTCCAGAAGGTTAAGCCTGATAACGTCAAGAAAGAGTACTATCTAACGGATGCCGTTTCAGGTATCATCGCAACAGGTCATAGGGTCATGGCGGTTACAGCCGTTCGACCCGAGGAGGCCGTGGGTGTCAACAGCAGAGAGCAGCTTAGCTCGGCGAGCAAGATTATGCAGCGACGGATTCAACGAAAGTTGATGGAAAATGGTGTCACAATAGTTGATCCTGATAATACCTGGATCGATGCAAGAGCGCAAATCGGACGAGACACGGTTATTGAGCCGTTCACATATATCCACGGCGAGGTCAAAATAGGTGACAACTGTCGGATCGGACCATTCGCTTATTTGAGGCAGGGCACAGTTCTGAAAAATGATGTTGTGTTGGGCGTTTATACGGAAGTCAAGAACTCGACTTTAGCTGAGGGGGTTCGAGCGCGACACCACAGCTACATTGGTGATGCCACGGTCGGACAAAACGTTGATATAGGCGCCGGCTCAATAACAGCCAACTTCGACGGAGAAAAAATTCACCAGACAATCATAGGCAATAACTCCCATGTCGGATCCGGCGCCATACTTGTAGCGCCACTTGAATTGAGAGACGGCTCGCACGTAAACGCCGGAACAGTTGTTTCGCAAAAAACTGTAAATGAACTGGGCGGAAAGGCTATGACAGATGTTTCTGAATGATAACTTGAAGATATTTTCCGGCAGCAGTAATCCGGTTTTGGCCGGTGAGGTTTGCAAGTATCTGGGGATTCCCCTGGGGGGTGCCAAGATCGACAGGTTCCCCGACGGTGAAAAGGTCATAAGGGTGGAAGATGATGTTCGCGGCAGAGATTGCTTTGTTTTGCAGTCGACGTGCGAGCCTGTTGATGAGCATTTAGTAGAGCTCCTAATCTTTTTAGAGTGTCTGCGAAGGGCCAGTGCCAGTCGCATTACGGCGGTTATTCCTTATTTTGGTTACGCCCGGCAGGACAGAAAAGACGAGGGGCGAGTGCCCATTACCGCAAAGCTTGTGGCGAATATTATTACCACCGCCGGTGCCGACAGAGTTCTGGCGATAGACCTGCACGCACATCAGCTCCAGGGATTTTTTGATATTCCCGTTGACCATCTGACGGGCGAGCTGGTGTTGGGTAAATATTTTTGGGATAGAAAGATCAGCAATTTAACGGTAGTTTCGCCGGATGTGGGCAATATGAAGATCGCATCCCAATACGCGGCGCATCTCGGTGGAGAACTGGCGATCGTGCACAAAAAGCGTATCAGCGGCAGCAAGGTTGAAGCTCAGAAAATCATCGGTGATGTCCGCGGCAGAAATATCCTGATGTGCGACGACATTATTGCCACCGCCGGGACGGTTTGCAGTGCTGCCGCTCTGGTCAAGGAACGTGGCGCCGAGAAAATATATGTCGGTGCGACGCATGGTGTTTTTGCGCCACAGGCATTTGAACAACTGGCCAAAGCCCCGATTGATGAAGTAGTAGTCACTAACACTATACCACTAACTAAGCGCGCCAAAGGAATGAGTAACATCAAGGTCCTGAGCGTTGCAGCTATGTTGGGCGAAGCTATAAAGAGAATTCACAGAAATGAATCGGTTAGTAGTTTGTTTAACAATGTTTGATACAGGATAAAGAATATGGCAAAATCGTTACTTCTTAAAGCGGAAATTCGAGAACACACAGGCTCGAAAGCTGTCCAAAAAGTGCGCCAGCAAGGCAGAATACCTGCCATTGTGTACGGTCATAAGCAGGAGCCGGTAGCTATTTCCCTGGATGCACATAACTTCGTCGAAGGACTGCATCACGGGCATCGGCTGATGGATGTCCAAATCGGTAAAAAGAAAGACAAGGCAATCGTCAAAGACCTGCAGTATGACTATCTGGGCAAAAACATCATTCATGCGGATTTAATGCGCGTTAGCATAACCGAAACGGTTAAGGTAACCATTCCGGTTGAGCTCAAAGGCACGGCCCAGGGTACGCATGAAGGTGGTATTGTCGAGGGACATGTGAGTCATTTGGAAATTGAGTGCAAGGTGTCTAATATTCCCGAAACGATCCTTATCTTGGTGAAGGACATGCAGGTTGGTGATGCCCTTCATGCCGGTGAAATTGAGCTGCCGGATGGTGTGAAACTTATCGGCTCACCGGATACGCTCGTCGTTACGTGCCATTTGGTTGCCGCTGCCAAGACTACCGAAGAGGTTGAAGAGGAAATAGAGGCTACTCCAGAGGTTATCGGCGAGCCTAAGGAAGACGAAGAGACGGAAACCGCAGAAGAGAAAAAATGAGGCAGGCTGGATGCAGGTAAACCATGGGCGATATGAAAATGATCGTCGGGCTCGGTAATCCGGGCGATGAATATGTAGATACGCGACACAATACCGGATTTAAGGTAATTGATTTACTGGCAGAAGCATTGGGAATAGATGTGAGAAAGAAGAAATTCGGCGCTCGTTTCGGTTCGGGCGAATTGGCAAATGAAAAGTTAATATTGTTAAAGCCGTGGCAGTTTATGAACCTCAGCGGCCAGGTTGTTGCAACGGCGATGGGTTTTTACAGGCTCAGCGTCGATAACCTGCTCGTGGTAACGGACGATATGGACCTCCAGACAGGCAGGATACGCCTCAGGCCTAAAGGTTCGGCCGGCGGTCATAATGGTCTGGCGGACATTATTGATAAGATTGGAACAAACGAGTTTGTTCGCTGCCGAATCGGTATCGGTCGCAGCGGCAATGAAGAGGCTGTAGATTATGTTCTCGATAAGCCCTCGGAGACGGAAAAGCCCCTGCTGGCCGAGGCGATTGAGCAGGCGCGTGATGCAGTACTATGCTGGATCGAATGTGGCATCGAGACAGCGATGAATAAGTTTAATAGTTATGATGAATAACCTTTAAGTGTTATGTTTATACTTTGAAGCTAAATGCGCGATATGTGATTTAGCGGGAGGTAATTAGCTTGGAAACTGTGACGAATAACAAATTGTACGAAGGAATGTTTCTTATTGATTCGGCCCGAGCCGGATCAGATTGGGATGGAGTTATAGCGGCAATAACCACTATTCTGGAAAAGGCCAAGGCTGAGATTGTCTCGATAAGAAAGTGGGACGATAGAAAGCTGGCCTATGCGATCAACGGTAAAACCAGAGGGACGTATATCCTTTGCTATTTCAGGGTGGACGGCCGGAAAATTCAGGATATTGAAAAATCTGTTCAGCTCTCAGAGCAAATTATGCGCGTTCTGATACTAAACGCCGAACAGATGACTGCGGAGGATATAGAAAGAGAAACTCCTGCTACGAAGGAGGAAAAAGAGAAAGATAAACGAGAAGACGACACTGATAAAGAGACCCAGAAAACCAAGGGCGACATTGATGAAGAGACCCAGAAAACCAAGGGCGACACTGATAAAGAGACCCAGGAAACCAAGGGCGACACTGATAAAGAGACCCAGGAAACCAAGGGCGACACTGATAA
>CAZQXE010000140.1:0-3707 GCA_964597115.1 uncultured Pirellulales bacterium | reverse complement strand
AAACCAAGGGCGACACTGATAAAGAGACCCAGGAAACCAAGGGCGACACTGATAAAGAGACCCAGGAAACCAAGGGCGACACTGATGAAGAGACCCAGGAAATCAAAGACGAGCAGATGAGCGATGACCAAGAAGATGAGCTGGAAGATAATGCTGAGCAGGCAAAGGAAACCGGGCAAGCCCGGGAAGAGACGGAAGGTTCACAAGAATCAGAGCCTGATGCTGTAGCGGAAGATTCTATGCCGGAGAAGTCGAAGCTGGACCAGGTCGAAGACTCTGAAAAGGCTGATGAGCCGGAGCTGTTATAGTCTTGAGTTTAGAAGTGACTTCATTTTGCTGTATATTGCAAAATGGCAACCGAGTTAAACAAGACCAGGTCTAATGTACCTGGATGAACAGGTTGGAGAGCTGTAGAGTCGGATAGGACGATTTGAGCTAAAGCAGAAAGAAGAATTAAGTATGGCTAATTTTAACAAAGTGTTTTTAATGGGTAATCTGACCCGTGATCCTCAGTTGTCATATACACCGAATCAGACGGCAGTGGTTGACTTTGGTCTGGCGACGAATCGCAGGTGGACGGGCCAGGACGGCAGTCAAAGGGAGGAGACCTGTTTCGTCGACTGCAGAATGTTTGGCAAGAGAGCCGAGGTGGTTAATAAATACTGCAAGAAGGGAAATCCTCTTTTTGTCGAAGGCCGTCTGACTTTTGATAGCTGGGAGGCACAGGATGGCTCGAAGCGCAGCAAGCTCAGAGTTACCGTTGAGAATTTTGAGTTTATCAGCGGTGGCGGTGGCGGCGCAGGACAATCGGGGCAAGGCATGAGGAATGCAGGCTCTGAAGTACAGCAGCAGAGAGCTGAAGACGATATACCATTTTAGAGGTGTTAATTGGCAGCCGGTCAGTGGTAATTGTCTCAGTCTTTGACTGGTTACTGTTTGAATAATTATATGAGGTAAGAGATGTTAAAAAGAGATGACAACAGAAGAAAACCAGGCTTTATTGGAGCTCGCGAACAAACACAATGTCGTTTTTGCAGAAGGAGCATAGATTACGTTGATTACAAAGACATCGGGACTTTGCATAAGCTTCTGACCAATCGCGGCAAGATATATTCACGCAAGCGCAGCGGCAACTGTGCAGGTTGCCAAAGAAAAGCAAAAAGGGCAATCAAACGTGCCAGATACATAGCATTGCTGCCGTTTACTGTTTGATTTTGATTTGTGGCACGATTTACGATACACAATTCAACAGATACGAGGTATGAGATATGAAGGTATTACTTTGTGAAGATATTGATAAACTTGGCTGGCTTGGAGATGTTGTCGAGGTCAGCGAGGGATATGCGAGAAATTATTTGCTGCCTCAGGGTCTGGCGAAGTTTGCGACCGATGGCAGCATTAGAGCTATAGCTGAGGAGAAAGCCAAACGTGCAGAGAAGCGGGTGCTGGAGGGTAAACGGCTCGAAGACGCAATCAAAACAGTCGAGGGAGCGGAGGCCGTTATCGCCGCCAAAGCCAACGAGCAGGGGCATTTGTTCGGCTCGGTTTCCGCCCAGCAGATAGCAGCTAATCTGCGGGAGCAGGGCTTTGAAGTCACTGATGAAGTTGTGCAGTTGCCCGAACATATTAAGCAGGTCGGGACGCATGCGGTTACTCTGAAATTTGCGGGTGGCCTAACCGCAACTGTTAATGTTGTAGTCGTACCCGAACAGGAAAGCGATGCTGAAGCGGATGAGACTCAAGAGCTGTAGCGCAGGCCCATGTATATATTCGTATTGTTCCGGAATTGGCCGAAGAAGGTATTCGGGTAATCGCCGAAAAATATGTTACTGCCGAGTTCTATCGCCAGGTTATCATTGACTTTGTAATTAACGTTCGGTCGCATATAAACGTCTTTATCTGTGGGCGAGTAATAAGTAAACAGCGAACATCGCATATTCTGATTCATCAAAAGCTTTGTCAATCGCAACGTTATCAGGTGTCTGTACTGATCACGTGCTGGTCCCGACATTCGATTTCTTCTGTACCGGGTGAAATTCAGCATTTGCTCGACGTAGTACTGAAGGCCCATCGTAAAATCTCTTCCAATTTCCTGCGTATAGCCTGCGAGGTATCTCATTTCGGAGTTGTTAATCAAAGGATTGTTGCCGCTTCGGTCATCGGCTGATTCATAGTAGCCAACTTCCAGATTGCCGATACCTTTGCCCACCGCCCCGCGAGCACTTGCGCCATAGACGTTCAAGTCCGGGAAGAGTGCCTGGCTCATAGTAACATCCTGGCCGGCGGGACTTTTCCAGTAGCCGTAGTAACCGTAGAGGGCCAGCTCGTAATTCTTGATGTTCTTATACAATCGCGCTGCAATCTCGGAATCTCTGAACCAGCGATCAGGCCTGTTGGTATGGATTATCGCATCCTGGCCGGCCAGCCTGAAAAGATTCGGGTTCCAGTATGAAATGCGCTGCCCGTTTATAAAACGGTCCGGATCAAACTTAGGCGTATACACGATATCAAGATTGGCCCAGTCGCCGAACAAGCTCACCTTTGCTGCATCGGAGGGAGCTTTGAGATATTCGGTGTCCCTGCCGACGAAAAAAGACTGCCAGTCTTTGGGGAACATATCGTTGATAAAAACAAGGTCTCCCGTTCCCCAGGTCAGAATCTGCCTTCCAACCTTCACGTCCATAAAATCCTTAGGTCTGGCGAATATGTTTATCTCGCGCAGATCAAAGTGGCCCTGCTCGGTGACTAAATCGCCAATAAAATCTCCTTTGAATGTAAAGTCGCCCCAGTCAAGATACGAAAACAAATCGAGCTGAAAGCGATTTTCCATAATCGACATATCTTTTTCGTATTTGTCATTTTGCAGGCGATATCCCCCTCTTATCTCATAAAATCCGTGCATCTCTACCGGCAGCTTGGAGAAGAATCCTGACGCGTCGGAATCCTCGTTTTCATCAGAAGCCACGGCTACAACCGGCAACGTGGCTACCATAGCAACAAAAATTACCAGTAATATAGCTATTGTTCTGGTACGACTCATCTGATTGCCTCTCGCGGTGGTCTTTGCAGGTATCGTTCTGTGAATATGTCCTTTAGACCTATATTGTATTTGACTTTGCTGAATTCCATAACCGTTTTGCTGCCGGTTTTGAGATTTGTCACGACCGACTTAACTACGGTAGGAAAGTCCTGAATCATTTCAACTTTCGCAGATTCGATAGTGCGATAGAGCTTGTTGTCTTTATCGTAAAACTCCATCTTCATGGGCACAAAAGTTTTGCGATCTATTGAAACGTTGTAATAGTTAAACTCAACAGTATCCGGCTGCTTCGGAACATTTTTAACGACAAATAATTCGTCCGTTGTTTCGATAAGCTCGTGGGTGTCCTCTTCGAGGCTTCGGCCTGAAACATCTTCGTACAAAAAGTCCGAGCCAACAAAACTGGTGCGTTTATCACCGGCAGCGATTCTTCTAACCAGAGAAAGGGCGGGTAGGTATAGCCACCGGGCATCGTCTTTATTAGGATCGGCGCGCTTGTGAACCATGTAAGCCATCTTGCGGACGTCCGGCGGATTTTGGAAGTACACAAAATATTTCTGGTCGCCGCCGTCTTCCATATCCTTCCTTAGAATGTTGAATTCCCGCTCGCGTTTTTGATCCTGTTTGTTTGTGATTACCATTTTTACGGTTGCCTTGCCGTCGTCGC
>CAZQXE010000139.1:0-8116 GCA_964597115.1 uncultured Pirellulales bacterium | reverse complement strand
TCGTAAAGGTGCTCCAATGTCCCCGCCCCGCCGGATGCGATTACAGGGATATTGACCGCATCTGTCACTGCCTTGTTAAGCTCGTTGTCGTAGCCGGCTTTTGTGCCGTCGGCGTCCATGCTAGTCAGCAGGATTTCGCCTGCGCCTAATTTTTCGCCCTTAACAGCCCATTGGACCACGTCAATATCGGTCGGTTCCGAGCCGGCTTTAACGCAGACCCGCCACTTCGGAGGACTGATGGCGGATGACGGATGACGGATGGATTCGGTTGCCTGTTTTCCGTCCTCTGTTCTCTGTCCTCCGTCGTCCGTCTTCGACCGGCGGGCATCAATTGCAAGCACAACGCATTGATTGCCGAAACGCCGGGCTGCTTCGGTGAGCAGGTTCGGATTCTCAACGGCAGCGGTATTTACCGAAACCTTTTCGGCGCCGCTTCGCAGCAGCTCATCCATCTGCTCGACTGATTGTATGCCGCCCCCTACCGTGAACGGGATAAAGACATTTTCGGCGACCTTCTCGACAAGCTCGACTATCGTTTTGCGAGAGCGAATCGTGGCGGTAATATCGAGGAACACCAGCTCATCGGCCCCGGTGTCACTATATCGCGCACCCAATTCCACGGGGTCGCCCGCATCGCGGAGATTCAGAAAATTGATGCCCTTAACGACGCGGTTATCTTTAACATCAAGACAGGGAATAATTCTTCTTGTCAACATAAGTTCGTATTTTGTTTACAAATGTCATAAAAATTATGCAGGACTTTCAATCCTGTTTTGCCGCTCTTTTCCGGGTGAAATTGCGTGCCGAAAATATTCGCCTTCTGGACCGAAGCCGGCAAATCAAAACCGTAATCGGTAAATGCGACTTTGGCCCGATCATCCGCAACTTCGGCATAGAACGAGTGCGCGAAATAAAAATGCTTTTCACTTTCAAGCCCGGCGAACAAATCCATATCTTCCGGCAGTTTCACCACGTTCCAGCCCATGTGCGGAATCACCCGCCCCGCCGGTAAGGGCACAACGCTGCCGGAGATTAATCCCAGACCATCGTGCCGGCCATATTCGCAGCTCGTCTCAAAAAGCATCTGGTAGCCAACGCAGATACCCAAAAGCGGCATGCCGGAAAGAGCGACTTTTTTTATCAGCTCGGCAAGGGAGCCCAGAGCGTTTACCGCGTAGCCGAAGGCGGCAACACCCGGCAAAACCAGCCCCGTAGCGTCTTCGATAGCCTTGGGCTCGCAACTGAGCACCACCTCACAGCCGATATGCCGAAACGCGTTGCAGACGCTTTTGACGTTTCCTACATTATAATCGATAACTACTATCATATTTTTTAATATTGACAATTTACCGTTTACGACTTACTATTTACCGACAGGCCATAAAGGCAAAACGACTATATTAAATAATCCGCGGGAGATAGTAAACAGCAAATGTGTGGTATAGTAGCATATCTTGGCAGGAAAACTGCGCAACCAATCCTCGTAGAGGGCTTAAAGCGACTTGAGTATCGCGGCTATGATTCGGCGGGCGTGGCGCTTTTGGGCAGCGGTGCGATAAGAATTCAGAAAACCAGCGGCAGAATCAGCGCCCTCGAAGCGATTCTGGACGAGCCTAACGCCAACGAAGGGCTCGGCATCGGCCATACACGCTGGGCAACGCACGGCAAGCCAAATACAACCAACGCACATCCGCACATAGACTACACCGGCAAAATCGCTGTCGTTCATAACGGCATTATCGAAAACTACAGCACGCTGAAAACGTGGCTGCTAAACGAAGGGGCCGAATTTGTAACCGAAACCGATACCGAAGTGATAGCAAGCATGATCGGCTATTTCTACGCCCACTGCAACGAAGGCGAAGAGCAGGCACCGAATGATGGCCAGAACAAATTCGAATGGGCGGTCCAGCGGGCCCTTCGGGAACTGCACGGCACCTTCGGCCTGGCAATCGTCTGTTCGGATTTTCCCGATACTCTCATCGGCGCCAAAAAGGGAAGCCCCCTGATTTTGGGAGTCGGTGACAACGAGTATATCCTGGCTTCGGATGCGGCCGCAATCGTGGAGCACACAACCCAGGCGATATACCTGGCCGACAACGAAATGGTCACCATCAGCTCAGAGGGATTTAATACCAAGACGATTAACAATGTCACCGTCACCAAGGACCTTCAGCACATCGAATTCTCACTGGAACAAATCGAGCTGGGCGGCTTCAAGCACCACATGCTCAAAGAGATTTTCGAGCAGCCCAAAGCACTCGGCACCTGCATGGGCGGCAGAATCGACCATCAAAGCAACAGGATCAGACTCGGCGGCATAGCTTCGTACCTGCGGGACCTGACACGCACCAGACGACTCATCCTGACCGCATGCGGAACCGCATTTCACGCCGGCCTGGTCGGAGAATTTCTGTTCGAGCATTTGGCACGCATCCCCGCCGAAACCGAATACGCCAGCGAATTTCGATATCGCAATCCGATCATCGAGGATGGCACCGTCGTTATATCAATAAGCCAATCGGGCGAGACACTCGATACTCTCGCAGCAGTAGAGGAAGCAAAAGAGCGAGGGGCGACCGTGCTCGGTATCGTTAACGTCGTCGGCTCTTCCATCGCACGTGCCACCGATGCAGGGATATATTTACACGCCGGCCCGGAAATCGGTGTCGCCAGTACAAAAGCGTTCACCACACAGGTGGCGGTCCTGACTATGCTGGCCATCGAGTTAGGCAGAAGAAGACACATCAGCAGTAGCGAAGCGAACACGCTCATGAACGAGCTTTCACAAATCCCCGACAAAATCGAACAGATACTTACTCAATCCGAGCACATTAAAGGAATCGCATCGGCAAATATCGATAAGGACAATTGGCTTTTCTTAGGCAGAGGCTTTAATTATCCGGTCGCGCTCGAAGGTGCGTTGAAGCTGAAAGAGATAAGCTACATTCATGCCGAGGGACTTCCTGCCGCCGAGATGAAGCACGGCCCTATCGCTTTGATTGCCGACAACATGCCGGCGGTTTTCATCGGTACAGCCGGACCGCAATACGATAAGATTATGGGCAACATCGCCGAGGTCAGAGCACGTGGCGGCAAGACCATCGTAGTTGCAACCGAGGGTGACGAGAATATCAAGCAGCATGCCGACTATTTGATTACCATCCCCGATGCGCCGGAGCTTTTGCAGCCGATGTTGACCGTGGTGCCGCTGCAATTGCTGGCCTATCACGCCGCTGTCCTTCGCGGCCACGATGTCGACAAACCACGAAACCTCGCAAAAAGCGTCACCGTGCAGTGATCATTGACTATTGACTATTGACTATTGACTATTGATTCGTGAATTGTGGCTATGCCATCCCCTATGGGAGTTAATTACGAGAAGCGAGAATCAAGCATCTTATAGCTAAAAAAATACTAAACTCTAAATCCTCCGTAAGGAGTCCCAAGGACTAAATACGAAACAATATCTAATTACCAAAACTACAATGCCCAAAACAACAAGTTTTAAAAATTGGAACATTTCTATTTCGAATTTGTTTAGAAATTCGAATTTAGAAATTTTATGCCCTAGGTATAGAAATTCAACGAGAGTTGGCTTTACTCTGATTGAATTGCTTGTTGTTATTGCGATTATTTCGCTGCTGATGGGGATTCTTATGCCCTCGCTTAGAAAGGTCAGATTCTCAGCGATGCGGCTGGCATGTACCAACAATCTCAAACAAATCAACGTGGCGATGAACCTGTACGTTAATAGTAATGACAGCACCTACCCCTGCGCGCAGGACCCGCTGCCGGCAGGCTATTGGCTGTGGATGGGACGCGGCTGGCGGTCATTCGTCGAGCCTTATATCGGCGGCAATATCGATGCGAACAGTCCTTCGGTCCTGTTTTGCCCGCAGGATCTCGTCGCGGAAGAAAATTACGAATCCACAAGTTATGCCTACTCGATGGCGTTTTACCACAGCCCGGAGCAGATCGACGATATGAACAGCCCTGCCGATACGTACCAAAATCCTCAGCCGTCAATTCCACAGCGAAGCTCGGACGTGGCCAGGCCGTCGGGGAAGATTCTCATCGGCGAATGGCTAAGTAATCATGAACCTGTCGATGGCGACACCGGCTGGTGGACGTGGGAAGGTTCTCGGAATTTTCTTTTCGCAGATGGGCAGGTGAGATTTTTGAAGGCTGAGGAAATCCGCCCGGCACGCGATGGCCTACCGAACGCAAATCTAACAATCCGCGGCATAAAAGGTCAAGATTATCCCTGATAATCTGATCCGGCATCCGGCATGTCGTCGTGACGGAACAATCCATACCTATGGCACAGGCGGCATAAAAGGCTTCGACTGGCAGCCGTAACTGCCCTCTTTTAATCACCGCCTTGCGAATTTCTGCTTGATTTTCCATATCTGTAGTGCTAAACTCAGGTTCTCGCGAGATTTGCATCATGAAGGAAACACAAATAGGAAATGGCGAAATGGCGAAAAAAGTTGCCACTGTCAAACAGACAAGCGGTGAAGGATTCAGTTTTGAAGAAGAGGTTGGTGCATACTACGCAGTGAACATGCTTGCTGCGACCGAGCCATTTGGTGCTGGTAGGGGAACAATAGTCAAGATATGCCGCCAACGAAGAGTCAAAGAGATCTATTTGGACGATATAGTCCTTACTGTTCATTCAGAAGCATCGACAAATCAAATTGCATTATCGGTAAAGAGCAATGCACAATTCTCAAGGGAGTCTGCCCCCAGTGATTTTGTGGAGGATATTTGGGAACAGTTCCTTTGCTCTGACGGTCCATCCTTTGATCCGGCTTCTGACTATATGGGGTTGATTACTTCGCCGCAACCATCTCCCCAAAAAACGAATATTCAAACACTTCTAAAGTTAGCCAAAAGTCAAGAGCCTCATGACCTCCAGAATAACATAAGAGTAAAAGGTTATGTGTCCAAGGAAGCACAGTCGCTGTTTTGGAGCTTTAAATGCCCCGAGAGTCTAGCAAGAGATAGCGGCCATTCGTTTGGACCAGCAGATATTCTCAAGCGAATTTATGTCTTAGAATTCGATTTTGGGAACGACGTTAGTGACAAGGAAAAAGAATCTATTTCCATTTGTCGCAGCCTACTTGCCAGCGGCGACCTTGTCGAGGCAAGAAAACTCTGGGAATCGATTCTCAGAATCATTAGAGAAAACAGCGGAGGTTGTCTCGATAGAGCGAAACTGGTAGACAAATTAAGAGCAACATATTTCCTGAAGGATTTTCCAGATTACGAGAGCGATTGGGGAAAGCTGCGCAGTTGGTCCAGCGAAAACATTAAGGTCATCAAGACCACAATTGGTGGCTCGCTGACATTGCAAAAGGAAAAGCAGAAAGCTGATTTGTCTGCCAGATTCGAAAAGGCAGACGTAGTTGCACTACTGGGTGACTCCGGTACGGGTAAGACAGTTCTTGCCAAACTGTACGTACAGCACTTGTTGGAAAATGGCACTGTCGTCTGGATAAATTCTGACGAATTGAAGAATGGTCGAATATTTACAGGGAATAGAATTCCTGGTTTGAGACACTCGCTGTGTGAAGTGTTGTCGAATCTTGCGAGTTCAAGCGGTTTGCTCGTACTCGACAGAGCAGAACGATTAAGGGGAGAGGATGATTTTAAGCAATTGGCAAGACTCTTCAATGCAATCTTTCCCGCAAATCCTTGGAAGGTACTGATTACCTGCCGAGCTGAGCATTGGGAGAGAATTCAACGAGAGCTTTTAGGGCTTGCCAGTACAGATGCTATCGAGACTTGTACGATTGGATACTTGGAAAAAGGCGAACTCGATCTTGTCTACAAATCTTTTCCGAAGATTCAAAGCCTCTCCAGTAGAGCCCGGTTGGGACAACTGGTCGAAGTACCTAAGATTATTGACTTGCTTGTTAGGGGAATGCAGAGCAAGAAACTTAGCGAAGATGTAAGTTGGATTGGTGAAACTGATATAATCAATTGGCTTTGGGAGTTAATAAAGAATAGTTGTGATGAAGGCTACGCCTTGCTGTTGCTCATCCAGAGAATGGCAGAACTTCAAGCGGACGAGGGCGAGTTCACCACGCCGATAACGCAGTACAAACCTGATGAAGCATCATATCTGAGAATCTTGGATGATGAAGGAATTTGCACGGAAGATCGTGGCCGAATTTCGTTTCAACATGATTTGTATGCTGATTGGGCAAGATGTCAGAGCATAATTGATCATGAATCAAATATTGAGAACTATTTAAGGGATAGGGCGCTAAATCCTTTTTGGCACAAAGCGATACGCCTATATGGCTTGTACTTGATAGAGCAGAAACAGGATACAGAGAACTGGTGTAATGCCATTAATCAATATGATTTCATTAAAGATTATCTACTGGATTCTATTATTTTTGCTGCCAATTCAGAAGAATTGTTAGAAACAGTTTATTCGCTTCTTATAAAGAACAGCGGCGAACTTCTTATACGCTTGCTCAAAAGATTTCTTATTATCGCCACATGTCCTAATCCTAGCCATATACAATTTGGAAGTAGCATAGGAAAAGACTATATATCCATAGCTAGGACTATAGATCGCATACCACTATGGATTTATTGGCCATCCGTATTAATGTTTTTGTCTAAACATAAGGAAAACCTTGTAGAGATTGTGCCTTCCGAAATAGCGGAGGTTGCCAGAACTTGGCTCCGATGGACACCTCCAGATTTTCCTCTCCGCAGAGAAGTCGCAGAACTCGCTTTGGCAGTGGGCAATGCGACATATGAAAGAAGAAAAGCACATCCATATAGATCAAGAGATCAACAAGACAAACTCAGATATGGTTCAGCACTGTACGCAGCTCTGGAATTTCCTGATGAAGTTGTTGAGTTGGCTTTGAAGGCTTGTGGGCGAATAGTACCTGAAGATGTCGCATCTGGCGAGGTCGGAGATTACCAGAAACCAGGTTCAAAAACCACAGTGTATGGTCCAGGTTATTCGCTGCCAGCAGAAGTACCAGAGCCTTGGCCCGATGGTCCCAGGAATAGAGTAGATGACGCATTTCAGGATGTATGCTTATCCTCTGATTCACTCCTACCTTTAATTGTCAAACGACCACAGTCTGTCAAAGAAATCGTCTTGTCTTTGATAATCGACCTGAGAAGACCAAAGAGTGATTATGACGATTATCATTTGATGGACACAGATATCGAACTCCAGCACTTGCGCCAAATTTTCCGGCCTCGTGGTTGGCACAAAGGGCCATTTTTAAATTTCCTTAGATACAACGAGGAATACGGACTTGATACAATAATTCACCTTGTTGATTTTGCCACAGAAAAGCTACTTGAAACCAAACGCACGGACAACAACAAGCCAATAGAACTTAATATAAATGGAGAAAACAAGCAATTTTTTGGAGGTACAAGAATTTACAATTGGCATCGTGGCAATGCCTTTTGTTCTGACGTAATTGCATCTGCCCTTATGGCACTTGAAAAATATTTGTACGAGTGCATAGACAAGGAGCAAGTTGTTTCACCCATCCTCAAACAGATTTTGGCTAAGTCGGAGTCGGTGGCTTTCTTAGGTTTGGTCTGTGAGGTGGGCAGATATAAACCTGAATTATTCATCGAGGCTTTGAGACCATTGCTATTTGTACCCGAACTTTATTCATGGGAAGATTATTGCCGCACGCAAAATTTTGGAAATGCTATATCGTTTTCAATGGAGCCAATCGAAATTCGAAAGATTATGCTTGAGTGGGAGAATATGCCTCATCGCAAAATAAGGCTTATGGATGTTACAGTATATTTATTTTTACATGTCAAATCTCTAGAGACTTTTTTTGCATCTTTTAAGCGTAGTCTGGAGCAGAGACTTGAAGCACATCCGAAAGAAGGTAATATCACAGAGACAATCAAAAACCTTATTCCTGTTTTTTACAGAAAGAACTGGAAAGAGACTAAAACACCCGATAACAAAGATGCCCTGCAATATATACCTCCAGATGCTTTTCGCAAAGAGACAGAAGCTAAGCTAGCAGAAATTGGAAGAAGACAAAATATTCTCTGTTTTCCTACATATTGCAGACGCTTGCTCGATAAAGAAATCACTTTG
>CAZQXE010000138.1:0-8178 GCA_964597115.1 uncultured Pirellulales bacterium | reverse complement strand
GCTGATTAAGAGTCAGCTGCTCTACCAGCTGAGCTAATCGCCCTGACTTTTTCTAAAACAAATCTACTCTTTTGCACTTTACAGTGTAAAAGCCGATATTGCAAGAAAATTGAGCGTAAATTTCTGCTTGTCATGCTGTTGCTTGGAAGGTCACGAAATATCCTTGCAAAACGTTATCTTATAGGCTATAGGTATTCTTCATATGCGATAAATTTTGATTTGGCAAAAAATCATTCATGAGGCACTAAGGACCGAATATGAGATACAGCCGGATGTTTATACCGACGGTCAAGGAAATTCCTGCGGATGCAGAGGTAGCCAGCCATAAACTGATGATTCGTGCCGGCCTGGCCCGCAAAGTTGCCAGCGGTACATATACTTATCTGCCGCTCGGCTGGCGTGGCCTGCTAAAGATTATCGCTATAGTTCGCGAAGAAATGAACAGGGCGGGTGCCCAGGAGATTCTCGTGCCGTCAATGCAGCCACTCGAGCTATGGCAAAAAACGGGTCGCAGTATTGATTACGGTCCAACAATGTTTCACCTTGAAGACCGGCACGGCAAGGGAAGTGTGTTAGGCCCTACAGCCGAAGAGGTTTTTACATTTCTGGCCGCCGGTGAAGTAAATTCATACAAGCAGTTGCCGTTCAATCTTTACCAGATAAGCCCCAAATTCCGTGATGAATTCCGTCCGCGCTTTGGCGCAATAAGGTCCCGTGAGTTTATAATGAAGGATGCTTACAGTTTCGATGCCGATCCTGAGAGTCTCGATGAATCATATAAAAAAATGTATGACGCATATTGTCGAATTTTCAAACGTTGTGGTCTTGAGTATGTCATTGTTGAGGCGGAATCCGGCGAGATGGGCGGCTCCGGATCGCACCAGTTCACAGTTCCCTGTGAATCCGGTGAAGATACTATCGTTTTTACCAAAGACGGCTCTTATGCAGCGAACCTCGAAAGGGCGGCTGTTGACCCTTTGCCAAAGGAGCAATCGAATTCTGAAATCCCGCCAATTGAAGAAATCCATACTCCAAATATCGGCAGCATTGAGGCAGTCTGTGACTTTCTCAAGACAAAACCTGAGCAGATGGTAAAAACGCTCATTTATTCAACCGGTGAAAAGACAGTAGCAGCACTTGTTCGTGGTGACCATGATGTTAATGAGGAAAAGTTAAGGCTGGCTTTTGGGGGCAAACACATTGAGCTGGCCGATGAAGCCACGATAGAAAAAGCTACGGGTGCAAAAGTCGGATTTGCCGGACCTGTCGGAATAGCAGACAAAGTAGATACTATTCTTATAGACTACGCAGTGGTAGCAATGCCCGTGTGGGTAACTGGAGCCAATAAGACCGACTATCATGTAAGAAATGTTGTACCCGGCAGAGATTTTCCGCTTGAAGGCGATAATATTATCATTGCGGATGTTCGCTTTGCCCAGGAAGGTGACACGCATGGCGGCAAAAAGCTGCTGTTTAAGAAAGGTATCGAGGTTGGCCAGGTCTTTAAGCTTGGAACCAAGTACAGCGAAAAACTCGGCGCGAAATTTCTTGACGAGCAAGGCACTGAGAAACCCTGCCTTATGGGCTGTTACGGTATAGGCGTAAATCGAATTCTTGCCTCGGCTATAGAGCTTGGTAATGACGATAACGGCATTATTTGGCCGATTAGCATCGCTCCGTTTGAGGTCTTGATTACCTGCGTTAATCAGGACGATGAAGAAGTAGCAAAGGCGGCTGAAGAGATTTACCAGCAATTGCTTACTGCCGGAATTGATACGCTGCTTGACGACCGTATCATGCGCGGGGGCGTAAAGTTCAAGGATGCCGACCTGATTGGCATACCCGTTAGAGTCACCGTCGGTAGAAAGGCCCTCGCTGAGGGTAATGTTGAGATAAAGCTACGCGCCGAATCCGAAAACCAAAAAGTTTCTGTCAAGAAGGCAACGGAAAGAATTATTAAGCTTGTTAACGAACTAAAAGAACAGTTGAACGCTTAAAGTAATATCAGACGGAGAGACTTTTTTACGAAATTTAAGGAGAGAGCTTATGAAAGATGACAGATTTTCCCGAAGAACTTTTATCCGCAATTCCTCACTGGTGGCTGCGAGTACAATCGCCGGAGTATTGGCTAATAAAGCGCCGGCCATTAGCATTGACGAGGTTGAAAACATGGTAAAAAAAGGACAAATTAATCAGTCGGTTAGTAGGTGGTGCTATGGCAGAATCCCGCTTGATAAATTCTGTATGGCCGTTAAAAAAATGGGTATGACGGCCATTGATTTGATGGGACCGAACGATTTTCCAACTCTTAAGAAGCACGGATTGGTTTGTTCCATGGTCGAAACTCACGGGCTGACCAAGGGAATAAACAGGACGGAAAATCACGCTGAGTGTCTAGCTAAAATTCGTGCGGCCATCGATGCCGCCGCGGAGAATGGTTTTCCCAACGTTATTAGTTTCCCCGGTAACAGGGAAGGTATGGCCGATGAGGTGGGAGTCGAAAATGCCGTTACCGCTCTTAAGCAGGTTGTCGGCCATGCGGAACAGAAGAAAGTAACAATATGCCTCGAATATCTCAACAGCAAGGTGAACCATAAAGACTATATGTTCGACAATATGAAATGGGGTGTGAATGTGTGTAAAGGTGTCGGCTCGGAACGAGTGAAGATTTTGTACGACATTTACCACGCCCAGATAATGGAAGGCGACATAATCCGAACGATTCAAACGTATAAGGATTACATCGGCCACTACCATACGGGCGGTAATCCGGGCCGGAATGAAATCGATGATACACAAGAGTTGTATTACCCGGCTATTATGCGTGCGATTGTTGAGACCGGCTTCAAAGGTTATGTCGCACATGAGTTTGTTCCCAAACGTGATCCGTTGACGTCTTTGACACAGGCAGTACAAATTTGTGATGTTTAATTATGTGGGAGTTGAAGGAGCCTAAGCCGGTAAAATTGATAATCGGCATTTTAGCCGCTGACAATAAGTCTTTGCATGCTGCGATAGAAACAATAGAGGACAAGTTCGGCAGGATAGATTTGGTAAGTGATATATGGCCGTTTGACAAAACCGATTATTATAAAAATCAGACCGGTCCGAATATCTTAAGGCACTTTATAAGCATAGAGCGGCTTATCCATCCGGGTGTATTGGCCAAGATAAAACTCCGTGCGAACAAACTTGAGCAAAAATTGGCAAAAATACTGGCGCGTCCTGTACCCAGGCCGGTAAACTTCGATCCCGGCATAATTGAGCCTTCCAAACTCATCTTAGCCACAACAAAAAACTATTCCCATCGTATATATATAGGGAAAAAAATCTATGCCGAAGTAACGCTGCTTTTTGACAAAGGTTCCTGGCGGCCGTTCGACTACACTTACCCTGATTACAGGCAGCAATGCTACTTCGAGTTTTTCGACAAGGTCAGAAACCGACTCCTTGAACAGCTACAGAAATCGAACGTTAACCGAGCAGTCTTTTAAATGTTTAGTATTGGCTTCTGTAAATAAAAGACCGGGAATGATTGCAATTACAATATTCGTAAGTTATCCTAATGCGGCTCAGTTTCGTCACCGTGGCTGTGTATACTAAAATGGAAAATCCTGGCTGATATGATCTTGAACCGAATCATCGAATTGATGAAAGGGTATCTAAAATTCAAACGTTGACTGTATTAGCAATAATTCTCTTAGTCGGCTCGTTTTTTCTGTCGTTATTTCTAACCGGCCTGGTTAAGGTTCTCGCTTTGCGTTTTGGTCTTGTTGCAAAGCCTATGAAGGACAGATTTGGCGAAAGGACTGTGCCGCTCGGTGGTGGCATTGCAATTGCCGGCACAATTTTAATCACTATCCTTAGTTCTATAGCAATCGTAAAATTCCTCATCGTACCGGGCCACCTTAACTGGCTCGGTGAGTCTGTTACCATTCATACGGCCGGTTTTTTAAGCAGAATAGGCCAGCTCCTGATTGTTCTGTTTGCTGTTTTTGTCCTATTCGTTCTCGGTCTCTGGGACGACAAGAAGCACCTCGGCCCGTTCTTCAAACTTGCTGTTCAGTTCGTGGTTGCAATAGTTGCCGCGGCATCAGCCGATATTCGTGTCGAGTTTTTTATAGAAAACAAGATGATTACCTCTGTTCTTTCTGCAGTATGGATAGTTCTGATTATTAATGCTTTTAACTTTCTTGATAATATGGATGGTGCCTCTGCCGGCATTGCTGTGATTACAAGCGGTATTCTTTTCACTGCTGCCGCCTTGAATGGACAGGTTTTTATCGGTGGTTTGACGCTTGTTTTTATAGGAACGCTGTTGGGTTTTTTAGTATTTAATTTTCCGCCGGCGAAAATCTTCATGGGTGATGCCGGCTCGCTTGTAGTAGGCTTTTTTGTTGCACTTCTAACCTTACGTACAACATATTATAATGAAGCGCACAGTGGGCCGTTTTATCCGGTTTTTTTGCCGCTTGTGGTTATGGCAGTTCCGCTCTATGATTTTATGAGTGTGACTATCCTGAGGATAAGCCAGGGCAAGAGCCCATTTGTCGGTGACACCCAGCATTTCTCGCACAGATTGAAAAGGCACGGTCTGACCGATACCCAAACAGTTCTGACGCTATATCTGGCTACGCTTTGCACGGGCCTCGGTGCGATTTTCCTGTACCAGGTCAATCTGGCCGGCGCAATTCTGATTTTCATTCAGACAATTATGGTGTTGTCAATTATCGCCGTCTTTGAGATGACCGTTAAAAATGACAGATCCACTGACTAATCAGAGTATATCTAAAAGCAAAGCCTTGCTGTTCTTCGAATATGTTCTGCTTGCTTTGTGTCTTTCTGTGATAGCGCTTCGTGTAATGTTTACCGAAGGCCCCGCGGTGCAATCTTCCACGCTCCCGAGCAATATCGCTGACAGCCTTTATAGTTTGTCGGTATCGGCTTTGCTGATATTCGCATTTGTCCTGTGGTTTGTGTGGAGTTTTTGTGGCAGGAGATTTTTCTATCGTTTCACCGGCATAGAAATCGGCCTGGTTATATTCTTTGTGGCTGCCATCATCGCCGGCTTTGCGGCATCGGATAAAAGACTTGCAATAACGAATGTAGCTACGTTTTTGGCCCCGGTGCTTATGGCTGTGCTGCTCGTGCAGATACTGGACTCACACATAAAAATAAAATTGTTACTGTGTGTCATTGGTGCTTTGGGCGTGGTAACAGCTTATCAGTGTGCCGAGCAATTTTTTATTAGTAACCAGATGACTATTGAGCAATATGAGCAAACCCCGGAAGCCATGCTCGAACCGCTCGGCATAGAGCCCGGCACTTTCAAGCATTTTCTTTTTGAGCATCGACTCTATACAAGGGGAATTTGTGGCTTTTTTACCACGAGCAATTCCGCCGGCTCGTTTTTATTGATGGCTTCTTTCGCTGCTATCGCTTTGTTTATCGAAAAATTTAAAAATCGAAAATCCAATTCGTTTCGCCCCATACATCTTTTTTACACTGGTCTTATCACGGCGGCTATATTATTCGGCCTGGTACTTACACGCAGCAAAGGTGCAATTATCGGCTGGCTCTTTACCGCAGTGACATTCGTTACATACCTTGGCTTTGGCAATCGTTTGAAGACTCATAAAAGAGCCATATTGCTCACTTGCTTGTTAATAGCTGTTGCGGGCTGTTTGATTGTTGTCTGGTATGGATTGAATCACGATCGCCTGCCGGGCGGCAGTTCCATGCTCGTAAGGTGGCAGTATTGGCACGCCTCGGCGAAGATGTATGCCGACCGTCCGCTCGCCGGTGTCGGCCCCGGCAATTTTGGACATTTCTATCCCCACTACAAGCCGGCTTCAGCTCTGGAGTCTGTTGCGGATCCGCATAATTTTCCGCTCAGCGTCCTGACACAATACGGCCCCCTTGGTCTTGTTGCGCTTCTTGCTATGCTTTTCATACCGCTGTGGAAAACGCTTTCTCCAAATCCAACGACCAAGCTGCCAACGACCAAACAGACCGGGCCGCCTTTTAGAACTTTGGCTATAATTTTTCTGGTTATCATATCAGCTCTGATTTTTCTGACCCGACCTGCGTGGATGCCGGTATCAATGGACGATTTAGCATTGGTTATTTACACCACGCTGAGATTTTATATCCCACCCGTTGCCTTTTTTGTTATAGGCTTTCTGGTCTTAACAGCCCCGCTAAGAGATGTGACAAATGCGAAATCAGAAATTTGGAATCCGAAAACCGCTGCTGTTCTTTTTTGTGCGCTTCTGGGAGTTGCGCTGCATAATTTAATAGACTTTGCCATATTTGAGCCGGGTGTGTTTACTACATTTTGGGCAATACTGGCATGTCTGATTGCGATAGATTACCATCAAAAATCCCGTCCCTGTTTGGTCGTTAAATCCTATCCAGTCGGGAAGATAATTATAATCGGTGCCTCTGTGGTTATAATCTGGGTCTACTTTACTTTTGCTTTTATTCCCACAGCTAAGAGTATAACCGGAATCCAGCAGGCTCATAAGGCGATTCAACTCGGCCGGTTCGATGATGCTCACAGGTTCCTGGATCGTGCTGCCGAAGATGATCCGTTAAGTTCAGATGCGCTATCTCAGAATGGCCGATTGTATCTGCATCAATTTAAGCTGACACCGAAAAAGGACAGGCAACTGCTGACTGAGGCCCAGAAATGTTTTAAGGCCGCAATCGAGCGAAATAATGCAGTTTTCAAAAACTTCGAACGATTGACCGAGGTTTATTACCTGCTCGCAGAGGTCTCGACACAGCAGGAGAAAACCATTTGGTTGAGCAAAGCTTTCGATACAGCCTCGCTCGCGGTTGAGCATTATCCTGGTTGCGGCCGACTGCATTTCAAGCTGGCCCAAATCGCCGAGCAATTGGACAAAAACGACACCGCCGTTGAGGAGTATAAAAATGCGATTGAGATTGAGGATAAATATCGCTCCCAGTTTCGGCAAATGTACCCGGAAAGAAAAGAAGTTACCAGCCGAATCGGCGAAGATAAATACCAGTTCGCACAAGATAAAGTCACGCTTCTTTCCATCCAGCCGTCTCCATAGCATGTCGGTTATTGACTGACGCTGCTTATTATCTCGTCGGGTATATCGAAATTCGCGTATGTATTCTGGACATCGTCGTGGTCTTCGAAAGCGTCCATTAGCGAAATTATTTTCTTAGCTGTGTGCTCATCGTTTATCTCAATGGTATTCTGAGGCACCATTGAAATCTCAGCTACTTCGATAGCTATTTCTTTTTCCTGTAATGTTTTTTTCAATTCTTCGTAAGCATTCGGCTCGCAGGTTATCTCAAAAACGTCTCCCACGGTTTGCATATCGTCCGCACCGGCACCGAGAGCAATTTCTAAAAGCTGGTCCTCACCGGTGTTGGCGGCATTGACTGTGATAAGTCCCTTCTTATTGAACATCCAGCTAACGCATCCGCTGGTTCCCAACGAGCCGCCGTGTTTTTCGAACTGCCTCTTCAGCTCCGGCCCCGTCCGGTTGCGGTTGTCTGTCAGCGCCTCGACCATAATGGCGACACCCTTCGGCCCGTAGCCCTCGTAGAGAACCTCTTCGAAATTGACGCCTTCCAGATCGCCGGTTCCTTTCTTGATGGCCTTTTCTATCGTGTCCTTCGGCATATTCGATGCCTTGGCCTTGTCAATTGCATATCGCAAAGTCAAGTTAGCGGACGGGTCGCCTCCGCCGCTTTTCGCTGCCACGATTATCATTCGGGCTACTTTACTCCAGACTTTGCCGCGTTTTGCGTCCAAAGCGGCTTTCTTGTATTTTATGCCCGCCCAGTGTGAATGACCTGACATATCTGCTCCCAAAATGAAAGTACTGTTTACTGGTTTTAATATATACGAGAAAAACCATTATATCTCATTTTCCTCTTTGAGTAACTATTTTTCATTGGATACAAACCACATCGGTTTTATGACCCCCAAAGCAAGTTTAGGGGCTAACCAAAAAACGGACTTTGTCCCGTCCGGCATGTTTTTTAAATGACCGTCATCCGCCATCTGTCTTCCGTCATCCGTTCAAATTGGCTTTGAATTGGCTTTGTTTTTTCGTAGCCTCGGTCCACTATAATCTCCATAAACCATTGTTAATATTGACTTAACACCAATTTGCCTGTTTTGAAATTGGCTTT